>CAZBQQ010000090.1:0-21909 GCA_964493965.1 uncultured Solibacteraceae bacterium
GTTCTTCCGTGCTTCGTCACGCGCTGCGGTCCCCGCTCCTGCGCCAGCCGAAACACCTCGCTAAACTGCGCCTTGGCCTCCTGGAGCTGCCACTCCTTCCGAGCCGCCGCGTGTTTCTTCGCCTTCTTCATTCGCGCCAACCTCGTTCTGACCAGTCTGGTCAGATCTATGATAGCACTCGCGCTGGCCCGGGTTGCGCTAAGCTCGACAGCTAAGCTCGATTGATATGGACGAAGAGATCACGCGCCTGTTTGCCGTCACGCGCGACCTGCCACTGTGGGAGGGGGTTGATCTGTCCGATATCAACGCGTCCAACTGTGATGGTGATAACGCACTTCATCTCGCCGTTGGGTATGGCGACCTCTCCGTGACCAGGGCGCTCATCGACGCCGGAATTGACATCAACAAAGCCGGAGACCTTGGCTACACCCCGCTGCACGTTGCCAGCAGCAGGGGCAAGCTCGACATGGTTAAGCTCTTGATTGAGAACGGTGCAGACATGTTCGCACTCAACGATGGCTACCCGCCGTTCGCACTGGCGCGGCTAATGGGACACGACCACATCTGCGACTTTCTGGCCCCTCTTATGAAGCAAGCCGACCCTTAGACCTGGCGGAGGGCGAGACTCGCGCAGCTGCGCCGCGAGTTGCTGATCTCGAGGCGCAACTCGGTCGGCTCTAGCCGGCCGTTCGCCAACCTCCGATTTCTTTTTCTCCCTGCCCCTCAATAACCTCCCCGCCCCGACCCCGTGCCGCACCCGCCACCCGTGCTCCACTGAAGTCGCGATGCCCGCTGTTCCCGACCCGACGCCGACCCCGAACTCGAAAAATGCACGAAGAACCCAGCGGCGTCCAACCTCTGCGCAATCAATGCTTTACGGGACACGCCTTCAGCCCCACCCACTGCAGCGGGTTCACCGGCACTCCGTTCGCATACAGCGACCAGTGCAGGTGCGGCGCGTTCGACCGGCCCGTCGATCCCGAGTACCCGATCACGTCGCCCTTCTTCACCGCCGCCCCTTCCGCCACCGCGAACCGAGACAGGTGCAGGTACATCGACTCCAGCCCCTGCCCGTGGTCGATGCCCACCGTTCCCCCGTGGATGTTGTACGCCTTGACCAGTTTCACCACGCCGTCCGCCACCGCGTGCACCGGCCTCCCCGCCGCCGACCGTTGATCGAGCCCCGCGTGGATCTGCCCCGTCGGCTTCCCGTTCCGCAACCGCTTCACGCCGAAGGGCGACGTCATACATCCCGGAACCGGCAGGCGCAGCGGCTCCGCCCAGTGTCTGTTCTCGCTGACGGACTTGAGGAACGCGTCCACCGTGTCCATCTCGCCCGGGGACGGCGCGAGTTCCGCCGTCGCCTTCTCCAGCACCACGTTCTGCGTGCGGAAATGTGCGTCCCGAACCGTCACTGTCTCGCTCGAGAGCACCTTGCCGTCGGCCCCCACCAGGTCGAGCGCGTACTTGCCCGGCGCCTTCAACGCCGGCACCGGCATCAGCCCCAGCGTCCCGCCTTCCGGCTGGACGAACAGGCGAACCGTCCGGCCGTCCATGCGCGCTTCGGCCGCGGGCCCCGGCGTGCGGACCTGGATCACCTCGCCCTGGCGCACCACAATCTGTCCCCACGCAACCGCCGCCACCAGCACGAGCAGCCACCGCATCGCTCACCTGCCGAAATCGATGAAGCCGCGCTGCGGATCCGTGGCCAGCAGCGTCACGCGCACCCGGTCGCCCACGTCCACGCCTTGCTCGCCGCGCATCAGCCGTCCTTCGACCGGAGGATCGAAGACCCGCACGTAGACTCCCTTCGGCGTCACGCCCGTCACCACCGCCGGGAACGATTCGCCGACCCGGCCCGCCAGCGCGACCGCCGCGATGCGCTTCTGCATGATGCGCTCCACCTTGCGCGCCGCGTCCTCCTTGAGCGTGCAGTTGCGCGCGATCCCATCCAGCGCATCGTCCGAATACGGCGCCGGCTGCTTCGCCAGGACGGCCCCGATCAGCCGCTGCGTAACGAGATCGGCGAAGCGGCGGTTGGGCGCCGTCGAGTGCGTGTAGTCGTGCGCCGCCAGCGCGAAGTGCCCCGGCGAGTCCTCGCCCGGCCGCATCAGCACGTACTCGCCCGGCCCCATCAGCTTGATCACGGTCAGCGACACGTCCGCAAAGTGGTCGGGGTCCGCTGCCTTCCGCTGTGCCAGAAACGCACTGAGCGCCACCGCGTCCGGCTGCGCCGGCAGATGCCCTCCGTGCTGCGCCGCCAGTTCCACGATGCGCGGCCAGCGCTCAGGCGACTTGACGACGCGGCGGATCGAAGACACTCCGGCCTCCGTCAGCGTCCGCGCCATCACCTCGTTCGCCCCGATCATGAAGTCTTCGATCAGCGCCCCGGCGCGGTTCTGCCGCTCGACCGCGATGCCCGTCACCTTGCCGCCGGTCAGGATGGGCTGCGTCTCGGGCCGCTCGAAGCTCAGCGCGCCCAGCCGGTGACGCTGCGCGCGAAGCGCCTGCGCGGCCTCGTCCTGCATCTTGAGCTGCGCCGTGAGTTCCGCGGATGCCGCCAGCTTCTGGGGAGCAGCGGCCGTTCCCTCCAGCCACGGTCCCACCGCGTGGTACGTCAATTGCGCTTTGTTGCGCACCAGCGCGCGATAGATCGCGGGAGCGGAAATTGCGCCATCGGCCGATACCACGAACTCCACCACCACGGCCCGCCGGTCCGCGCCCTCGTTGAGCGATGTGAGGTCCGTCGAGAGTTTCTCGGGCAGCATCGGGAACGTTCGAATATCGGTGTAGACCGAGGTCGTCTGTTTGGCCGCGTGGCAGTCGATAGGCGACCCTGCCTCCACGTCCGCGTTTACATCGGCGATCCCGACCAGCACGCGGATGCCGCCGTCCACGCGCGCGGCCGCCTCGATCTGGTCCAGGTCGCGGGAGCTGTCGTTATCGATGGAGGACCAGGGCAGCTGCCGCAAGTCGCGCAGGCCGCCATCGACCGCCGGCGCCGCCCGCGCGGCAAGCGCCGCCACCTGCTGCTCGACTTCCGGAGGAAAATCCGGCTCGAACCCCTCCGCAATCATCTCCTGCCGCGCGCAAACCGCAAGATCAAACATAGTCGAGAAAAGGCTACCACAGAACAGCCCCGTACCGAACCGCGACGGCCAGGGAGCGGACCATGCCGCAGACCACCCGCTGCCCCGCCCAGCACCGAACCGCGACCGTCAGGAAGCGGACCGGCCGCAACCCGCCGCACCGCCCAGTACCGAGCCGCGACCGCCAGGGAGCGGACTGAGCCGCAACACCCGCGCGCCGGCTGCCCCCGACCCTTCAGACCGCGGGCGCCGAGCATCCCCCCGCCGCGTCAGCGACGGCTCCATCCCCGAATAGAGCAAAATAGGGACATGGCTGGCAACGCTACCCGGGTGCTGATTGTCGATGACGAAGAGAACCAGCGGACAGGACTGGCGAGCATGGTCACCGCTTGGGGCTTTACCGCTGAAACCGCTGCCGACGGCCAGGAAGCGCTGGACAAGCTCGGCACTTTTCCCGCGCACGTCATGGTCACCGATCTCATGATGCCGCGCATGGACGGCTTCGAACTGCTGCGCCGTCTGGCAGCCCAGGGAGGTGGCCCGCCCGCGATCGTGGTCACGGCTTTCGGCAACATCGAGACGGCCATCTCCACCATGCACGATCTGGGCGCCTTCTGGTTCCTTGAGAAGCCCATCGAACCGCGGGCGCTACGTGTGCTGCTCGAGCGTGCCGCGTCGCAGCATCGCCTGGTGCAGGAGGCCGAACGGCTCAAGCGCGAACTGAGCTACCAGGGCATTCTGGGAGAACTGGTGGGACGCGCCGCTCCCATGCAGGAGGTCTTTTCCCTGGTGCGGCAGGTGGCGCCCAGCAAGGCCGCGGTGCTGGTGACCGGCGAGAGCGGAACCGGCAAGGAACTGGTGGCGCGCGCCATCCACAGCCTCAGCCCGCGCGCGAGCGGCCCGTTCGTCGCCATCAACTGCGCCGCCATGCCGGAGACGCTGATGGAGAGCGAGTTGTTCGGGCACGAAAAGGGCGCCTTCACCGGTGCGCTCGAGCGCCGCGCCGGCTGCTTCGAGTTGGCGCAGAACGGCACGCTGCTCCTGGACGAGATCGGCGACATGCCGGTAGCCACACAGGCCAAGCTTCTGCGCGTGCTCGAGGATTCGCGCGTCCGCCGCCTGGGCGGCAAGAGCGAGATTCTGGTAGACGTCCGCGTCATCGCCTCCACCAACAAGGTCCTCTCCGAAGCGCTCAAGAAGAACGAGCTGCGCGAAGATCTGTACTACCGGCTCAATGTCTTCCATATCGTGCTTCCGCCGCTCCGCGACCGTCTTGAGGACATTCCTCTGCTTACCGAGGCGCTGCTTGGAGACATGAACCGGAAGCACGGCACCAAGGTCGTCGACGTGTCGCTGGACGTGATGGAGGAATTTCGCCGCTATCACTGGCCGGGCAACGTGAGGGAACTCAGGAACACTCTGGAGCGAGCGGTGATCCTCACCGGCGAAGGAACCATCCGCGCTGTCCACCTTCCGGGGAACTTCAACTCCACGGTGGCGGCGGTCCGGGCCGCTGACGCTGGCGATCCCGCATCGGTCCGGCTGCGCGTCGGCACCACCATCGACGAAGCGGAGAAGGCGCTCATCCAGCACACCCTCGAGCACACCAGAAACAACAAGACGCGGGCCGCGGAGATTCTCGGGATCAGCCTGAAGACGCTGCACAACAAGCTGAAGGAGTATGGCGCGGCCGAGAGCGAGGTGGCGCCGGGCTGAAGCGCAATGCCACTTAGTATTCCATTGTGGGGCAGGATGGTATCCTGCGCGCCGGCTGCGAACCGGCGCAACCCGCCGCAGGTTGCCGACCTGCTCCACACTGCCCAGGTCCAGGTTGACCAATGATTCCGATGCGCACTGCCGTACTCCAGACCGTGGCCACGCTGTGGCTCCGCTTCGTGCCGCGGCCGGGTGATTTGTCGATGCGGACGCGGCTGCGCCTGTTCGTCCTGATGCTGATGTTCTCCGTGGTCACGGCGCTCTCGCTCCTTCACCTCTACACGCTCGGCGCCTTCGGCTTCGAAGACGTCCTGCAGCGGTCCGAGAATATCGGTCACGAAGTCAAAACCTTCGTCTCCCAGCGGTTGCGCGAGATGGTGTACGATTTGCCGCCGCAGCGGCGGACCGAAGTCCACACAACGCTCTATGCCAGCCTGGTCGCAGCCGACGACCAGTTACCTGTCTTTCTCCGCGACACCGTGTCGAACTCCCGGGCGATCGTTGAGATCTCGATTTCCGACGCCTCCGGGCGCATTCTGGCGGACTCGTTGCCCTATCGTGTCGGCCAGAGGATCGCGCGCCTGCCGGATTTCAATGCGTGGGCCGAGAAGAGCCCCTGGCAGAAGCTGTCGGAGATCTTCTCCGAGCGTCGGGACTACCAGGTCATGCTGCCCATCGCCGAACAGGGGCAGAAGACGGCCGTCTTCAGCATTGACGTCGTGCTTTCCTCCGTCCTGCTGCGCGAGATGGTGCTGCCGCAGGTGCGAAGCATTGCCGTGATCTTCCTGTGCGCGTTGTTGCTGTCACTGCTGCTGGCGGTAGTCGTTTCGAACCTGGTTCTGCGCCCGCTCGATAACATCGGCCAGGCCATCGACCGGATCAGCCGGGGCGAGTTGGCCAATGCGTCCTGGGTGCCCGAAGGTTCGGCCAAGGAATTCGCCGCCGTGCAGTCCAAACTGAACCTGCTGGGGCAGCAGTATCGCGGCGCGCGGCAGGACGCCATTCAGCTGCGCAGCAACGTGGAGCAGCTTCTCGAGCGGCTTGAGGAAGTAGTGCTGCTGTTCGACCGCGACGACCGCCTGGTGATGGCGGGCCGCGCGGCTGAGAGCATCCTGGGCCGCGGCCGCTGGGAGATCATGGGCCGCACGCTCACCGAGCTGTTTCCCCCTTCGACGGCGCTGGGCGCGGCCTTGCGCAATGCGATCGAGCTGCGCCAGCCTCTGAGGGACGTCGCTCTGGCGCTCGAGAGCGGGCCGGGCACGCGCGTGCTGGCGAGCGCCGAGGTGCTGGAGTCGTTCCCGGACCGCCAGCGCATTGGCACGCTGATCACCTTGCGCGACGCCGAGACCCGGCGCCAGATCCGTTCGCAGCTGGACGTCTCGGCGCGCCTCGCCGCCATCAGCCGCCTGACCGGCGGAGTGGCGCACGAAATCAAGAACCCGTTGCAGGCCATCACGGTCCACATGGAGGTGCTCAAGTCGAAGCTGGGCGACCACTATGAAGAGGTTGGGGTCGAGATCGAGACGATCGCCCGCGAGATCCTGCGCCTGGACCGCGTGGTGAAGACCTTCCTCGATTTCACGCGTCCCGTCGACCTGAAGATGCGCGACCTTGGGATGGTCACGTTGGTTCAGGACGTGGCCGGGCTGGTGGGCCCCTCGGCCGGCCGCCAGAACGTGCACATCGAGGTGGATTCCGACTCCGAAGAGATCTTCGTCCATGGCGACCCCGACCTGTTGCAGCAGGCCATCCTGAACGTGGTGGCCAACGGCGTCGAGGCCATGAAGAACGGCGGCCTTTTACGGATCCAGCTCGCGCGCGAGGGCGACGAGTGTTGCGTGAGCATCTCCGACGAGGGCGCCGGCATCCCGCCGGAGATCCGAGAGCAGATCTTTCATCTGTACTTCACAACCAAGGGCAAGGGCTCTGGGATCGGTCTCGCCGTGACCTTCCGCGTGGTTCAGTTGCACAATGGTACTATCGACTTCACGAGTGAAAGCGGCCGGGGAGCGACTTTTCGCCTGCGGATCCCGGCGATCTACAAGGAGGAGTTTGGCCGAGCGCAGTCCATTGCGAAAGAGGGCACAACCGGCGACTGAGCGAAGCGGGCAAGGATGAGAAACACGCGAGTCCTCTTGGTTGCGGCGCTGGCCATGGCGATTGGAACGCCCTCGTGTGCCGTATGGCCATTTCACAAGAAGAAGGCCACGCCCGTGCCGCCGCCAGTTCCGGCGCCGACGGCTCCCGCGGTGCGCCCCAAGCCGCGGGATGTCGCCCTGCCCGCTCCTCCTGGAATTCCCGCCACACAGCCGGATCTCACCAAAGCCGGGCCCGCCGTGCCGATCGAACCGCTTCCGCCGGCGCCGCGTCGCCCCAAAAAGCCGCGCGCGCATGACGACGCCGATGCGACGCCGCCCGCACCCGAGCAGCCTGAGCCCCCGGCTGCCGCCGTACCCCTGCCCCAGTTCGAGCAGGTCTTGACCCCGGAGCAGACGAAAGCCTACAACGAAGAGATCGAGAGGAATATCGCCGAAGCTCAGAGAGCGGTTGCGATGGTGGAGAACCGGCGGCTGGACCGGGAGCAGACGACGTACCTGGCCCGGGTCCGAGCCTTCATCGACCAGGCCAGCGAGGCGCGCAAAGCGGACCTGTTCCGCGCCCGAAACCTCTCCGAACGCGCCCGAGTGCTGGCCGAAGACCTTCTCAAGAGCGTTCAGTAAAACGAACCGGGGACAGAATGAACTGTCCCCGGCGTTCCAAGCCTGGTCTTCAGTCAGCGACTGGCTAGTGAGTTCCCGGCGCGGCGCTGGCCGACATCGTGGCATCCGGCACAAGCAGGTTCACCACCACGTGGCGCATTTCCTTCTTGCTCACCTTCGCATCCGTCTTGGGCGTTTCGCCCAGGCCGATGGTGTGGACGCGGCGGAGTGCAACACCCTTGTCCACCAGGTACCGAACTACGGCATCGGCGCGGCGCGCGCTCAAGTTGATGTTGTAAGCCGGCGAACCGACACGATCCGTGAAGCCTTGCACCTCGATCTGGAAGCGCGGCATAGCCTGCACCGCCTGAACGACCGTGTCGAGCTTGGCCTTCTGTTCATCCGTCAGTGTGGCTTTGTTGAAGCCGAACAGGACGTCCTGGGTCGTGGCCACCTTGTAGTTGTCGATAGTCTCAACCTGATGCTGGACATCCGCCACCTTTGTGTTCGCCTGCTGAGCGAGCCCGTTCGCGGCTTGCGCGTCCTGGCCGGCCTGAACCGCCTTCTGGTCGGCCGTCTGGGCCGCCTTGGCTGCGTCGTTGGCCTTGCTCTCGGCGCTCATCGCGCGCTCTTCTACACGCGATACATCCTTCTGTTCCTTGTTGTCCAGGTTCGCGATGGCATCGGACTGTTTCTTGTCGACATCGCTGACACGCTTGTCGACCGTGCCGACCTGTTGCTGGACATATTTGTGAGTGGCACAGCCAGGCGTGGCGAGGCCGACGAGCAACAGTAGACCCCCGGTTCCTAGTAGAGTGCGTGAATTCAACATGTGATTTTACCCTCCCGTTTGACAAGGATCGCACGTCGATGGCCATTTGGAAAGAGCCAGAAGCAAGACACTTAGTGGGTGGCATCGGGGCAGGAGAGGGCAAAAACTGCTCAAATCCTCAAGAAGAAGGTAAAAAGTTCCGTTTTGGGTGCAGTTGAGGACAGGGTTAGAGTGAATGGAATTTAATGGCCTCCGCTCTCGCCGTGGGCCGTTGCCCTACCGTTGCCGCGAGTTGCGGCGCGGCGCCGCCTGCAAGCGTTTCCCCACGCCCGCTTCCCCCGACGACGCCGCACCCCCAAACAACTCCAAGTTGCATTCGGAGGAGCATTTGGCGTGCCACATCCGGGGCCGCGTATGCCGTTCCTCCGCTAGACTGAAGGCGTGCCAGCCGAACCGTATGGAGTCTACGATCCGTTCGCGTGGTTCTACAACCAGGGGTGGGGCAGCGATTACCACCAGCAGGCGGCGCCACTGCTCGCGGAGCACGTTTTTCCAAAGCTGCCGGCGGGCGCGCGGGTGCTCGATGTCTGTTGCGGAACGGGCGACCTGAGCCGCGTTCTGGCAGCTCACGGCTACCGCGTGACCGGGATCGACGGCTCGGAGGAGATGCTTCGCTTCGCGCGCGAGCAGACGCCCGGCGCCGAGTTCTGCCTGGCGGACGCCCGCCGTTTCTCGCTCGGCTCGCGCTTCGACGCCGCTTTGAGCACGTACGACAGCCTGAACCACATCCTGGACCCCGACGAACTCGAAGACGCCTTCTCCAGCGTGCGGCGCGCGCTCGTCGCGGGGGGACTCTTCGTTTTCGACATGAACACCGAAGAGTCCTTTGAGACGCTGTGGTGCGGGTCCTCCGGCACGGTCGAAGAGACGGCCGCCGGGATCACGCGCGCCAGCTACGACGCGGCCGAGAAGATCGGCCGGGCGGACCTGACGCTGTTCCGGTTGGCGGAGGGGGCGGGCTGGAGGCGGTCCGACGTCACGGTGTTCGAGCGGTGCTACGCGGTCGAAGAGGTGACGGCAGCGCTCGACCGCGCCGGGTTCACCCAGATCGAGGCGCGCCCCGCGTCGGAACTGGGGATGCGGGGCGACATGGCGGTCGGCCGCGTGTTCTTCTTTGCGCTAACGCCTTGAGCCGGGGCGGCTTAGCTCGAAACTGCCGAGCAGGAAGAAGCCTGCCGCGATCACCCAGCGCAGCGCGACCGGCCAGGAACGGTCGTGCATCAACAGACGGTTGACGCCCAGGAGGACAAAGCCTGCACCAATAGATAGATACCACCAGCCAAACACGCGCGAGCGCTTCCTGGGGTCCATCTGTGGACCATCATAGTCCTCAGGCGGGTCTCGAGACCCGCTGCAGGCGTGGACGCCTGCCCCACTCGGACCCCGAAATGGCGTGGTTGGATGCGCAAAAATACCCTTTCGGATCCTAAGCACTTCAGGGAATGGCTCTTCCCGTGTAAGATGGTTTGTCTCGGCATCGGCCTGACTCGGAGGGCGCTCTCCCGTAGGCGCTCGAAGGTTGGAAACCGTCTGCCGGGGTCTGTCCATGGGCATCAATATTGGCATTGACATCGGCGCCATAAGTCTAAAGCTCGCAGCTCTGGGCAGAGTTGAGGACCGTGCTGCGCTCGAATCCCTTTGTGCCGCCAAGCCCTCGTTCCGTCTCATGAACTGGGACGCGCAGGCCGGCAAGCGCGTCCCGCTGGTCCTCTCCGATTACAGGCGGATCACCGGAAGTCCCATCCAATCCACCTTCGACCTGCTGCAGGAGTTCTACGAGATCATCCCGGAGACCCGCATCGAGGGAATCCGTGTTACGGGCTCGGGCAGCCGCACCATTGCCAAGATTCTCGGGATTTACTTCGAGAACGAGTTCAAGGCCATCGCGCGGATGGTGGCAGCGTTTTATCCCGAGGTTCGCACGGTGTTCGAGCTGGGTGGGGAGAGCGCGAAGTACATACGCCTGGAGCCGCCACCGGGCGGGGGCCAGGCGACGATCGTCGATTACGACCGCAGTGGCGAGTGCGCGGCGGGAACCGGCTCGTTCCTCGACCAGCAGGCCACGCGCATGGGCTACTCGGTCGAAGAGATCGGCGCGGTGGTGTGCGAGGCGAAGTGCGGGGCGCGGATTGCGGGGCGCTGCTCGGTATTCGCCAAGTCCGACATGATCCACGCGCAGCAGAAGGGCTACACGCCGTCGGAGATCCTGCGCGGCCTGTGCGACGCTGTCGCGCGCAACTACAAGAGCGGCATTGCGAAGGGCCGTCCGGTCACGCCGCCGGTGGCGCTCATCGGCGCGGTTTCGCAGAACGCCGGGGTCACGGCCGCGATACGGGAGGCGTTCGGCCTCAAAGAAGACCAGCTCTTCGTGCCCGAGCTATACGCCTGGTGCGGCGCGGTGGGGACGGCGATCCTCGAAGCCGAGGAACGAAAGAAGCGCTCGATGCGCGAGATTCACCGGCTGAGCCAGCACGATGGCGAGGAACGGGTTGAGGACTCCACCCCGCTCTCCATGGAGAAGGTGGTGCTGTTGCGCGACCGCGTTCCGGCGTACGTTCCGCCCGCGGGGGACGCTCCGATCCCGGCCTACCTGGGCATCGACATCGGCTCGGTCTCGACCAACGTGGTGGCCACCGACGAATACGGCACGGTGATCCAGGACATTTACCTGCGAACGGCGGGCCGCCCGATCGAAGCGGTGCAGAAGGGGTTGAGCGAAGTACAGGCGCAGTGGGGCCAGCGGCTGCAGATTCAGGGAGTGGGCACGACGGGCTCCGGCCGCGAGTTGATCGCGGAGTTGGTGGGCGCCGATGTGGTGAACGACGAAATCACGGCCCACAAGACGGGCGCGCTGCACATCTCGAGCACGCTGGGCGGCGAGCCGGTGGACACCATCTTCGAAATCGGCGGCCAGGACTCGAAGTTCATCTCCATCGAGAACGGCATCGTGGTTGATTTCGCGATGAACGAAGCGTGCGCGGCCGGCACGGGGTCGTTCCTCGAGGAGCAAGCGGAGAAGCTCCGCATCAGCATTAAGGGCGAGTTCGCGAAGCTGGCACTTTCGTCCGCGCGGCCGACTCGGCTGGGCGAGCGCTGCACGGTGTTCATGGAGCGCGACGTAACGGGGTGGATGCTGAAGGGCGAAGCGGTGCCGGACATCGTGGCCGGCCTGGCGTATTCGATCGCCCTCAACTACCTGAACCGCGTGGTGCGCGGGCGCAAGATCGGCAAGGTGATTTACTTCCAGGGCGGAACTGCCTACAACGACTCGGTGGCCGCCGCTTTCGCCAGCCTGCTGGGAAAGAAGATCACGGTTCCGCCGTACAACGGTGTGGTGGGCGCGATCGGCATGGCGCTGATCGCCCGGCAGTGGCACCTGGCCACGCGCGGCGCATCGCGGTTCCGCGGGTACGATCTCTCCAGCCTGCAGATGGCGACGCGCGATTTCGTGTGCAAAGCCTGCACGAACCTGTGCGACATCAAGGAATTCACCATCGAGGGCCACAAGAGCTACTGGGGCGATAAGTGCTCCGATAAGTTCCGCAAGCCTTCGACAACCGGACGCAAGCCGGTGATCGAGGACCTGTTCGCGTTTCGCGAGCGCCTGCTCGAAGGCCTCGCGGGCCAGCCGGCGCCCGGCGCGAAGTTCCAGCGCGTGCCGGGGAAGCTGTGCGTGGGGCTGCCGCGGGCGATGTCGACCTTCGAGCACCTGCCGTTCTGGCACCGCTATTTCACGGAGCTCGACATACAGGTGGCGCTCTCGCCGATGACCGATCCGAAGATCGCGGCGGCGGGGCTGGAGATGGCGCTGGCACAGCCGTGCTACCCGATCCAGGTGGCGCACGGGCACGTGGCGGCGCTGATCGAGATGGGCGTGGACTACGTTCTGGTGCCGAATCTGCTCAACGCCGATATGGGACCTGAGGGCACCGGGACCGCGCACTTCTGCCCGTGGAACCAGACGCTGCCGTTCGTGCTCGAATCGGCGCCGCGCCTGGAACCGCACCGGCACATGTTCCTGATCCCGCGGCTGCACTTCCAGCTTGGCCGCGACCAAGTGAAGAGCGGGCTGTACGAGGCCATGCGGCGGCTGGGCGTGAGCCGCCGGGCCAGTGACCGCGCAACGGACGCAGCCTACGCTGCGCAGCGGGAGTTTCAAGGCCGGCTGCTCGAGGCCGGGCGGAAGGCGCTCGAGGTGCTCGATCACACCGGCGAGCCCGGGTTGCTGCTGGTGGGCCGGCCCTATAACATCTACGACCGCGCGGTGAACTGCGACATCCCGCGCAAGCTGCGCCACCGATACGGGGCCAACGTCATTCCGATCGACTTCGTGGTGACGGGGCGCGAGCCGGTGGACGACCTGCATCCGAACATGTACTGGGCGTCGGGCCGCAAGATCCTGAGCGCGGCGCGGCTGGCTTCGACGCGGCCCAACCTGCACGTGGTCTACATCTCGAACTTCAAATGCGGGCCCGATTCCTACATCAAGCACTTCACGCGCGAGGCGGCGGGCGCGCCTCTGCTGGTGCTGCAGTTCGACGGCCACGGCAACGACGCCGGCTACATGACCCGCTGCGAAGCGTATCTCGATAGTAAAGGAATTCTGCGATGTTACAAGTCGGGGATGGAAACGGATCCGGCGGCCGCCGCAATCCACTAGCAGGCAAGCGTGTTTTCATCCCTCCGATGGCCTACGGCAGCGGCCGGACCTTCGCCGCGGCGTTCCACGCGCTGGGCCTCGACGCCGACATCACGCCGCCTTCCGACAGCAGGACGCGCGAGTTGGGCGCGCGCTACACCTCCGGCGACGAGTGCTATCCCGCCAAAGTCACCGTGGGCGATTTCATGAAGGTGCTGGAGCAGCCCGACATCGACCCGGCGAAGGTGGTGCTCTTCATGCCCACCGCGGACGGCCCGTGTCGGTTCGGACAGTACGCGCCCTATTTGCGGCGCATCCTGGAAGAGAATGGGTACCCGCACACCAGCGTGATTTCGCCCTCTAGCCATGACGGCTACGCGGACTTCGGCGACCTGGCACGGCAGTTCGTGCGTACGGCGTGGCGGGCCCTGATCGCGGCCGACATCCTTCAGAAGGTGCTGCTGCAACACCGGCCGTATGAAGCGGAGAAGGGTGGCACGGAAGCCGTCTATGAGGAATGCCTGGTGGACGTGTGCCAGACGATTGAGAAGGCGCCGCTCGAGCCGGGAACGCAACTGAAGGCGATGCGCGAGGCGATGGTGCGTTCGCGGGACCGCTTCCGCGCGCTGCCGGTGCGGCGGAACCGCTCGACGCCGCTGATCGGGATCGTGGGCGAGATCTTCTGCCGGCTGCATTGTTTCTCGAACGAGGACCTGGTGCGGCGGCTGGAGGAATACGAAGCGGAAGCGTGGATTTCGGACATCACGGAGTGGGTGTGGTACACGATATCCGAGCAGTTCCGCAAGCTGCACCTGGTGGGGCGGCAGTATTCGCTGGATGCGTTCAAGGCATGGATCCGCAAGCGGGTGCAGAAGCACGACGAGCATGTGCTGCTGGAGCCGTTCCGGGACGATTTTGTGGGCTACGAAGAGCCTCCGGTCGAAGAGGTTCTCGCAGCGGCGCGGCCGTATCTGCCGGCGGATGGCGCGCTGGGCGAAATGGTGCTCAACGTGGGGAAGGCGATTTGCCTGGCCAAGAAGGGCGCGGACGGGATTATCGATATCAGCCCATTCACGTGTATGAACGGGATTGTTTGCGAGGCGGTTTACCCGCGGGTTTCGCGGGACCTGGGCGGGATTCCGATTCGCAACTTTTACTTTGACGGGACGCAGAACGATCTGGATCGGGACCTCGGCGTGTACCTGGAACTGGCGCGAAATTACCAGAAGCGGAAGCAGTGGCAGCGGACTTGGCCGGCGGGGGTTGGGGCGTAGGGGGACAGTTCACCCCGCTTTCTTTAAGCCCTCTCGGATCGCGTGCTTGAGCACCGTCTGGTAGCCGGCGCCAGTCTTTTCCGCGATCCGTTTGGCACGCTCGAGGTCCACAACCGGGATGCGAATGGAGATCGCTTGGGTTGCGCTCTGTTTAGCACGTTCCATGATCTCCTCAAGGATTTTCGGATCGGTCTTCTTGATCTTCAGTCCCTCGGAACGGATGAGCGTTCCTGATTTGAGTGCGCGTGTGAACTGGCGCTCGGTCTCGCGGCGGCCCTGCGGGGTCGCGTACCAGTCGCCCTCCTCAGTCGATTTGCGGCCCATACTTCCTCCTCTCTGTGACGTTCATCTCATAGGCGGTCACGGTCCGGAAGAGCTTCCCTCGAATCGTGAACACCACAACCAGGTAGCGTCTGGACACCGTTCGCCCGAATAGCTTCCACCGCTCTTCGCCCGCGACGGTTCTCGCGCGGATGGTCACGTGCGGGCGAACCGCCGCATCTTCGACCTCGAGGGGCGTCACCCCGTGGAGCATAATATGGCCCACATTGGCGGCATCCCAGTCGAAGCCTTCGATATCGGCGGCCACTCCTCGAGTATATACGATAGCCGTATATACGGGGCATCTTCCGCTACTGGCCGGCGTCGAGCAGGCGGATGGCGCGCTCGAGCACTGGGAGGGCGCGCGCCGCGTCGGGGCCGGCGATTTTGTCGGGCGTATCGTTTGGGGAGTGCAGGATGGTGACGGCGCGGGGGAGGGGATTCGGGGGCCGGCCGTGGAAAAACGCGAGAATGCCTTCGATCTCGCGGCCGTCGATTATAGCGATGCCCAGCGTCTGGACCTTGGCGGCCACGAAGCTGCCGTCGTCGCCGGGCGGGTAGTCCGGCCCCAGGACAAGCGGGAACCGGGAGGCCGCGGCTGCCTCGGTCATCGCACGCGCGGAAGGCGACTGGGCGTTCACGGAGCCGACCCACAGCGTGTCGCCGTAAGCGAAGACGTCGAAGTTGAGGTAGACCGCGGGCAGGCTGTGGCGATGTGCGGCGATGTAGGCGGCAGAGCCCTTCGCCCCCAGTTCCTCCAGGTCGAAGAAGGCCGCGCTCAGCCGGTACGTCTTGAGTGGTGCGAGCTTGAACGCTGCTAACAGCTCGAGGACGGCGCTATCGCCGGAAGCATCATCGACGGCACCCCGCCCCACACTTACTTTATCCGAGTGCGCGCCAAGGAGGATCTCGTTTTGTACACCGGCAGGCGCGGGGAGGGTGACCAGCATGTTGAAGCCCTCGCGGCCCGCGGCATTGAAATCTTCCAGGTGGTAGGGGATGCCCAGAGCGGCGAGTTGAGCGGCGATCGCGGCACGGCGGACGACCCCGTCCGCGCCCGCGGCGATCGCGGCTACGCGCTTCTCGAAGGCCGCGCCGTCGTAGGACGGTCCGGCCGCCAGGGGCAGACAGAAGAGAAGCGCGAGAGCGGATCGCAGCATGCTCTTCTATGATGCCAGAGCGTAGCTGGTCCGCTCCCTGGCGGTCGCGGCTCGGTAACGTGGGGCTACTCGGGCAGCGTCAGGCTGCTCTTCATGCGGAAGGTGCCCGCGACGCCTCCGATCGACAGCCTGAATTCGCCCTCGGGCACCACAATCTCGCCGGCCTCGGTGACCATGCTCAAGTCGCGCGGTTTCAGCTCGAATGTTACCTGCTGCGCGGCGCCGGGTTCGAGGTGTACACGCTGGAATCCGCGCAACGCCTTGAGCGGCGCGCCCGGCACGCTGGGGAAACCCAGATACAACTGGACCACTTCGTCGCCTGCGACCTTGCCGCTGTTCGTCACCGTAACCTGGGCCGCGAACGGCTTGGCGGGATCGGCAGGCTCCGCGGGAACCTTCAGTTCGCCGTAACTGAAGGTGGTGTAACTCAAGCCGTATCCGAAGGGATAAAGCGGCTCGCCGTCAAAGTAACGGTAAGTGCGGCCTTTCATCGAGTAGTCCTCGAACGGCGGCAGTTGATTTACTCCCTTGTAGAAGGTCACGGGCAGACGTCCCGCGGGATTGTTGCGGCCGGAGAGGGTTTCGGCAACCGCGGCGCCGCCCTCCTCGCCCGAGTACCAAGCTTCGAGGATCGCATTGGCGTGTGCCTTCGCCCAGTTCACGCTAAGGGCGCTGCCGTTCATCAGCACCACAACCAGCGGCTTGCCGGTTGCGGCCACGGCTTCGAGCAGGTCCTGCTCGGGCTTGGGCAGGTCGAGGCTGGTGCGGTCGCCACCCTTGAAGCCATCCTCGTTGACGTCCATCTCTTCGCCTTCAAGCTCGCTGGTGATGCCCACGACGGCCACTACGACATCCGCGTCCTTGGCCGCCGCGACGGCTTGCGGCGTGGGCCGGCGGTCCAGTTTGGACCACACCAGGCGGGCCGCCCAGCCGGCGTCCTGACCTTCGCCGTACTCGACCTTCAATGCGTAGGGCTTGCCTTTGTCGAGGTGCACGCGGCCTAGCTTGGTCTCAACTCCATCGGTCCGCCAGGCCCGTGTGACTTGTTTGCCATCGAGCCAGACGCGGAAGGACCCATTCGCTTGAAGACCGAGATTGTAGTCGCCGGTCTGTTGCGGCGTCAAGGTTGCTTCCCATCGGACTCCCAACGGCTTTGGCCCAGCAACCATAGGCGGTGGTGTGACCTCGAGGTCGATGCCCGCTACGACTTGGCTGGCGAGCGGCTTTGGCGCCAATCGGGAACCCTCAAGCGAGATGTCCAGCTTGGAGTAACTGGCGCGGGCGCCCGGTTTGCCTCCGGTGCTGAGCAGCGAGTAGGGCACGGGCGAGGCGTCGTTGCGCAGGAACTGCGTGCCGGGCTCAAAGCGGATCTGAGCGCCGGGGAACTCCGCCTTCAGTCCTTCCAGCACAGTGACCGAATGAGTTGGAATCCCGTTGTAGTTGCCCAGCAGCACTTTGTACTGGTCGGCGAGCGGGCCGATCAGGGCGATCTTCAGACCCGAGGTCTTCAGCGGCAGGACGCCGTCATTCTTCAGCAGCACCATGGACTCGTTGGCCAGTTTGCGCGCCAGAGCGCGATGCTGCGGGCTATCCAGCAGGGTCCCGTCGATCTTGGTGTAGGGCACCATCTCCGGCGGGTCGAACATGCCCAGCTTCATGCGCGCGGTGAAAAGGCGCGTCAGCGCGATGTCGATGTCGCTCTCCTTGAGGAAGCCCTGCTTCACGGCCTGGAGATAGGGCGCGTAGTCGTGATCGTTGGTCACTTTGGCCATGAAGTCGATGCACTCGTTGTCCATGCCGCGTTGCAGGCTGATGGCTGACGCTTCGGGCTGAGTGGGCTTGAAGTGGTGGCCGTTGTGGATGTCGACGACCGCCCCGCAATCCGACACCACGTAACCCTGGAAACCCCACTTGCCCCGCAACTGGTCCTGCAGCAGGAACTCGTTGGCGCAGGCCGGCTGGCCGTTGATGCGGTTGTAGGCGCACATGACGGAACCCGCCTTGGCCTCGGTCACCGTAGCTCGGAACGCAGGCAGGTAGGTGTCCAGCTCATCGTGCTTGCTGACGGGCACATCCGCACCGTGGCGCGTGGATTCCGGCCCGCTGTGAACCGCGAAGTGCTTGGGGGTTGAGATGGTGCGGTAATAGCGAGGATCGTCGCCCTGCATGCCGGTCACGAAGGCCACGCCCATGCGCGCGGTGAGGAAGGGATCCTCTCCGTATGTTTCCTGGCCGCGGCCCCAGCGCGGATCGCGGAAGATGTTGATGTTCGGCGCCCAGAAATCGAGGCCCTCGAAGATATCGCTGTGGCCCATGCGGACGTCCTGCGCGTGCTTGATGCGGCCCTCGGTGCCGATCACGACAGCCATGTCGTGGATAGCGGGCGCATCGAAGGTGGCGGCCAGTCCAATGGGTTCGGGGAACTCGGTGGTTCCGTTCACCGCCACGCCGTGCAGCGACTCACTCCACCAGTCATAGGCAGGGACGTTGAGCCGGGGAATGGCGCGGGCCTGATTCACGAGCTGCGTGGCCTTCTCTTCGAGCGTCATCCTATGGACGAGGTCGGCGGCACGCTGCTCGGGCGGCAGGGCGGGATCAAGGTAAGCGGGCCGCGGGGCTTGCTGCGCGCCAGCGATGCACACGGCGAGGGCCATCAGGGAGATTGTTCTCATGGGTGTCTCTAAATGGTAGGTTTCGGAGTCGGGGGGTGTCAACAGAGGGGGCGGAGGGCGGAACTGAAGTTCCGCGCGGGCTGAAGCCCGCCTTCCATCGGGGCTTTCGCGCCGTTCGTCGGGAATCCCTTCGATTCGTCGCACGGCGCGGACGAAAGCGGCGGAATGGGCTTACGCTGATCTCAAATGATTGAAGTCGAGCAATTGCGGAAGTCCTATGGAGAGCTCATCGCCGTGGACGGGGTTTCGTTCACCGCGCGGCCGGGCGAAGTTTTCGGACTGCTGGGGCCGAACGGCGCCGGCAAGACCACCACCATCGGCTGCATCTCGGGCCTGCTCGAGCCCACCTCCGGGCGCGTGCGCGTGATGGGGAACGACGTGGTTCGCGAGGGAACCGCGGCGCGGCAGGCACTGGGCGTGGTGCCCCAGGAGATCGCGCTCTACGAGGAACTGTCGGCCATCGAGAACCTCAAATACTGGGGCGGCGCGCAGGGACTGCGCAACCCGCTGCTGGGCGAGCGGATCCAGAAGGTGCTCGAGCTGACCGGCCTGGGTGACCGCGCGCGCGAGCCGGTGAAGCGCTTCAGCGGCGGCATGAAACGGCGGCTCAACTTCGCGTGCGGCATCGTGCACCAGCCCCGGGTTCTGCTGCTCGATGAGCCAACCGTGGGCGTCGATCCGCAGAGCCGCATGCGGCTGCTGGAACTGGTTCGGGCGGAAGCGCAGTCCGGGACGTGCGTCCTATACACCACGCATTACATGGAGGAGGCGGAGACGCTGTGCGACCGGCTGGCGGTGGTGGATCACGGAAAGGTGATCGCGGCGGGCACGCTGGCGGAGTTGCGGTCGATGCTGGAGGAGCGGGACCTGCTGCGGCTGTCTGGTGTGTTCCGGCCGGATGCGGCGCGGGCGGCGGTTGCGCCGATCGACCGGATCGAGGTGCTGCAGGCGGAAGAAACAGTACTGGTGCTATCACTGGTGGACGCTTCGCGGAAATTGCCGGCCATCTTCGCAGCGCTCGAAGCAGCCGGGTGCGAGGTGCGCGGCACCACGCTGACCCAGCCCAGCCTGGAGAGCCTCTTCATCAAGCTCACCGGCAAGGAGCTGAGGGAATAGGCCATGCACTTCATCTGGATCTCGGTAATCAAAGACCTGCGCCGGTGGCGCCGCGACCCGTTCACGCTTACGGTCTGGCTGGCGATCCCGCTGGCGCTGGCGGTGCTGCTGAACGTGGTGTTCGGGGGCGGCGGGAAGCCCGCGCCGCGCGGCGTGCTGCTGATCGCGGATGAAGACAACACGTTCGCGAGCAAGATGGTGAGCGGCGTGTTTCACCGCGATCCGCTGGACAAGATGCTGGCTCTCGAGCGGGTGCGGCGCGAGGAAGGGCGGCGGCGCATCGATCGCGGGGAGGCTTCGGCGTTCCTGATCATTCCGGCGGGGTTCGCGCAGGCGGTCAATCACGGCGGAGCCTTTCGCTTGCAGTTGTTCACCAACCCGAGCCAGAGCATTCTGCCGAAGGTGATCGAAGACACCGTATCGATCACTTTGGACATGCTGGGAACACGGCGGGGCGGGCCGGCGATCGGCCTGAAGACGACGGTGATTCCGGAGAAGAAGCAGGGGAAGAGCTTCGCTGCCCTGTTCTTCCCCAGCATGCTCTGCATGGCTGTCTGGATGATCGCCAACGCGCTGGCCGGGGAGATATGGAAGGAACGGGCGCTCGGCGCGCTGCGGCGGCTGGCGGTGATGCCGGTGCGCATGGTGGGGTTTCTGGCGGGCAAGCTTCTGGGCGTGGCGCTGGTGTTTGCGTGCGTCGCGGGGACTGGGTTGGTGGCGGTGCGATGGCTGGGCGGGGTTCCGGTGGCCAACCTGCCGGCCGCGATCCTGTGGCTGATGCTGGCGGGCGTCGCGTTTTATCTGCTGTTGCTGCTGGTATCGATGTCGGCTTCGACGCAGCGCGGCGCCAGCATGCTGGGGAACCTGGTGATGTTTCCGCTGGCGCTGGTGGGCGGATGTTTCTTTCCCTTCGAGGTGATGCCGGCGTGGATGGCCGCGGTGGGGCGGTGGACGCCGACGGGATGGGCGGTGACGCAGTTCTCGTCGATACTGGACGGCACGGCGCAGGCGGCTAGTCTGGCGCCCGCGCTGGCGGGACTCGCGGGCGCGAGCGCGCTGGCATTCCTGGTGACGGTGATGCGGCTGCGGCGGAGTTTCGCGTTATGAAAACCAAAATGCTGCGCGATGCGTTCTTTCTGGCTCGCATGGACCTGCTGCACCTGGCTCGCAGCCGCGAGACCTTGATGTGGACGTTCGTGATGCCGGTGATCTTCTTCTACTTCCTGGGCGCGATCACGGGCAATTTCCGCGGCGGCTCGAAGGACACGCTCGCGGTGAGCGTCGCAGCGGATGCCGGGTTTCTGGCGGACCAGGTGATCGAGCGTCTCGGTGCGCGGGATTTCAATGTGGTGCGCACCCGGACCGAGGCCGAGTCTCTCGGGTATTCGCGCAGGCTCGAGATTCCGGCAGGCTTCACTACGGCGGCGCTGGCATCGAAGCCGGTGACGCTCCAGCTCACGCGGGTCGGCGACGAAATGGGGGCCAGTTACGACCGGGTCCGGATCCAGCGCACGCTCAATACCGTGAGGATGGACCTAGCGGCCGGCGCGGTCACGCCGGAACAACTCACGGAGCTGGGGCGGCAGCCGCGGGCGTTGGAGGTGGAGGTGAGGGCCGCGGGCAGGCGAATCGTGCCGCCAATTGGCTTCGAGCAGTCGGTGCCAGGCACGATGGTGATGTTCACGCTGCTGGTGATGTTCACGAGCGGCGCCGTTTCGCTGACCATCGAACGGAGGAACGGAATTCTGCGGCGGCTGGCGTCGTCCTCGATGTCGCGCGGGGCGGTGGTGCTGGGCAAGTGGGGCGCGCGGTGGGCGATGGGGATGGTGCAGATCGCTTTCGCGATGGTCGCGGGCAGCGTGCTGTTCCACGTCCATTGGGGGCCGGACCTGGCGGCGGTGGCGGCGGTCGCGGTGGTGCTGGCGGCGTACGGCGCGCTGGCGGCGACGCTGGGGATGGCGCTGGGGAATTTCGGGCGCACCGAGGCGCAGGTGATTGGCCTCGGGGTGATCGCGAGCAACCTGCTGGCGGGGCTGGGCGGCTGCTGGTGGCCGATCGAGGTGACGCCGGTGTGGCTGCAGAAGGCCGCACTGTTCCTCCCCACGGGGCTGACCATGGACGCGTTGCACAAGGTGGTGAATTTCGGCGCTTCGCCGTCGGCGGTGATTCCGCACTTATGCGCGCTGGTGGCGGCGGCGGTGGTCGCGGGGTGGGTGGTGGCGCGGGGGTTCCGGTTTCAGTGAGGGGCAGGTGTCGCGGTCCGCTTGCTTACGCGCGCGGTTCGGTGCTGGTGTTCCGCACCGCGAGAGAATTCTACTCCAGCACGTGGATGTTCTTGCTGGCGCACATGTCCTTGAGGATCTTGGGCCAGACGGTGACGCTGACCTCGCC
>CAZBQQ010000091.1:0-21680 GCA_964493965.1 uncultured Solibacteraceae bacterium
CGAAGACGCTGCCCTGCGCCTTGGCGACTCCAATCACCTCGAACGGCCGCCCCTGCAGTTCGATGAATTTGCCCACCGGATTCGCGTTCGGGAAGAACTTCTCGCTCACCTCGTTGCCGAGGAAGGTCACAGCCTGCCGCCTCTGGTCGTCCGACTCCGAGAAGAACCGTCCTGCAACCACCTGTATATTGGCGATAGCGGACATGTTGCTGGTGACCCCGCGCAGCAGGATGGCATCCACGTTTTGCTTTTCGTAGTGCACCGGCACGCTGCGGTAACCCTCCATGCCCATGTCGCGGCACATGGTGACATGGCTTTTGAGGAACTCGAACTCCTCCTTGCGAAGCTTGGGGTTGCGGCGCTGCAACTCCAGGTACTTCTTGGGGTTGTTCTCTCCGATCATGGCCAGCCGCACCACTCGGAACCCATCGCCCCCCATATCGGAAACCTGCTGCCCTATATAGAGGTCCATGCCGTGGATCACCGCCATGACCGCGATCAGCGTGGTGGTGGCAAGGATGATCCCCAGAAGCGTGAGGAAGCTTCGCAGCTTGCTCCCGCGGAGCGATCCCGCGGCCACCGACACAGCTTCGGCAATGGAAGCGTTGGACTTCATCGAAAGGAAGACGAACGGGGAAGGGCCTTTGTTCCAAAGGCGCTCGTCGTTTGTCGCTCGTCGCCCGTCGATTCTCGCGGCGCTTTCGTGGGCTCCGCATCGCGGTGGATCCCGGGCGCGAAGCGGCACAACTCCATCTGAATCAAGGCACGACGAGCGACGGGCGGCGAGCGACGAGCGGGCCGCCGCAGGCGGCCCCGGTCGGCTCCCCGGCGGCCCGGGAACTTTTTCGGACCCCAAGGTGTCTATACAATTGCAGGAAGCTCGGATTCCTGATAGGTTGAAGGTGGAAACTGCCGTCGAGGTTTAGCCGTGGCAGACGCAACCCTTCATCTCGGCTCCGCGGTCGAAGTCGGACCGATGGAGGTCCTTCGGGACCGCCGGGATACCGGTGACGATTCCCGGCTCGTGGAAGGGCTCCGGCAAGGGACCGAGGCAGCTTACGAGGCTCTGATCGCCGAATATCAGCAGCCGGTCTATAACTTAGCGGTGCGGCTGCTGAGCGATTCGTCCGACGCCTCCGACGTGGTTCAGGAAGTTTTTCTGAAGGTTTTTCGAAAGGTTGGCGCCTTTCGCGGCGATAGCAGCCTGAAGACCTGGATCTATCGGATCGCGGTGAACGAGGCCTACAACTACCAGCGGTGGTTTGGGCGCCACCGGAAGCAGGAAATCGGCCTGGAGGAAGAGGAGGGGGGGAGCTTGAACTATTCGCAGGTGCTGTCCGACCCTGCGCGCTCTCCCTTCGACTGCGCCGCCGACGACGAGCAGCACAAGCTGGTGGAGGCCGCCCTGGCTCGCTTGAACCCGAGCTACCGGATGGCGGTGGTGCTGAGGGATATCGAAGAATTGAGCTACGAGGAGATCGCTGAGATCCTCCAGGTAGCTCTCGGGACCGTGAAGTCACGTATATTGCGTGGACGTGAGGCGTTACGAAAAGAGCTGGCAGGACGGTTAGAGCCGGAGCAGGTCCTGCACTTGACGCCACAACCGGCTGAGTGAAGATATGAACTGCGCTACTGTCCAGAATTCACTCTCGGCACACCTCGATGGCTGTCTGCCCAAAGAGGAGCGGGAAAGGGTTTCCTTGCATGTAGCCCGTTGCAGCGGGTGCCAGTCGCGCCTGGAGGAACTGGCGCGGGTGCGTGCCGCCGTGCGGTCGCTGCCGGCTGGACCGGTTCCGGCGAGGGTGACCACGGCTCTGCGCGTGATCGCATCCAAGGAACGCGCACGGGTAGCGGCGCGCCAGGGACGGCTCGACCTGTTGCCCGGCCGGGTGCGCCTGTGGGCGGACAACCTGATGCGCCCCTTGGCGCTGCCGTTTGCGGGCGGCTTCGTCTCGGCCGTGGTCCTTTTCGCCATGCTCGTTCCGAGCTTCGCTTTCCACCCGATGACGGGGCACGACGTTCCGTTCGGGCTCTCCACCGAGCCCACGTTCAAAGACCAGGTGTCGTTCGGATTCGACAGCGATACCGCCGATTTCGTGGTCGAGGTGGTAGTGGACGGCGAGGGCCGCATGGCGGATTTCGCGGTGGTCCAGGGGCCGTCGCTAGCGCAGAACCCCGGGCTCAAGCGCCTGATCGAGCGCAAACTGCTCTTCACGCAGTTCACGCCCGC
Source organism: uncultured Solibacteraceae bacterium (assembly GCA_964493965.1). Lineage (GTDB taxonomy): Bacteria > Acidobacteriota > Terriglobia > Bryobacterales > Bryobacteraceae > DASWZN01. The sequence continues at coordinate 2,231 of CAZBQQ010000091.1, forward strand.
CACCATGTTCGGCCGCCCCACCTCCGGCAAGATGTACATCTCGTTCCAGCGGCAACAGGTCAACGTTAAGAGCTAACGTAGTTTACGTGGCTCACGCGAAACTCGGACAACACTTTCTGACCGCGCGCGATATTCTTGCGCGCCTGGCCGAAGCGGCCTGCCCCACGCGCGAACCCCTGGTGATCGAGATTGGGCCAGGGCGCGGAGCGCTCACCGAATTCTTGCTGGAGCGCGCGGACCGCGTGGTGGCGATCGAACTGGACCGCGTGCTCGCAGCCGGATTGCGGCAGCGCTTCCCGCAAGTCGAGGTGGTGGAAGCGGACGTCCTGGACACGGACCTGAGCCAGTGGGGACCGGCGGCGCTGGCAGGCAACCTGCCCTACTACATCACCTCGCCGATTCTGGACCGCATCTTCAGCATGGGCACGGCGCTCCGGCGCGCGGTGGTGCTGGTGCAACTCGAGGTGGCCGAGCGGCTGGTGGCCAAGGCGGGCACGCGCGACTATGGGTTTCTGACCGTCCAGACGCAGTGCTTCACTACGCCGGAAATTCTGTTCCGATTGCCGCCCACCGCCTTTTCCCCGCCCCCGAAAGTGGAATCGGCGGCCGTGCGCCTGGAGCCGCGGCCGGTGATCGAAGACACCGCCGGATTCCTCGAATTCGCGGGCCGCTCGTTCCGCCACAAGCGCAAGACCCTACGCAACAACCTGCGGCCGTTCTACGGAAAGCTGGTGGACGTGTGGCCCGAGGCGCGGCTGCGAGCCGAGCAGATCCCGATGGACGATTTCGTCGCGCTCTACCGGCGGGTGCGGTCAGGCCACTAGATCCCTGCTTCACAGTGGGGAGCTACGCGCGCCCCCGGCGCCGAAAGAAGGCGAGTCCGATCAGCCCCGCGCCCAACAGCGTCAGCGTTGCCGGTTCCGGGGTATCGAACTCGAGGGCTCCGGAGTCCGGCGCCCAGTTCGTGTCCTGCCGGAATGTGCCCACACCGCCCGCACCGTTGTCTGTGTAAAAGCCGGCGTGGGTGGTGTTCCAATATGCCGTGTCCGGCAGCGGATTGCTTCCCACCTTGGGACTCGTCTCGGCCAGACCGAAGTTCAGGCTGTCATACGGCCCCGGAGTGCCGGTCGGATTCGCCCCATAGTTCGTCGTATCGAACGACAGGCCATAGATGACCTGACCCGAGACCGTGACGTTCGGCAAGTCGAACGTTACCTCGGTCGCCAGACCGTTGTAGCATTGGCCATCGGCGGCCCTCCATGCGGTGCCGCAGCCCGCCGATGCGGCAGGGCGCCAGGGGATGAACGCATCCACCGTATCGGAGGCAATCTTCGTTCCGACCGTGTCGCCCGGCCCAACGTTGTAGATAGTGAGGGTAAGCAGCTGCTTGTAGCCCGCCAGGGTCGAGTCGTAGTCGGACGCCAGCGCCCAGTTACTCATGACAACCGTGGCGCGCAAAGCGCTGTACGACCCGCCGGAACCCGCGAACTGGATGAGCCCGCCGAACTCTGCCGTCGAGGTCGCCTCGTATCCCACCGAAGGAACGTTCGGCGGAAGCGCGTTCGGGATCGAGCTGTAAAGTACTTCGGCGGGCGCCAATGCCGCGGTAAGGGCAATCAGGGCCAGAGACGACAGGATTTTTCGCATTCAGGGTGCATGATCCCATGCATGAGAGGCGCCCGCAATACCAGAACGGAGCACAAAGTACCAAGCCAGTAATCTACTTCCCAGTACGCACAGCAGCTGTCGACAAGGTCGTTTGGCACGACTGCGCGCGAAAAAAACACCTGTTCCTTAATCCGTGTTCATTCGTGTGCGTTCGTGGCCGGCGTCTCTAGTGAATCGCCGCGGCGATGATGACGCACATGCCGATCGACATGGCTCCGATCAGGATCGCCAGGGCGGTGTTGTGCTCGTGGACGATCTCGTTCCAGAGGTGGTAGGGCGTCAGCCGGTCGATGAGGGCGAAGGCAGCCACGAAGATCAGAATGCCGAGCGCGGCGTAGACCACCGCGTTGAGAATGTAGCCGGGGTGGAAATCGTTCATAGAATTGGCTCCGTCACTTGCCCCCGAAATACCGCGGGTAGAAGGCGTAGTGCGCGCGGTACGCGCCGGGGTTGTCGCGTATCGACTTGGGAACGTCCTTCATCTCGTTGACGCTGGTGAGGCTCCAGCCGCGAAACTCGGCCATCGTCACCAGGCCGAGCAGCACCAGTCCGTAGACCATGTAGAAGGGATGTCGCATCAGTCGTCACCTCCACCGCTCGAGGGCGGGTGGTCGCTTTCGCGCCAGCGCGCCTGCTCGAAGCCCATCGAGCGGAATGCCAGGAACACGGGCGGCACCAGCAGCAGCAGCGCCGCGATCAGGAAGTAGCTCATCACCGGCACGTCGCGGCGCACCTGGATGTCGTACCCAACGGTGGCCGCGTTGGCGTCCATCTCCGGCTCCACGCGCAGGTAATAGCGGCCCGAGGGCACGGCCGGCACCACGGCGGTATCCTTCTTGCTGCCCTCGGTCCAGGCCCCGTCGCTGTCGCTCCCGGAGTAGTAGCTGACCTCGCGCCCGAAGTCGAAGGCCTGGCCGGTATCGGCGTTGATGAGCGCATAGTTGAAGTAGATCCAGTTGTTGCTGAGGTCGGTGCGCGTCGAAAGCTCGACGTTCGATGTGCGCCCTTTCAGTTCGAAATAGTCCGTGACGAAGGAGGCCTCGCCGCCCGTGCCCGGCGCGAAGTGATAGCTCCCGCTGAAGACGTCTTCGTCCCGCGCGAAGGTGGTGAAGAACAGCGCCATTCCCACCAGCGCCGCGAGGAAGAGCGCGCACACCAGCCAGACCTCTTTGAGGTTGCCGCCGTAGGGCGAAGGCTGGTTCTCGTAAACTCCCACGGGCGCGGGCGGGCTGCCCGGAAGCTGGAAGGCCTGCCATACCTGCTTGCCGGTGATGTACTCGCCGAGCGACCAGGTGGTCTCCGAACCGATCGTTTCCGAGGAGAGCATCCGAGGGGGCGAGACAAAGTCGGTGCAGGTCGTCGTCTCGCCGCCCACGCGCACCTGCCAGGGGAATTCGCCCAGAACAAACGTGGTGCGGGCGTGCGAGGTCTGGAAGTGCCGGAACTTCTCGCCGTTCACCTTGGCGACGGGCCGCGCGCCGCTGGTGGTTACCTCGGGCAGCGCCCGCAGGACGGTGACGTCATTCCAATGACCCTGATACTGGGTGAGGTAACGGTAGCCTTTGTACGGGTTGAAGAGCAGGTATTCGTGCCAGCTGTAATCCACTTCGTCGACCGTGATGGTGCGCACCTGGAAGCCGATCACTTCGTAAGGCTCGCCGCGCACTTTGCCCCGCGTTCCCAGCGGAATGAGCGGCTGTATGCTCTCGGCCGCCTGGAACCGCTGCAGCACCGCGAAATTGGGGTCCTTGGCGTCGAGGATGGAGTGGCAGTTCCCGCAGACGACGCTGAGCGTGGTGGCGAAGCCGCGGATGACGACGGGCGCTCCGCAGCCGGGGCAGTTGAACGATTTGACCTGGGGTGGAGGTGCGGTGCTCATGGCGTTACCAGCCCTCGAAGCGGCGCAGGTTCTTCAGACTCAGGCTGTCGAAATCGACTGCCTCGCCCAGGAACAGCAGCGGCTCGGGATCGCTGTAGTCGAGAGTGGCGAAGCGGGCGTCGTGGGATTCCAGGTCCACGAAGAGCACTTCGTTCTTGTCCCAATACTCGAAGGGCAGCTCGCCCTCGACGCCGCGGTAATGGGCGCGCGTGAGGCAGATCGCTTCGTAGTCCACGCCGTTGAAGCCGTAGTGCTGGCCGCGCGCGACGCTGGCCGCCGCCGGCAGCCCTTTGACGGCCGCCGCGAAGGAGACCGCGTATTCGGCCTGGGCGTCGGAGAGCCACCCGCTCGCGCCGTCGTTGAAGACGGCGTGCCATTCGTTCCAGCCGCCCTCGTCGTACTCGTAAAGGATGCGGCCCACCACCTGGAACGGGCGGTTGCGGTAAACGCCCTCGGTGGTGATCTGGATGGGCGAGTTGTCCGGCGGCAGGTCGGCCACCTTCCCGACGAGTTCCAGGTTCACGTCCCGGCGCACCAGGATCGAGTGGCAGAACTCGCACACGGTCTGGACCGCGCTAGACCAGCGGAACCGGATCGGCGCGCCGCAATTCGGGCAGTTCGCAGTTGGGCTCATCGGTTTGATACGGCCGCTCGAGGCGCCGCACGCGCACCGCGCGGGCGCCGAATTCCCGCCGCAGGTTCGCTTCGAAATCCCACTCCGAGCGAGGCCGGCAGCAGAACAGGTTCAGGCACAGCGATCCATTTTCGGGAAAGGTGTGGCAGGCCAGGTGCGATTCGGCCAGCAGGCACAGACCGGTGATGCCGCCCGCGCCGCCGAACTGGTGCCATGTTGTGTCGCCCACGGGCCGGAGGTTGAGGTCGGCGACGAGGAGGTCGAACAGGGCGCGCAGCCGGGCGAGGCTGGCGAGCGCTTCGCGATTGCAGCCATACGCCTCGACCACCCATTCGACTCCGCCCATTTCGTGCCTGTCGTTTACGCTTGCGCCGATCCGCACTCCGGGCAGAACTTCGCCACCCGCGCGATCGGTTTGCCGCAACTCATACAGAATTTCGTGTCGGCGGCCGGAGCCCCGCCACCCGTGGGCGCCCCGCCGCCCGCCGGGGCAGGTCCGCCCGGAGTTGGCCCACCCGCTTGCGGCTTCATGGCGTTCATCATCTGCTGGGCCATGGTCAGGCCGGCTCCGAGTCCGACGCCGACGCCCGCCGCGCCGCCGCCCTCGTTCGCCGCCGCGATGGGCATCGATTGCGCCACCTCGAACTGGGTGTACCGGTTCATGTCGCCGATCATGCCCATGCTGATCCGCTGGTCGAGGATCTTCTGGAGCTCGTCGGGCAGCGAAAGGCTTTCGACCACGAACGAATCGAGCGCCAGGCCGAACTGGGCGAATCCCGGCGTCATCTGCTCGGTGATCTTCTCGCCCAGCGCCACCTGGTTGGCGGCCATGTCGAGGAACGGAATCTTGCTCGAGGCGAAGGTGTCGGCAATGCGGCCTACGACGGTGTTGCGGAGCTGGCCTTCGATCTCGTCCACGCGGTAGATCTCCCGCGTGCCGCTCACCTTGTTGTAGAAGACCCGCGCGTCGGCGATGTGATAGGCGTAGATGCCATAGGCGCGCAGCCGCACGGCGCCGAACTCCGGGTCGCGGATGGTGATGGGCGTGGCGGTGCCCCAGTGCTGATCCACCTGCACGCGCGTCGAGAGGAAGTACACGTCGGACTTGAACGGCGACAGGAATTCCTTGTCCCAGTTCATCAGGTTGGTGAGCAGCGGCAGGGTGCGGGTGTTCAGCGTGTAGAGGCCGGGGGTGAAGACGTCGGCGACGCGGCCCTCGTTGACGAACACCGCCAACTGCGACTCGCGCACCGTCAACTGGCCGCCGTTCTGGATTTCCATGTCACGCATGGGGAAGCGCCAGGCCAGCACGCCGTCCTCGGATTCGGTCCATTGGATGACATCGATGAATTGCTTTTGCAGAAAATCGCGTAGCGACATAGGCCCACCTCCAGTTCTCCGCCATTGTACAGCAGGGGGCGGAGGGGGCGCTCGGGCTGCAAACCGGGGAGGTCCGCTCCCGCACGGCGGTCGCGGTTCGGTGCTGGGCTGGGTGGGCCACTCATCCGACATGCTAGGATGTGGGCATCATGAACTCCCTAGCCACCGCTCTGCTCCTGACCAGCGCTATGGTCCCCTTCGCCCAGGCGCAGACGCAGCAACCACCTACACCGGCCAAGAGCTTCAGCCAGGCTTTCGGCTACGTCAACCACAAGATCCTGGAGATGGCCGAGGATTTTCCGGAGGCCAAGTACGGCTTCCGTATCGCCAAGGAGTCACGCTCGTTCCAGGAAATGCTCATTCATGTCGCCTCGGGCAACATCTACGGGGCCAAGGCGGGGCGCGGCGAGAAGGTCAACTGGGATGAACTCGATCCAAAGAAATACGCCACCAAAGCGGAAACCGTGGCAGCGCTTCGGAAGTCGATCGAGGATGCGGACGCCACACTGAAGGCCGTCCCTGAAGAGCGCTTCGCGAAGACGGTGGAGCCGTGGCTGGCCGTGATCGAGCACGCCGCCGAGCACTACGGCCAACTGGTGGCCTACTACCGCGCCAGCGGGATGGTTCCTCCGGACTCGCGGCCGAAGGCCAAGTAGCGTATCACCGCCGCAATCTCGCGGACTGTCTCTTCATCGGCCAGCAGCACGCGGTGCGGGAACCAGAAGGCGTCGCCGATACAGGCCTCCGAGACCGGGCAGGGCTCCACACGGCAGCCGCCGGCCTGGTACATCGGGTTTCCGTAGAGCGGGTGTGGATAGAACGGCGTTGACGGAATGCCCGCCGCGGTCAGTGCGACATGGAACTGGTCGCGGGTCATGCCGAACTTCGCCGCGTCGATTCGTCCCAGGAGCAGGTACCCGGAGTTCGCAGTCGCCTGGGCCGGCTCGTCCTGGAACCGCAGGCCTTCGACCCCCGCCAGTTCGGAGCGCAGCAGGCGCGCGTTTCGCGTACGGGTGGCGATCTGTTCGGGGAGCCGCTCCAGTTGCGCGGTCAGCACCGCCGCCTCGAACGCCGTCATGCGGAGGTTCGACCCTAGCGTGTAATGGAAGAACCAGCCCTCGCCCTCGCGGCGGCCCTGGTTGACGAAGGCGCGGGCGCCGGTCGCAAACGCCGCGTCGTTCGTGGTCAGCATGCCGCCTTCGCCCGAGGTCATGACCTTCGAGTTCTGAAAGCTGAACGATCCGGCCAGGCCGAAGCTCCCGGCGCGCTTCCCGCTCCATTCGGAGCCGTGGGCGTGCGCGGCGTCCTCGATCAGGATCAGGCCTCGCTCGGCAGCCAGGCGCGTGAAGCAATCCATGTCCGCCATCAGGCCGCCGAAATGGACCACCAGGATCGCCTTGGTCCGCGGCGTGATGGCCGCAGCCGCGCGCGCTGGGTCCATGTTGAAGGTGTACGGCTCGATATCGACAAACACCGGCAGGGCGCCTGCGCGCGAGACCGCTGTCGCGGTCGAGATGAACGAGATGGCGGGCACGATCACCTCGTCGCCGGGGCCGATGCCGCAGACGGCCAGCGCGGTCTCGAGCGTCACCGTCCCGTTGAAGGCGGCGATCCCATGTGCGCACTGCTGAAAGGCGGCGAAGGATTGCTCGAACCGCGTGACGACCTCGTTGAAGCCGCCCCATCGGCCGCTCTCGAGCACACCGCGCAGCAGATCGAGTTCGCGGTCGTCGTGGACCGGCCAAGTGGGAATGCGCATAGATCACCAGTGTACACACGAAGGCTAAAACAATTCTGGCCACGAATGAACACGAATGCACACGAACGGAGCTGCTTAGAAGTCGTAGCGGAGCTCGATGCGGGCGTAGCGCGGGGGCTGGATCGCCACGGGCAATCGCAGGTTGAACGCGGGGCTGCTTAGATCACTTTCCTGGAGGCGCTTCGCCGCGTTGGTGACGTTGAAGATGTCTATTGCGGCGGTGATGCGGCCGGCAGGGAGCGGAAACTGGCGGGTCAGGCGGAGATTCCAGTTGGCCACATATTGCGAGCGGTTGCCGCCTTCGGGGCTGCCACGCACGGTGGTGGCCACAACAATCGGGCCCTGCGCCAAGCCCGTGACGAGCAGCTGGCGGGCGAAGGGGAGTCCGTCGAGGTAGTCCGCGACGCTCGCGAGCTCGATTCCGGCGGGGAGCCGGTATGCGGCCTGCAGCTTGGCAACGTAGGCGCGGTCCAGGAAGCTGCGGCCGGCATCGTGAATGGTGGTGTTCGGATCGGCGAACAGCGCGCCGACTACTCCGGCGTCGTTCTCGAAGACGGCGTCGCCGGGATTCGTGGGGCCGTACGACTTCTCGGCGGCGAAGGAGAGGTGAAGCACGAGACTCCTCCACTGGTCGCCCAGCTCGGCGACCAGTCCCGAGTTCTGCTCGCGAAGGCCGGGCGGATTGGTGAGCAGGTAGCGGTCCTGGCCGAAGGTGGCGGGGTCCTGCTGGAAGACGGTCAACTGCTGCCCGTCGTATGGATCGAGGATGGCAACGGGGGTGAAGTCCTGGGCGGGCACGCCTACGTTGACGGCGGCGAGACGCTGTTTCTCGTCGCGGCGAAAGAGGCGAATGCTTGCGGAGAGCCGAGCGATGGGCGCGATCCGGGCGCCCACGTCGAACTCGTCCGCATAGGGCCGGCGCAGGGAAGGGTCGATGGAGGAATACGGACCTCCGAAGCGCGCGACCAGCGGGCCTTGATAGAGGTATACGTTTCCGCCCAGGCCGCTGGGGTTCCCGAAATCGAGGTAGCGGCCCGCGAGGGGCGCGTAGGCGCGCGAGAAAGCGCCGTGGAGGACCAGGCCGCGGGAATGCGGAGCCCGCCACTCGAGGCCCGCGCGGGGCGCGACGCTTTTCCAGGTGATCTGGCTCGAGCAGGCGAAATCGGCGGTGAGAGCGGCGTCGAGCGACAGAGTGGGCGCGACGGTCCAACGATCCGCAAGAGTGCCGTGGAAGGATTGTACGCGCTCGCGCGTGTCGGTGGGCGTGTTGAACTGGACGGTGAACGCGGGAGCGCCCGCCACCGTGATCAGGTCCGTACTGGAAGGCGCGGTAAAGCGGTTGCGCGGCGCGGCGGTCTCGAAGCCGGCGCCGGCCGCGATGTGGTGGCGAGCGGTGGCGATGGCGAGAACGCTCTCGACACCGTGGCGGGTGCGGGTGGCGAGATTTGCGAGCGGCGGCGCTCCGGTGACCGCGCCGCCCAGCAACTCGATGCTGCTCTGGCTGCCGCTCCCAGTGGTGTCGAGATTCGCGGCCGAGAATCCGTAGCGTACCTGGAGGAGGCCGCGCGCGAGCTGATGCGTCCATGCGGCTTGCAGGAAGTCGAAGCGGTCCCGCTCGCCCTCGCCAGCGAAACCGCCTGGGAGCGGGAACTGCGGCATCATGCGTCCGCCCGCGAAGGCCTCGAAGCCGGCGGGCTCGCCCCAACCCGACAGGTTCATGCTCGATCCGCTGTAGAGCGCCTCGATCTGGTCGCGGCTGCCGGCGCGGATGCGGCCGCGCGCGTCTTCGAAGAGCAGACGGCTGTGCTGTTGGGAGCCCAGCGAGGCCAGCGGTACGGTTTGGGCGGACCACTGACCGGAGACGGAGGCGATCAGGTCGGCCCAGTTCCCCAGGGGGCCGCCGGTCTCGACGCGATCCCGCGTGAAGGACGTGAAATGCTCGGATTGCTGAACGATCCCTCGCTCGGCTGGGCCGGGCAGGTACGTCGAGGCGAGGAACGACGCGGTATTCGCGGTGGAGAGCGAGCCGTGCCAGGATTCGCGCGGCTCTTGGAGAGTCTCAACCTCGGGCAGGATCGCGGGTCGTCCCGGCTGGTAGGAATCGGTGGCGTCCATGCCGTTGAGGATGTAGCGGGTGTTCGTCCACGAAGCGGCGCTTTGCGACTTGACCGCGAGGCGGTTGTCGGAGAGGCCGCCGAAATTGAGGGGCTGGGTTACGGTTGCGGGCTCGCGACTGAACCCCTCGGGGTAAGTGGGCGCGGGCGGTGGCGGGGCCGCGTCGAGATCGATCCGGGTTGTTTCGTTGGCGATTACGAGGACGGTGACGGAGGGCCGGTTGCCGGTGGAGATCTGGTAGCGGCCGCAAGGGAGTGCGATCGCGAAGTGGCCGCTCGCTTCGGCGACGACCGAGACGCGAAAACCTGGGCCCGCGGTGATGACGACCTCGCTACCGCCGGGAGCGTGTCCCTCGATGAAACCGGTGGTGAGTTGGGCGAGCAGGAGGGCGGGGAGAAGGAGCGTGAGACGGATCTCCGGTCGCAGGGTCGCCACGCCCTAATATAATGGATCTCGTCATGAATGCCCTTTCGCGTCTGCCGCTGGCGTTGCTGGCGCTGAGCGCTTTACCCTGCGGGCGAACTTTCGCCGCGACATCAGTCTCTCTGATCAACCCCGGGATGGAGGCGCCGTATGGCGTGGTGAGCGCCGGCCCTGCCACCATCAGCGGACAGGTCGCAAACGGGTGGTCCGACAACTCGTACTGGCAGGCGCCGGCACCCACGATCGCCTACTCCCAGGACACGGTCAATCCGCACAGCGGCGCCGCATCGCAGAAGATCGTGGTGTCGAGCGTCGGGGGCGACCGCTTCCAGATGGTCCAGCGATTCGGGCAGCAGACGGGCAACATCTACACCCTCTCGGCCTGGGTGCGCGGCACGCCGGGCGCTCAGGTTTCGCTTTCCATCCAACAGGCCGCGTCGCCGTACACGACCTACATTCAGGGTTCCCAGGCGCTCACGAGCGATTGGCAGCAGATTACGACGATTGGCTACATCACCACCACCGAGGACGTCTACCTGATGCTCGGCATGAGCACGCCCGGAACCATGTGGGTGGATGACTTCGCCGTTTCCTATGCGCCCGGTTCATCCGGCCCCTCGCCTAACCTGGGCGCTATCGCGCCGACGTTTTTCGGGATGCACGTCGCCAACTACCAGCAGAGCTTCTTGAGAAATGCCGGCATGGAGCCGCCCTATACACAGGTTGGAGTAACGAACGGCATCAGCGGGCAAATCGCCGTCCACTGGACGGATAACTCGAGTTGGGCCAGCCCCACGATCACTTACTCCCAGGACGCGACGAATCCCCATGGCGGCACGGCGTCGCAGAAGATCGCAGTGCAGAGCCCGGGCTCGGGGGCCGTGCAATTCGCCCAGCCGGTCACGGTGATCCCGGAGCAGAGTTACTCGTTCAGCGCCTGGATGCGCGGCGACCCTGGCCTAAGGGTCGATGTAATCCTCCGACAACAAGCCTCGCCCTATGCTGTCTACGCGCAAACCACGGTCCCCATGACGGCTAACTGGCAGCAGGTCACAGTAAGTGGTGTGGTCCACGACACCGGGGACGTGTATCTCATGTTCCACGCTTCTTATGCGGGCACTTTCTGGGTGGACGATGTCGCGTTCACAGACGCCGGCGGCAATCCTGTCAGCGGCGGCGTGCCGTGGCCGCAGTTCCCGTTCGGCCAGCTGCGCTTGTGGGACTCGGAGACGGCATGGACGGCGCTCGAACCTGTGAAGGGTGTTTGGGACTGGGAGACGCTGGACCTGTGGGTGGCTGCGGCTGAGGCCAACGGCGTCCCGCAGATTCTGCTGACGCTCGGCCAGTCGCCGGGGTGGGCCTCTTCGCAGCCGGACAACGTCAACTACATCGGCGCCGGCGCGCCTGCTCCACCCAGGGATATCCAGGATTGGCGCGATTACATCACCGCCGTGGGCCAGCGGTACAAAGGGCGTATCCGTAATTACGAGATATGGAACGAACCCAACGATCCGACTTACTACGCCGGGACGGTTCCGCAACTAATCCAGCTTACCCAGGAAGCTTACACGATCCTCAAGTCGATCGACCCGGGTAACACCGTGGTCGCTCCGGTTCCCTACGCCGCCGGCTACTTGGACCAGCTCCTGCAGGGGGGCATCGCCTCCTACATCGACGTTGTTCCGTTCCACTTCTACACTTACCTCCTGGCTCCCGAGACCATCGGCCCCTCCATCGCGAACGTGCGTTTCGTCATGGCCAAGAACGGCGTCGCCAATATGCCCTTCTGGGACACCGAAGGCGCCTCCGGCGATGCGACCATCTCCGAAACGCAGGGCGCGGCGTATATCGTGCGCCGCTACCTGGTGGATCTGGCCTACGGCTCGGCACGCTACGACTGGTACACCTGGAGCAAGGGCTCCACGTTTTGCGCCGCTACCGAGGAGAACGATCCGCGGCAGCTCACCAAGGCCGGCGTGGCCTTCGGTGTTTTGCAGCGCTGGCTGACCGGCGCTTCGCTGAACGGCGTCTCGATCGACGGGGCCGGAACGTGGCAGATGAGCTTTACGCTGGCCGGCGGCGCGCCCGCGATCATCGTCTGGAACCCCTCCGCCAGCGCGCAGTTCTCGATCCCCAGCTCTTTGCAGGTGGCAACGGCTCTGGACATCTTCAACGGCTCGACGGCGATTCAAGGGCCCACGATTACTGCCAACGCGTATCCACTTCTGCTTTCCGGCTTCAACGGAACCTTGCCCCCGGCGCCCACTAGCCTCACCGCGGCAGCCGGCAACGGCCAGGTGACTCTGACCTGGACCCCCAGCGCCGGCGCTACTTACTACGACGTCTATGGTGGAGTTACGGGGGGCGGAGAGAGCGCTGTGCCTATCGCTTCCGGACTCACCACCGCGAGTTACACCGCTACCGGCCTCGCCAATGGCACGCCCTATTTCTACAAAGTGGCGGCGGTGAACGCCGGCGGCACGAGCGCGCTCTCAAACGAAGCCACCGCGACACCGCGAGCGACTGCCCCCGGCTCGCCCCTGCTTTTCGTCCCGGTGACTCCATGCAGGGTGGTGGACACACGGAATTCCGCCGGGCCGTTTGGCGGGCCGGCGATGACCGCCACTTCCACGCGGTCCTTTGTGATTCCGCAGAGCGGGTGCGGCATCCCCGGCACTGCCCAGGCGTATTCGTTGAACGTGACGGTGGTGCCCCGAGGGCCGCTCAGCTACCTGACGTTGTGGCCCGCGGGTCAGACGAAGCCGCTCGTGTCCACGTTGAATTCCTTTGGCGGCACGGTGGTGGCAAATGCCGCGATCGTGCCCGCGGGCTCGGACGGCGCGGTGAACCTCTACGTCACGAATCCAGCCGATGTCATCCTGGACATCGACGGCTATTTCGATGCGTCCAGCGGCGCGGGCTCCTATTCCCTCTATCCCGCCACGCCGTGCCGCGTCGCCGACACGCGTGGCTCCGCGGGCCAGTTTGGCGGGCCTGCGATGTACAAAGGCGAGACCCGGAACTTCCCGGTTCCGCTCGGTCCCTGCGGCACTCCCGCTACGGCGAGGGCCTACTCGCTGAATGTCACCGCGGTGCCCGCCGGGTACCTCGGCTATTTGACGACGTGGCCGACCGGAGGGGCGCAGCCGTTGGTCTCGACGCTGAACTCCTGGACCGGAAAAGTGGTGGCGAATGCCGCGCTAGTTCCGGCGGGCACCAATGAGTCGATCTCGGTCTTCGTCGCCGACCCGAGCAACGTGATCCTGGACATCAATGGCTATTTCGGCCAGCCCGGATACCCGGGCGCCTTGTCGTTCTACCCCGTGACACCGTGCCGGGCGGTGGACACGCGGAATTCGGACGGCCCGTTCGGGGGCCCGGAGATGGAGGCCCGGACGACGCGGTCGTTTACGATTCCGGCGAGCGTCTGCGGCATTCCGGCGACAGCGGCGGCCTATTCGATGAATGTCACGGTGGTGCCCGACGGGCTACTCTCCTACCTCACGGCGTGGCCGGCGGGATCGGCGCAACCGTTCGTTTCCACGCTGAACTCCTTCGACGGGGCGGTGGTGGCGAACGCAGCGATCATTCCGGCGGGAGGCAATGGAGCGATCAGCGTTTTCGTCACCGACCGGACGCACGTGATCCTGGACATCAACGGATACTTCGCGCCGTAGGGTCCGAGTCAGATCGTTACAGCCGCGGCCTCTGCCGGCTGGTGGATGCAGCGGGCTTCGGCGGCGAGGTAGTCGCCGGTGAGGGCGAAGGCGCGGGAGCGGGAGCCGCCGCAAAGATTGCGGTACTGGCAGAGGCCGCACTTACCCTTGAGCAGCGAGCTGTCGCGCAGGACCTGGAAGAGCGGACCGTTCTGATAGACATCGACCAGCGAGTTGCGGCGCACGTTCCCGGAGGAGATGGGCAGGAAGCCGCTAGGATAGATCTCCCCCGTGCGGGAGATGAACACGAAGCCGCGGCCGCTGTTGATGCCGGCCATTTTGTTGAGCGGGTTGTCGCCGGGGTGGCCCTTGACGGCGGCGCTGACTTCGTCTTTGCGGCGCTGCATCAGGTAGCGGCGATAGTGCATCGCCTCGGTGGTCTTGATGACGGCGCGGGACTTCTTCGAGCGCTCGTACATAAACGCGAAAACTTCCTCGAACTCGGCGCCGTTGAGCTCGGCTTGCGAGGCGCCGCGGCCGGTGGGGACCAGGAAGAAGATGTCCCACATGTCGCAGCCGAGGCGGTCCACCATGTCCGCGATCTCTTCGAGATGTTTCCAGTTGTGGCGGCTGACGGTGGTGTTGATCTGCGTGGATAGGCCGATGCGCTGGGCCTCTTCGAGCGCCAGCATGGCGCGGTCGAAGGAGCCGGGGACCTGGCGGAAGTCGTCGTGCGAGGCGGCATCCCATCCGTCGACGCTGATGGAGATGCGCGCGACGCCAGCGCTCTTGAAGCCGGCGATGGCCTCGCGGCTGAGCAGCGGCGTGGGGCTGGGAGAAACCGTGGTGCGCAGGCCGAGGGCGACGCTGTGTTCCAACAGCGGGAACAGATCGGCGCGTTTGAGGGGATCGCCACCCGTGAAAATCATGATGGGATCGCCGAACTCGCGCACGGTGTCGAGGAGGCGGAAGCCTTCCTCAGTGCTAAGTTCGAGCGGATGGCGATAAGGGTCGGCGGAGGCACGGCAGTGGAGACAGGCCAGATCGCAGGCCCGCGTCACTTCCCAGATCACCAGGAACGGAGCCTGGCTGAAATCACGCATGTCCCGGCAAAAGCAATCTCGGGACCAAATCGATACCGAACGGATGTGGTTGATTCTACGTGGCAGGAATGAGCTTGGCCGGGCCGGCTTGGGGCAAATGCCCCAGCTTCCGGACAGGCACTCTTGCATTTTGCCGAGTCTCAGCGCACAAGCCCGGGTTGGTGTATAGTGGCCCCAAATGGGCGAAAGCCTCGTAATCGGTCTGGATCTCAGCGCGAGTAGGATCGCCGCGGCCGTGGTCGACGGTGGCGGCACGATCATTCACCGGAGCAAGCTACCGTTCCGCAAGGTGAGTTTCCAGGACTCCATTCAGCAGATGATTGCGGTGGTGGAAACGGTGTTGGCCGAATCCGCCGTAGATCTGGCCCATGTCGGAGGCGTTGGCATCTCGATTCCGGGAGTCTATCATGCGTCTACCGGCAACGCGCTCGCGCCGACGCTATGGGATTGGCAGGAAGTTCCGCTGTGGCACGAGATCGAGAACAGGCTGCCGCAGCCCGCGCTGGTTGACAACCACTACGCGACCTCGGCGCTGGGCGAGCAGTGGATGGGCGCCGCGCGGGGGCTCTCCGACGTCGTGTACTTCTCGGCAGGCGACGAAATCGGCGCGGGCATTATCAGCTCGGGATGGCTGCTGCACGGCGCTGGCGATCTGGCCGGAGCGGCCGGATGGCTGGCCGTCGACCCGCGCAAGAACGGGCTCTACAGCCAGGTGGGATGCCTTGGGGCGGAAGCGTCAGCGGCCGCGGTGGGACGGCGCGCCGCGGCGCGCATTGCCGCCGGAGAGGCGACCGTGATGGCGGGCCTGGCCGGATCGCGTCCGGTCTCGACCGACATTGTGATCGAGGCGGCGCGCCGTGGCGACATGGTTGCCGTGCGGGTCCTCGAAGAGACCGCCAGATACCTCGCCATGGGCATCGCCAATCTGATCAACATGCTCAACCCGGAGATGGTCGTGCTCGGGGGCAGCCTCTTCGAGGCCAGCGAGTTTCTTTTGGAACCGCTGCGGCGGGAGGTGTCGGAGTGGGTGCAGCCGCTCGCCGCCAGCCAGGTCCGCATCGAGTTGGGGCCGCTGGGCGAAGACGCCCGGCTGCTGGGTGCGGCGCGGATGACGCTGCTGGCGCGGGGCGGGAACGAGTAGGCCGTCCGGCATCCGCCGGACGGCAGCTGTCAGCTATCAGCTGTCAGCTATCAGCCGCGAACGCCGCAGGCAATGGCTGCATCGTCCGCACTCGGCGACCGTGTCCGCGCCGAAGCCTGCACCGCGCAGCAGGGCTGCGCACTCCGCGGGTAGGTTCTCGTCGATTTTGAAGTTCAAGCGGTCCGTTCCAGCGGGAGTCCGGTAGTGCCTTCACGCACCAATTCGGCTGCATAGGAAGAGGCAGCCTGGATATCGGCATCCGTGAGAGTGGGATAGCTTGCGAGGATCTCGTCACGGGACACGCGCGCGATCATGTTGTCGAGGATGACCGAAACCATCTCCGGCCTTCCGGCGGAGCTAGTTCAGTTGTTGGTTCGGAGCCCTTCGCTCCCAGACTTTCTTTACTGTTAGTCGTATATTTGGCCACATTAGAGCGCCTCTAGTGAGCGTAAGGGCAGAATTCGGGATGCCGTGAACAGGCCTGCCCTACCGGCGCTACATCAATCATTGAATCGTTTCTGGAAGTCTCCGATCCAATAAGAAAATTCCAGTGTGGTGTTCGGTCGCACTGAGACGCAAACTGGGAATTGCGATTCCCTCAGGAGATCGCTTCGATGACGAACAGAACTCGACTACTGTCCGGGACGGTTGTGGCCACCTGCGCCCTCGTAGGTATTGCGCTCGCAACCCCCATTTACAATCAGAATTTCGCCAACATTCTGGCCACTGGCACGATCAACACGAAAGTGTTCGATCATGTGCGCGTGGAATTGCCGCCGGCCCCCGCGGACACGCCGGGGACGGAGGATCCAAAGGGGGACGATTGGGGCGCCATGCTCGCCACAACCGGCCCCTCGACCTTCATCGTGCAGGATGTCTCCTACCTGCCGGGCGGCCACACTGGTTGGCACTCCCACCCGGGGGTCCTCCTGAGCACCGTCACGGAAGGGTCGATCGAGTGGTACAACTCGAAATGTGAGAAGCACGTCTACAACGTGGGAGATTCTCTGACCGAAACCACGGAGCCCCACTACGTGCGCAATGTAGGAACGATCAATGCGCGCTTCATGGTCACCTACGTCCTTGCCAAGGGCCAGCCGAGACGAATCGACCAGCCGGCCCCCGCGTGTGCCGCGAATCTCGGTCTCAACTGATTCGAAGTGGGTCCAGTTAGTTCAATAAAGGCCGGGTCGGTGTCCGGCCTTTTTTGTTGTGTGCATGTTCGCCAGGTACGCCTCGCCCGATATACTACTCGACTTTCCGCTGTTTCGCCCCGCTTGTATCTGTGGCCGCAGCAAGGCTACCCCAGCGGGTTGCTGCGCACGAGTTCCAGGAACGCCCGCGCGGCGTGGCTGAGCGCGCGCTTGGCTGGGTACACCAGACGGATGTTCCGGTCCACGTTGATCTCCTCCACATCCACCTCGCAAAGCAGGCCCTGGCCTAGTTCCTGCTCGACGCACATCCGAGGGAGGAAGGCCACTCCCTCGTTGCGCTGCACCAGGCGGCGGATCGATTCCACGGTGGGCATCTCGACTTCCATGTTGAGCGGAACCTTGCGCCGTTGGAACTCCTTCACGACCACGTCGCGGTAGGGCGAGACCACATTGTGCGCAATGAAGGTTTCCATGCCGAGTTCGGAAATGGAGACCGACTTGCGCCCGGCGAAGCGGTGCTCGGGCGAGACGACGAAAGCCAGGTGGTCGCGGTAGATGACCGTGCTGACCAGGCGGTCGTCGTCCGGATCGTAGCTGATCAGACCGAGTTCGAGGTCGCCATCGATCAACTGCGCGGGAATCTTGCTCGAAAGGCTGCGGCGGATCTGCACTTTGATCTTCGGGTAGGTGTGCCGGTAGCGTTCCACGTGATGGAGCAGGTATAGGGTGGTGGACTCGTTGGCGCCGATGATGAGGCGTCCGGCGGCGTTGTCGCGCAATTCCGCAAGAGCGTTTTCGAGGTCCAGCCGTAGGTTGTCGAAGCGGCGCGCGTATTCGGTCACGATGCGGCCGGCGTCGGTGAGGAGCAACTCTTTGCCGGAGCGATCAATGAGCTTCTCGCCCAGCTCATTCTCCAGCCTCTGGATAGCGAGGGACACGGCTGGCTGGGTGCGCAGCAGCTTCTCGCCGGCACGGGAAAAGCTCTTCTCGTTCGCAACCGTAAGAAAAGTCTGGAGAAGATAGAGTTCCATGTGGCTGATACCTGGCAGCACCTCTATTAGCTTCTCTTATCCTATCACTGTGGCTTATTCCTGTCCAGAAGATTATAAATTTGAAAAATCCAGATGAGGAGGCCATAATGCTCATAAGCCTTTCGGATCGGAGAAACAGGCCGCTCCGTAAAGGCACAAACCCCCAAGGCGCGGGCGGAATTTGAGATGAGCGATCGAGTATACATTTTCGATACGACACTTCGGGACGGCGAACAGTCGCCCGGATGCAGCATGACCGTGCATGAGAAGCTCCGGATGGCTCGGAAGCTGGTGGAGTTGGGCGTCGATATCCTCGAAGCCGGATTCCCCATCGCCTCACAAGGCGATTTCGACTCCGTGGAAGCGATCGCTCGAGAGTTCCCTTGGGTGCAGGTGGCGGCACTCGCCAGAGCCTGCACACTCGATGTGGAACGGGCCGCCCGCGCTTTGGAACACGCCCGACGTCCGCGCATTCACACGTTTATCGCAACCAGCGATATTCACCTGAAGCACAAGCTGCACAAGACTCAGCAGCAGGTGCTGGAGCAGGCCGTTACCGCGGTCGAGCTCTCACGCCGTTATGCGGACGATGTGGAGTTTTCCGCCGAAGACGCCACGCGCACCGATCCGGACTTTCTCGAAGAGATCTCGAAGGCCGTGGTCGCCGCGGGCGCGCGCACGGTGAACCTTCCGGACACGGTGGGCTACTCGGTGCCGGAGGAGTTCGGCCCCTTCATCGGACGGATCGCGAAGGCGCTGGGCGAGGCGGCCATCGTCAGCGTGCACTGCCACAACGACCTGGGCCTGGCGATTGCGAACTCGCTGGCGGGCGTGCAGTGGGGCGCGCGGCAGATCGAGTGTACGATCAACGGCATCGGCGAGCGGGCGGGCAACTGCGCGCTCGAAGAGGCCGTGATGGTGTTCAAGACCCGGCCGGACCGTTTCCCGTACCAGACCGGCATTGTGAGCGAGCAGCTTTATCCTGCCAGCCAGCTTCTTACCGAACTGATCGCGTTCGGCCCGCAGCCGAACAAGGCGATCGTCGGCTCGAACGCGTTCGCGCACGAGGCGGGGATCCACCAGGACGGCTTCCTCAAAGAGCGCACGACGTACGAGATCATGGACCCGCGCTCCGTGGGCGTGCCCGAGAGCAAGCTGATTCTGGGCAAGCACAGCGGGCACCACGCGCTGAACAAGCGCTGCCAGGACCTCGGCTTCGAGCTCACGAAGAACGAGCTGCACGCCATTTACGAGCGATTCATCGCGATCGCGGACGGCAAGAAGGGCGTGACCAACGAAGAGATTCTCGAGCTGGTGGAGAATCGGGGCGTGCTCACGGCGCAAGCGCGGTGAGCCACGCGGCTATCAGCTCTCAGCTGTCAGCTCTCAGCCTCTAACCGCCGGGTCCGCTCCCTTACGGTCGCGGTTCGGTGCTGGCGCCGCAAACCGCGCGTTACCCGGGGAAGCAGTCGGCTCCGAGTATTGGTATTCTGGGGGACTCGCGGAA
>CAZBQQ010000092.1:0-21445 GCA_964493965.1 uncultured Solibacteraceae bacterium
AGTTGCCAACCGGCTCGCAGGATGCCATCCTGCCCCACAATGTGAGCCGCTGTTCGATCGCGAGAGAACTAGTTGGCGCAGGGCTTCAGCCTGCGGTGTCCACGAGCGCACACTAGAGACTCGCGGCGCCGATCAGGATCAGGCCGATGACGTAGCCCGCGAACATCAACGTGACGAGCGTCCAGGTGGCCTTCGTCGCGCCGAGGAATTCGCGCCAGATGAACACGCCCCAGATGGCCGCGACCAGCGTGGCGCCTTGGCCCAGCGCATACGAGATGGCCGGCCCGGCGACTCCCGAGGCGATCACGTTCAGGCTGAGCGCTAGCATCCAGATGCATCCGCCGAGGAATCCCAGGGAATGCAGGCGGGCGCGTCCGTGGAAATATTCGCCGTAGGTGACCTTGCCCGCGCGCATGAAGATCGTGTTCACGACGATGTTGCTCACGAGCAGGCCCAGGGCGAACAGGACCAGCGCGGCATACGGCGTAAGCAGTCCCAAATGGATCGGGCGCGAGGTGAAATTCGGCGATACGGCCGCGAGCAGTTGCGGGTAGAAGAATCCCATCAGACAGCCTGCCACGGCGGAGAATGCCAGTCCACGGAACGGTTTGGTCCCGGCGCCGGCTCGCATGCGCCGGTGGGCCAGGGCGGACATGACCATCGCAAAGACGATCAGCGCCACGCCGGCGACGAGAAGCGGCGCGTTGCCTTTCGGAGAAAGTACGTAGCTCTTCACGGTGCCGATCACGAGGGCTAGGCCGACCCCTACAGGGAATGCAACGGCCATACCCGCCGCGTCGATTCCGACCACCAGGAGGATGTTCGAGATGTTGAACAGGACGCCGCTGAGGGCCGCGGCCCACATCGCGCTCGTCGACGCGCCGCGGAGGTTCTCGAGGAACGGCATTCCCGAGGCGCCCGCGCTGCCGAGCGTGAACGCGAAGAGAAGTGAGAAAGCGAACACGCCGATCGCGTAATCCCAATAGAAGAGCTCGAACGGCCAGCGATCCTTGCCGGCTAGTTTCTGCGTGTTCGCCCACGAACCCCAACCCAGCATGGTGACGATGCAGAAGAGCACGGCGAACCCGAGATCGTGAACGAGGAACATAGCGAGCGCTAGTGTATCATTGGGGACGGAAAATGAGAAGACTCGCCTTCATCCCATTCGCGTATTGCTCGCTGGCGCTCGCCCAGGTGTCGCCGATCCAGCCGCAGGGAAGTCAGATCCCTGGCCCCGCGCAAGGCGGCGCCGGGCAGGATTGGTACTCCGAAATGACCAACTGGAGGCACGACTCGGCGGCCGCGTTCCCACGCTGGCAGGAGGACCTTCGTGTCTGGCGGAACGAACAGCACATCCGGATGGGGTATGACGATTCCGAGTACCGCCGGCCGGAGTTGCTTTGGACCGAGCGCGACTTTGTCCAGCCGCAGGCCATGGTGGAGGAGCGGTACTTTTACGACCCGGTCGCGCGCCGGTACACGGTCGGCCGGTTCCTGGACGACCTCGATCGGCGGTACGGGGGCATCGATAGTGTCTTACTGTGGCCGGTCTATCCCAACATCGGAATCGACAACCGGAACCAGTGGGACCTGGCGCGAGACATGCCGGGCGGAATTCCCGAACTGCGCCAGATGGTGGAGGACTTCCACCGGCGGGGCGTGCGGGTGTTCTTTCCCACCATGCCCTGGGACAATGGCACGCGCGATGTCGGGATGCCGTATTGGGAAGCCACCGCGAAGCTGATGGCGGAGATCGGCGCGGACGGCGTGAACGGGGACACCTTCAATGGCCTGCCGCGGGCGTACCGCGTGGCGTCCGATGCGACCGGCCATCCCATTGCGCTCGAGCCGGAAGGCGCGCCCCAGGAAGACGGCATGCTGTCCTACAACAACCAGAGCTGGGGCTACTGGAGCTATCCGTTCGTCCCGATGGTGAGTAAGCTGAAGTGGCTCGAGCCGCGCCATATGGTCAACGTCTGCGACCGCTGGGCGCGCAACCACACCGACGACCTGCAAGCCGCGTTCTTCAACGGTGTGGGCTTCGAGAGCTGGGAGAACATCTGGGGCATCTGGAACCAGATGACGCCTCGCGACGCCGAGGCTCTTCGCCGCATCGCCCACATCTATCGCTCGTTTCCCGATCTGCCGGTGAGCGCGGACTGGATGCCGCACGTGCCCACGCTTCGGTACGGGGTATTCGCGAGTATGTTTCCAGGCGGCGGGCGGACACTGTGGACGGTGGTCAACCGGAACGAATTTGATGTCGCGGAAGACGTGATCTCCGTTGCGCACGCGTCTGGACGGCGCTATTACGATCTGTGGAACGGCGTGGAAGTGACGCCCAGGATCGAGGGCGACGGTGCCGTGATCAGGCTCAACCTGGAACCGCGCGGCTACGGAGCGCTGCTTGCGATCGACAGCGGGACAACGGTTTCGGATCTCGACACGGTGCTAGCTCAGATGCGCGCGTGGGCGGCAAAGCCGCTGCAGTCGTATTCCCAGGAGTGGGTGTTCCTGCCACAACAGTTGGTCCCGGTCGCCGACACTGCTCGCGCGGGCGCCGCGCCGGCCGGGATGGTTCGCATTCCCGACGGCGATTTCGATTTCAATGTGTCGGGAGTTGAGATCGAGGGCACCAACATGACCGGTCTCGACGTGCAGTATCCCTGGGAAGACTCACCGCGCCGCGGGCACCGTCACCGGATGGCGATTCACGCGTTCTTCATCGACCGGTATCCGGTCACCAACGCCCAGTTCAAACAGTTCCTGGACGCAACGCATTACCATCCGGTCGACGACCACAACTTCCTGCGTCAGTGGGCAGGCGGCGCCCCGCGATCGGGCGAGGAGAATGTCCCGGTGACCTGGGTTTCGATCGAAGACGCCCGGGCCTACGCGCAGTGGGCGGGCAAGCGGCTGCCCCACGAGTGGGAATGGCAGTATGCGGCGCAGGGTACTGACGGCCGCTTGTACCCCTGGGGCAACCAGTGGGACGACGCGGCGGTTCCGGCGCCGTACAAAGGACGCGATCTGCCGCCTCCGAGCGCGGTGGACGCCCATCCTCGCGGTAAAAGCCCCTTCGGCGTGGAGGATCTCACGTGGAACGTGTGGCAGTGGACCGATGAGTACATCGACGAACACACGCGGGCTGCCGTGCTGCGGGGCGGGAGCTTCTACCAGCCGCAGAACTCAATCTGGTATTTTCCGCAAGCCTACAAGCTCACCGAGCACGGCAAGTATTTGCTGATGGCGCCGTCGAAGGATCGGGCGGGCACGCTGGGGTTTCGCTGCGTCGTCGACGCGCAGTGAGGCTCTTCAGCTCTCCCGGCGGGCGGCCGGAGTGGGGCGGCTCTCCAGAGCTGCGCCGGACGTCCACATCCGGCTTGGCGGGTCTGGAGACCCGCTGCAGGACTGGAGTCCTGCCCCACCTACGCCTGCGCCCGGCCGATCCACTTCTCCACGTAGGGAGGCTGGTGGCTGAGCAGCTTATCGATCAGGGTCTCGGCGTCGGTCTCGGCCAGAACCAGGGCGCGGTTCTCGGGGCGAAGAAGCTGCTCTTCGACGGCGTGATCGAGCAGCGCCAACAAGTGGTCGTAGTAGCCGCAGACGTTCAGGAGGCCGCACTGCTTGCGGTGCAGGCCGAGTTGGGACCACGTCACGGCCTCGATGAACTCCTCGAGTGTGCCGAAGCCGCCCGGAAGCGCAAGAAACGCGCTGGATAGCTCGGCCATGAGCGCCTTGCGTTCGTGCATCGAGCTCACGACGCGCAGGTCCGGCAGCCCGCGATGCGCCACCTCTTTCGCAACGAGGGCGTCCGGAATGACGCCGATCACGTCGCCGCCGCCGGCCAGGACCGTGTCTGCCACCACGCTCATCAGCCCGACGTTGCTGCCGCCGTAGACCAGGCCCACGCCCTTGCGGGCCAGCAGCCCGCCCACCTCGGCAGCGGCCTGGCGGTATTCGGGCCGCGAACCGAAACTGGAACCGCAGAACACACAAATCCGCCGCATGGCTTTTAGCTGATAGCTGAAAGCTGACCGCTGACAGCCGATAGCTGACAGCCGAAGGCTGACAGCTATCTAAGCTCCATCACTTCTTTCTCTTTGGCCTTGGCTGCCTGGTCAACCTTCAGCATGTGGGCATCGGTGAGCTTCTGAACTTCGTCGATGGCGCGGCGCTCGTCGTCTTCGCTGATCAGTTTGTCCTTGAGGAGCTTCTTCAGCGATTCGTTGACGTCGCGCCGGATGTTGCGGATGCTCACCCGGTGATCTTCGGCCACGCCGTGAAGATGTTTGACCAGCTCCTTGCGGCGCTCTTCTGTCAGGGCGGGGATCGGGACCCGGATCAGCTTTCCGTCATTCGAGGGATTCAGCCCCAGGTCGGAGGCGCGGATGGCCTTCTCGATGATGCCGATCTGAGAGACGTCCCACGGCTGCACCGTGATCAGGGACGGCTCGGGCACGTGCAAGGTAGCCGCCTGGTTGAGCGGCGTCGGCGTGCCATAGTAATCGATGCGGATGGGGTCGAGCAGACTGATCGAAGCCCGCCCCGTGCGGATGGTCGCCAACGCGTGCTGGAGGTCCGAGAGGACCTTCTCCATGCGCGCCTTGCCGCTGGCCTCGGCTTCTCGTACCGTCTGGAATGTCTGCGGAGTTGCTGCGGACTGTCCTGGTTTCATGTGACTCCCCACGAATCAGTGAATCAGGGTGCCTACCGGCTCCCCCATCGATATTCGCATAATGTTGCCGGTGACGTTGAGGTCGAAGACGATCATGGGCAGATGGTTCTCGCGGCACATTGCCACCGCGGTCGCGTCCAGCACGCCCAGCGCCTTCGCCAGCACGTCGGAGTAGGAGATCTCCTGGTAGCGCACGGCCTCGTTCGGCGAGAGCAGGGGATCGCGGTCGTAGACCCCGTCCACGCGCGTGCCCTTGGCGATGACCTGCGCCCGGATCTCGAGCGCGCGCAGCGTCGCCGCCGTGTCGGTAGAGAAATAGGGATTGGACGTGCCCGCCGCGAATACCACGACCCGGCCCTTTTCCAGGTGCCGCATCGCGCGCCGCCGGATGTAGGGCTCCGCGACCTGCCGCATTTCGATGGCGGTCATCACGCGGGTGGGAACGCCCTGCTGCTCGAGGGCGTCCTGGAGCGCCAGGGAATTGATCACCGTCGCCAGCATGCCCATGTGGTCCGCCGTGACGCGATCCATCTCTTTGGCGGCGGCTGCCACGCCCCGGAAGAAATTGCCGCCCCCCACCACCACGCCCATCTGGATGCCGGCTTGCGCCACCTCGGCGATCTCGCGGGCGAGGCCGCGCACTTTCTCCGGATCGATCCCGAAACTGCCTTGGCCGGCTAGCGCCTGGCCGCTGAGCTTCAGCAGGATGCGGTCGTAAGTGGGCACGAACCCTCTCGCGGGGTTATTCCCCGGCCTGGTCGCGCTCGCCCAGCTTGAAGCGGGTGAAGCGCGCCACGGTGATGTTCTCGCCGGTCTTGGCGATCTTGGTCGCAATCAACTGGCCGATCGTGAGCGTGTTCTCCTTGATGAAGGGCTGATCGAGAAGACAGATCTCCTCGTAGAACTTGCTCATGCGGCCTTCGACGATCTTGTCGGCGATCTTCTCCGGCTTGCCCTCGGCCAGCGCGCGCGCCTTTTGAATGTCGCGCTCTTTGGCGAGCACGTCCTCGGTGACGTCTTCGCGGCGGATGAACTGCGGATCCGCGGCGGCCACCTGCATCGCGATGTCATGGACCAACTGCTGGAACTCTTCCGTGCGCGCGACGAAGTCGGACTCGCAGTTGACCTCAACCAGCACGCCGAGCTGCGAGCCCGGGTGGATGTAGCTGGCGATGAGACCCTGCCGGGTGGCGCGCGTGGCCTTCTTGGCCGCCGAGGCAATGCCACGTTTCCGCAGCACGGTTTCCGCCTCGACCAGGTCGCCCTGGGCTTCGGTCAACGCGCTCTTGCATTCCATCATGCCCGCGCCGGTGCGCTCGCGGAGCTGTTTCACTAACTGCGCGGTAATTTCCGCCATAGATTATGTACCGTCCCCAAAGAATGAATATTGCTGTCGTGGGGCAGGCGTTTCCGGCTGCCGCGGCAGGCCAAACGGCCCACCCCACACCGTTCTACGAACGCTCCTCGCGCACGACGGGCTCGGCCGCGAGAGCCGTATTCTCGCCGCTCTCGATCGCCGGTCCCTTGCGGGGCAGCGACATCGACGGCAGATCTTCGTCCGGGATGCTCTCGCTCATGAGCTGGTCGGCGTAGCGCGGGTCGACGTACTGCGTGTACTCGGGGATTTCCTCGAGCGGCGTCTCGTCGGTGACGATCTTCTCGGCCGCGAACTCCTGCTCGGTGGCGAGCGCCTTGCCCTCGATCACGGCATCCGCGATCTTGCTCGAGAACAGCCGGATGGCGCGCAGGGCGTCGTCATTGCCCGGAATGGGCAGGTCCACCATGTCGGGATCGCAGTTGGTGTCCACCACGGCCACCACCGGAATCCCGAGCTTGCGCGCTTCGCGCACGGCGATTTCTTCCTTGTTGGAGTCGATGACGCAAAGATAATCCGGCAGCCCCGGCATCTCCTTGATGCCGGCCAGGTACTGCTGCAGGTGCTTGCGCTCGCGCTCCAGGCGCGTGATTTCCTTCTTCGAGCGGCCGGCGTACGCGCTCTCGGTGGCCAGCAGGTCAAGTTCCTTGAGGCGCTTGATCGATTTCTGAATGGTGACGTGGTTGGTGAGAAGACCGCCCAGCCAGCGCTGGTTCACGTAGTACATTCCGCAGCGGGTGGCTTCCTCGGAGATGGCTTCCTGTGCCTGCCGCTTGGTCCCCACAAACAACACGATCTTGCCTTGCGAAGACATCTCGCCCACAAAGCGCATGGCCTCTTTGAAGAGCTTCAGCGTTTTTTGAAGGTCGATGATGTAAATGCCATTGCGTTCGCCGAAGATGTACTCTTTCATCTTCGGATTCCAGCGCTTGGTCTGGTGCCCGAAGTGAACGCCTGCTTCGAGCAATTCTTTCATCGAAATTGACGGCAAACTTCCTCCTGTTCAGGGTTACGAGGACGAGCTGTAGCTGGTCCCACGGTTGCCCGAGGCGCCGGCGGTCCAAAGCGAGATTTGCCCGCGCCCGGGATAGGGAAAGAACTGCGACGCGCGAAGCGCAATGGAACTGCCCTTCGCGCCACTCATTACCGCTTGGAGAACTGGAACCGCTTGCGCGCGCCCTTCTGGCCGTACTTCTTCCGCTCGTGCTTGCGGGGATCGCGCGTGAGCAGCCCGGCCGCCTTCAGCCGGGGCCTCAGCTCCGCATTGAACTCGACCAGCGCGCGGGCGATACCGAGCTTGCAGGCGCCGGCCTGTCCCACCATTCCTCCGCCATCGGTCAGCACCAGAACGTCGAAACGGTCGGCCGTTTCGGTGGCCAGCAGCGGCTGCCGCACCGCGGTACGGCACGCTTCGGTGACGAAGTAATCCTCAAACGACCGGCTGTTGACGGTGATCTGCCCCTTGCCCGGCCGCAAAAACACACGGGCCACCGAACGCTTTCTCCGGCCCGTGCCTAGGTGTTGAACTTGAGCTGCCACTCAGAAATCCTCTCTCAAATGTTGGTCAGTGTCATCGCCACCGGCTTCTGCGCCTGGTGCGGATGCTTGTCACCCGCGTAAACCCGCAGTTTCCGGATCATGTGCTTGCCGAGTTTGGTTTTGGGCAGCATGCCCTCGACGGCGTCCTCGACCAGCTTTGCCGGACGCGTGGCGCGCACCTTCTTCGCGGCCACTTCGACCAGCCCGCCCGGATATCCGCTGTGACGGCGATACAGTTTTTGGTCTTCTTTGCGCCCGGTGAGCCGCACCTTGGCGGCGTTCAGGACGATGACATGGTCCCCCGTATCGAGAAACGGGGTGAAAATGGCTTTGTGCTTGCCCATCAGGAGCATAGCGGCCCGGCTCGCGAGGCGTCCCAGGGGGACGTTCTCGGCGTCCAAAACATGCCAGGCGCGCGCGATCTCCTTCTCCGTCGGAAATGGGGTATTCATGGACAGACTGGTCTGCTCCTTCGTCTTTGAAAACCTTAGCTTACCAATGGGGATAGATCCCTGTCAAACGGCGTCGGCCGGCGCAGCCGCCCAACACCGTTGCCAGCGCTCAGCCGTCAGCTCTCAGCTATCAGCTGTCAGCCTTGGACGGCAATGGAGCGCCATTGGCCCGCGACCACCAGCGGGGCTGACAGCTCAGCACTGACGGGGGACGTCGGCGGTCGCGTTTCGAGACGATCCCGGGCCGGTTTGCGGACCGGGCGGTGGAGCGCCGTCGATCTGCGGCCACCCTCCGGAGCTGACAGCTGACAGCTGATAGCTGACAGCTACTTATACGACAGAACGTCGTAATTCGCGTTCAATACAACCCTGGCTGGCTTTCGCGCCAGGTTGACCGAGGCCTCCGGGCTGGTGCTGCTGCCGGTTACTGGGACCGTGCCCAGCCGCGTCAGCTTGCCGTCGT
Organism: uncultured Solibacteraceae bacterium; assembly: GCA_964493965.1. GTDB lineage: Bacteria > Acidobacteriota > Terriglobia > Bryobacterales > Bryobacteraceae > DASWZN01. The sequence goes on from CAZBQQ010000092.1 coordinate 8,508, forward strand.
AATCTACGTAGATCCCCACGGGCATTTTGAAATTCGGCCCGACGTCGCCTTGCGTCACTTTGAGTTTCAGAAGGGTCTTGCCGTCCTGGCCGGGCGTTAGCGTGTAGTCGAGGCTGTAGCTGGGGATTTCGGTTCCATAGACCCATTCGTCGAAGAACCAGTCCATCCTGCCGTTGCCGCCCAAGTTCATACCGGGCGTCATGTGCTTTTCGACGATCTGCTGGAAATCCTCGGTGGTGGCCGTGCGATTGTGATATGTCTCGACGAAGTCGTGCATCATCTGGATGAACGCGGCGTCGCCGTTACGCGGGTCCCACATCATCATGCGGAGCATGTGCAGAACGTAGCCGCCTTTGCGATAGACCACCATGTCGCGGGCGCCTTCGTTGTGCATGGAATTGAAGACCATCCACACCGGGCCGGCGTCATTCGTGGTAATGCCGAATTCGTTCTTGTCGAGGAGCACGTTCCGGGCGTGCTGCCAGTAGGTCATGTACTTGTCGGTTCGTTGCGTGGCCTGCAGGAACAGGCCGGCCGAGAAGAACGCGAAGCCCTCCGAGAGCCACTGGTCGTGGTCCGTTTTGAAGCCCACCAGGTGGCCCCACCACTGATGGGAGACCTCGTGAGCGTTGACCTCATCCACGAACTCATTCAGGGTGCTCTCGATTCTCCCGAACAGATGCAGCCGCTGGGTCGGATCCAGGTACGCGATGATCGGAAGGTAGACCAGCGTGGGCCACGACTGGCCGAAGAACATGGCCGGCTGCTGCGTGATCGCGATCCGTCCGTAGGGCAGGGGACCGAAGTAGTGCGTGTAGCCCTGCACCGCAGCTCGCGCCTCCGCGATGGCTTTCTCGTTCAGGGCCGACGGCACGAGTAGTTGGTCCCGCAGGCCCTCCGATGCCTGAACCCGGTCCATCTCGGGCATCTCCGCGCTCTTTGGCTTTAGGAAATCCGGAACCTCGAGGGTCGCATATCCTTCGATCGCGTACTTCGTGGATTCGTCGTCGATTTGCTTCTTCTTGTATTCCCCGAAATTGAATCCCGCCACCGCCAGCGGGGCATCGGAAACCCAATGGGAAACGTTCTGGCCGCCGACCTTCGATTCCTTCTCCATCTTGCCGACGGAGATCAGCGTGTAGTGCTTCGGGTAGTGGAACGTCAGATCGAACCGGGCGCGGTCGAGGAAGGAATTCAAGTTGGGGTACCAGCTCTCGCGCGCTCCTACCCAGAAATTTCCGCCTCCGGCCTTGCGAACCACCTTATCGCCCTCGTAACTGACGGAGATCGCGCTGGATTTGTCCGTGGCCAGTGCCTCGGGAAAAATCACATAGAAGTCGGCGTCGTGCTTGCGGTCCTCCTGGATGAACGGCAGGTCCTTGCCGTTCATCGCCACCTTGCTGACGCGCAACGTCGGAGCCAACTCGAAGTTGACCACCCTCTCGCCCTCATGCAACGCCCGGAACCCCACCGTGCAGTTGCCGGCCAGCCTGTCGTTGCCGGCGACCGTCGTGTCGATGATATAGGACTCCGCCCGCACGAAGCTCTTGTCCTCGCGCGAGCTCGCGGTGCCCGCCTTGAGCTCGCTCTGGAGGTGGGCCATGTACAGCCAGCCGCCCTTTACGCTTTCCACCTCGTGATCTTCGAGCGTCACCTCCTCCGGCTGGAGCCCTGCTGTTCCGCCCGGGTGTATGGCGAACCGCAGCTGGGAGTGCTTCTGGCCCTTGAGGTAGGCCCGAAAGAACACGGGGCGCTGCGAATTGTACAGCCCGGCGAGAAGCTCGGCATCAAGGTTCTCTGTGTCCTCGTAGTGCTCCAAACCATTGCGGACGCGCCCGCGCACGGTCCGCAAGACGGCGGTAGCCCGCTCGTCGAGCGGCGTTGACTTCGCCGTGCCGCGCAACTGCGTAGCCGTGTCGTCCGTGAAGAGGAAGACCGCCTCGGTGAATGACTCGTCAACCCCGCCGGCCAGCCTGAACGGCCGCGCATGGCCCGGGAACGCCCCCGGCGGACGCAGCGTGAACTGACCGTCGCCCACAAACACGGCGCTGGTCACACGTCCCTCGACGGGCGGCGTCGGGCAGACCTTACCGCTGCGGAAGAGAAACACGGCCGCGTCCCTTTCCAGGCTGAGGTTCTCCACCACAAAGCACTCGGCGGGCTGCAGGTCGCGCAACTTGAGGTAGACCGGGTCCTGGTTCGCCAGCGCCGGCGTTTCGGCCGCTTGGCAAACGGCAAGCGAAATGAATATAGAAATAGACGCGGGCCATCGTGACATAGCCCGAGAGTATATCAGGAATCAGCCCTACGGAGCGAAATATCCGTTGATATCCAGGATCACGTGCGTCTGGCCCGCGGCGTAAACGCTGATAGCGCCGTTGGCGCCCGCCGGGACGATGGCTGCGTTTGCCACCACCGTGCCATCGAAGGAATTCAGCGTCGAGACGCCGGGCTGCGTCGCGCCCGCCGGCCAGGTCGTCAAATAGTAGAGCGGGCCATTGGGCACCACGGTCACATTGAGCGAATAGGCGGCGGCCGTCGAGGGTATCGAACAACTGCTAGCCGGGATGGTGAAGGGACGCGATGTGCCGGACGCTATGATCGGGCCTCCGAAGGGACCGTCGGCATTGCGCGTGTCCGCGATCCGGCAGGGCGTGACCGGGTAGAACGACAGGGCGCCCTGGCCGCCGGCGGCGCCGAAGTAGCCGTTGATATCGAGGATCACGTTGCTCGGATCGCTCACGAAAACCGAGACCGATTCGTTGGTCCCGGCGGGAACGAGTGCGGCATTAGCCACGATTTTGCCGGCCCAGGAATTCAGCGTGGAGACGTTGGGCCGGGCCTGTCCGGTGGGCCAGGTGCTGAGATAGCCGAGATAACCCGGCGGCACCACGGTGACATTGAGCGAATAGGCGTGCGCGGTGGAGGGAATTCCGCAAGCGGCGGACGGCACCGCGAAGTCCCGGGTGTCGCCGGCCGCCATGCTGGGCCCGCCAAAGGGGCCGGTCGCGCCGCGCGTATCGGCCACGCGGCAGGGCGATGCCGTGTAGAAGGAGAAGGAACCCGCACTGGGCGAAGCCGTGAAGTAGCCGTTGATATCCAGGATCACGTCGGTGGAGTTGTAGGCGAAAACGCTCACCGAGCCGTTCGTGCCGGCGGGAACGATGGCCGCATTGGCCACCACGGTGCCCTGGAACGAATTCAACGTAGAGACCTGCGGCTTGGGCTGCCCGGTGGGCCACAGCGTGAGGTAGGGAAGCGGGCCCTTCGGCACTACGGTGACGTTCAGCGAATAGGCCTGGGCGCCGGCCGGAATGCCGCAGCCGCTTTGGGGAATCGGGAAGTCGCGGGTGCCTGCTGCCCCGAACGTGGGACCCCCGAAGGGTCCCGATGCGTTGCGTGTATCCACCACCCGGCAAGGCGTGACGGGGACGAACTGCAGGGCTGTTCCGCCGCCTGAGGAGCCGCTCGTCTGGAACGACCAGGTGGCGGATGCCGTTGAGCCGGAGCTGTTGACGGCGGTCACGCTCCAGTAATAAAGAGTGCTGGGACTCAGGACGCCGGTTTGGTAGCTGGTAGCGCTCGTCTGGGTCACAAGGGGTGGGGCCGGCGTCGTGCCCAGGTAGACGTTATAGGAAGTCGCCCCGCTCGAGGCCTGCCAAGTCAGACCTACCGGGCTCCCGAGGGCCGTCGCTCCATTAGCCGGCGAAGTCAGTACCGGCGCCGGAGGTGGCGTGCCGCCGCCCTGCACGGCCTCAGTGAACTGGATTACCGGATGCCCCAGCGCGTAGGGGCCCTCCGCGGTTACGTGCACCACTGTGCCCGCCGTGGGCAGTGTGAGTTGCACGCTTGCTACGCCGTTGGCGCCGGCCTTCGCAATCTGCCTCAGGCCTGATGTGGCCGGATACACGCCGCCCGCCAGAGACCCTGCATCCACAGTGAAGAGCACCGAGGCTCCCGAAGCATAGGAGGGGCCGCAGGGCGCACTCGGGCACACGGGAGATGAGATCGCGGCACCGGGAGTCATCGTCACCGAGAGCGCAACCTGCGCCCCCGCGGCGCCGGAACTGGCGGTCGTGCTGTTGGCCAGCGTGGCGGCCGGGTTCCCGACCACGATCCAGCCGCCCTGGGTCTGGGTCACTCCCGCGCCGTCCTGGCCGGTGACCGTGAAGTGGCAGAAGCCCGAAACGCTGCCGGGGCTGACCGCGATCGCTCCCGGGAGCTGCGGCGTGGTGATGTTGATCGAGCCGCCGTGTTGGGCGCAGACGGAGCCCGAGTCGAACTGCGCGGTGGCCAGCGCCACGGTCCCGGAGCCGGAGACAATTCGCGGAGCCAGCATGACCGAACCGTTCGCCGGAACCTGGATGGCGTCTGGATTCAACTCCCACTCCGTCGCGGGCGTGCTTGGAAGGCTACCGTTGACGACCAGCAGCGTCACCGTGTACGGCTGGAAGGTCTGGGTCGCGTTCCAGGCTTGGCTGGTCGATGCCGTGATCGCCCCCGGCGACGTCTGCGACAGAGTGTACGAAGTGACCGTGGTCGGCGTGAAGTTGTTCAGCGCGAACGTCACCTGCGCCGAGTTGGCGGGGTCCTTATTGACCACCATCATTTTGAGCGCGGAGCCCGAGGGCGCCAGCGATGCATAGACGCTGAACAGATTCGGGTCGGCGTTGTGAGTCGCCGAAACGGAAGTCGTCCCGAATGTGCTGTGGTTTCCGTCGTAATTCCGGTACAGCTTTAAGGTCTTGTAGTTGGGATTGGGGGAGTCCGGAGCGACCCACCGGGACGCGAGTTGCACGTGCTCCCGGCCCAGGATGCCGTACCCGTCCGCATCGGCCAGAGCCGTCGAGAAGTCCGATGTGCCGGCGAACTCGGCGCTCCATTCCGTGATGGCCAGAGGCGTGCCCGGATAGATCGTGTTCACCATGGCGCGCATGCGCGGAATGCGGAACGGGATGGTGCGATTGGGCTGAAGCGACGTGGCGTAAATTTGGTTGATCGCGCCCCCCGGACTGACGTACGTCGGGTCCCACCAATCGCGATAGATGCTCGCCGCGAGCGCCTGGTTCTGCGCGTATGTATTGCTGGAGGCGTCGGGCCCGTCGGGATATGCATGGATATCGAACAGGTCCACCGAGCGCGTGCCGTCGATCTGATCGTGCCAGTAGACCTCGTTCAGCCACCAGGGCAGCAGGTCGTTGTTGCCGTGGGCGGCCTTGTCGCTTGCATCGGCGCCGTTCCAGTAGAACCACCAGCAGCAACTCACCGGACCGAGGCGAACCGCCGCCGGATCCCAGGTCTTCAGGTTGCGCGCTTGCTTGAGGTAGACGTCCCGCCATTCCTCGTAGCCGGTGGGGTTGGGGTGCATATCGCGATGCGTGCCGCCCCAGATATCCACCTCGTTGTCCATATCGTAGAAGTGCTGCGCGGAGCCGAAGGCGGCCGCCAGATTGGTGGTCCAGTCCTGCCGGTCTACGAAGCCCGTGCAGGGGCTCATGCTTGCCGGGCACGGCGTGGTGGCCGTGTCCAGCAGGGGCACATAAGCGTCGTGGGGATCGTTGCCGGTGACATTGGTCTGGCAGTCGGCCTTGACGCCGTTGCCCGCGTTGCCGTTGGCGCGGCACTGTGCGCCGTACTTGCTGACCGAGAAACTGTAGAGCTGACCATTGTCAGTGCCGTTCGCGGCCGATCCCTTGGAGACCCAGTCCACCATAGGCATCGACATCAGGGGATTGCTGCCGGCCGCGATCGTCTGGGAGACGAATTGGAGCGAATCGGGCGTCCCGGTACTGTTGTAGATCCTGTACGTGTAGTCGGTGAAATAGTAGTCGTTCGCCGAATTGCTGGTTTGGGTTTGCCAGTTGTAGTTGGTGGTCGCGTTCCCGCCCCAGCGAACCACGGTCATCCCGCTATCGGTGATGTCTGAGGTGGTATTCGGGTAGGCGCCGCCGTAGATCCAGGGGCTAATGGCGTGGCGGTCGGTCAGGGTGTTCACAGTGACCGCAATCGCGGTCGATGCGGCGGGCACCGCGGCGGCGGCGGGCGCGGATGCCGTGCTGGTCTCGATAGCCGGCGCGGGTGCGGCAAGGCCGCGAGGGAGCGGGAGCGCCGAGCGCCCACCGGACTGGCACAACAACACGCCGATAGAAAATGACACTCCAAGAACCGTTCGGAAAGAGAACCGCATATGAGACCCCCGCAAAGTGTGGACTGCCAGAGGCGCAGCCCCGTACCGAAGGAACGCCATCATTCGGCCAGCTTCTCATTATAGTGCAGCGATTGCTTTCCCAGCCCCCAAGACGCCAGAATGGGAGCTGAGCTGGGTGATCTGAGTCCTTCATGAATCTGGTTGTCAATGGCGAGCCCTATCCTCACTCGGGGCAGGGAACTGTCGCGGAACTGCTCGAGGAATTTCGCGCCGCACCTGGTATGACCGCCCTGATGATCAACGGCGAAGTGGTGCGGCGCAGCCATTGGGACTCCGTCCGGCTGGCCGAGGGCGATGAAGTCGAGATGATCGTGGCGGCGGCGGGGGGTTAAGGGATGGAAGATGGCCTTCGTCTGGGTGACCGCGTCTTCCGGTCGCGGCTGCTGCTCGGTACCGGTAAGTTCTCGAGTGTCGAGACGATGCTCGCCGCCGTGCGCGCGTCGGGAGCCGAACTCGTGACGGTCGCGCTGCGCCGCTTCAACCGCGAGCGGGCCGACGACGACATCTTCGGGCCGCTGGCCGCCATGGAGGGGATCACGCTGATGCCCAACACCTCCGGTGCGATGAATGCGCGCGAGGCGGTGCGGGCGGCACTGCTCGGCCGCGAAATCACGGGCAGCCCGTTTGTGAAGCTCGAGATCCATCCCAATCCGCATCACCTGATGCCCGATCCGATCGAGACCTACGAGGCGGCGGTCCGCCTGGTGAAGGAGGGCTTCTTCGTCTTGCCGTATATTTCCGCGGACCCGGTTTTGGCGCGGCGCCTGGAGGACGCGGGCTGCGCCGCGGTGATGCCGCTCGGCTCCGCTATCGGTAGCGGGCAAGGGCTGGCCACGCTCTCCATGCTTCAGGTGATCATTCGCGACGCAGGGGTTCCAGCCATCGTGGACGCCGGCCTGCGCTCGCCTTCCGAGGCCGCCGCCGTAATGGAAATGGGAGGGGACGCCGTGCTGGTCAATAGCGCTATCGCCGCCGCGGAGAATCCCGAGCTGATGGCCGAGGCCTTCGCGATCGCCGTACAGGCTGGCCGCCAGGCGCACCGCGCGGGACTGATGCCCAGAAGCGAGACGGCCGTCGCCACCAGTCCGTTAACGGCCTTTCTGGCGGCGGAGGGTTCGTGACGCCTCTGGACCTCGACGTCTCGCGCTGGGTTTCGCTCGCCCGCGGCGCCGGCCGCGACCTGGTTCGCCAGGCGATCGCGGCAACGGATCCCGGCATCCGCGAGTTCGCCATTCTGCTGGCGCCCGCCGCTGGTCTGGAACTGGAGGCTCTGGCGGCGCGCGCGCAGGCGCTCACCCGGCGGCATTTCGGACGGACCATCGCTCTCTACGCGCCGCTCTATCTTTCCAATTACTGCCCCACTAAGTGCACTTACTGCGGTTTCGCCAGCGACCGACGGATCCAGCGCCACAAGCTGACTCCGGCCGAGATGGATTCCGAAAGCGCCGCGCTCAAGCGCCTCGGTATCGAGGAGGTTCTGCTGCTCACCGGCGACCGGCTCCGGACGGCGGGCTACGAGTTCGTGCGCGACGGCGTGGCCAGCGCGGCGTCCCGCTTCCACACTGTTAGCGCGGAAGTGTTCGCCATGACCGTGCCGGAATACGCCGGGCTCGCCGCGGCGGGGTGCACGGCCGTGACGCTGTATCAGGAGACCTACGATCCCGTTCGGTACGCGCTGCTCCACGAATCCGGACCGAAGGCGGACTACGCGTGGCGCCTGGATGCGCCGGCGCGTGCGCTCGAAGGCGGGCTGCGGTCGGTCGGACTCGGCGTGCTGCTGGGATTGAGCGACCCGGTCGAAGACGTCCTGCGTCTCTTCCGCCACGCGAGCTGGCTGCGGCGGCGATTCTGGGGCGGCGGCGTCTCCATTTCCTTTCCGCGCGTGCGGCCGCAGTCGGGCGACTACGCCGCCGATTTTCAGGTCGGCGAGCGGCTGCTGGCGCAGATCATCTTTGCATTCCGCATCGCGATGCCCGATGTGACGCTGGTGCTCTCCACGCGCGAGAGCCCGCGCTTCCGCGATGGCATTGCCGGCGTCGGCATCTCGAAGATGAGCGTGGCGAGCCGGACCACGGTGGGCGGCTACGCTGAGAACACCGCGCCGTCCTCGCCCCAGTTCGAGATCGACGACGACCGCGCTGTGGAGGAGTTCTGCGCCATGCTGCGCGCGAGCGGCCTCCAGCCGGTCTTCAAGAACTGGGACGCGGTCTACCGGGAACCCGAATGCCTGACGTCTTCGGCCTCTATCTAGTCCTCACCGAGCCGGTGGTTGGCTACGAGCGCGCGGCCGAAGCGGCCGTCGAGACGGGCGTACGGTACCTCCAGTTGCGCATGAAGAAGCGCCCGCCGGCCGAGGTGCTCGAGATGGCGCGCCACCTCCGGCGCATCACCGCGGGCAGCGCGACGCGGTTCATCGTCAACGACGATGTCGAAATCGCGCGCGAAGCGGACGCCGACGGCGTTCACCTCGGCCAGGACGACTTGAGCATTGCGGAGGCCCGCCGGCTCTGGCCGGCCGCGGGCAAGATCTTCGGCCTCTCGACGCACAACGAGGATCAGGAACTGCGCGCGCGCGAGTGGGCGCCCGACTACATCGGTGTCGGCCCAGTGTTCCCCACGCCCACCAAGGAACACCCGGATCCGGATTTGGGCATGGAGCGGATGGGGCGTATCATTCGCGGTTCGCCGCTGACGGCCGTGGCCATCGGCGGCATCCACGAGGGCAACTTGGCGGACGTGCTCCGCCACGGCGCCGTGAATTTCTGCGTGCTACGCGCGGTGAACCAGGCGGCCGACCCGGCCTCTGCCATTCGGCGGCTTCAGGAGATCTGGGAAGCGTCCGCGCCCTGACGGTCGCCGTTCGGCGCGATCGTGTCTTCGGCTTCCTCCGCCACTTCCTCACGCAGGGTCTCAAGGACCTGGTCAGCTTCGTTCGAGTGCAGCTCGGAATCCAGACGTCGCAGCGCTACCCGGATCACGTCCCGGTGGTGCAGCTTGGAGCCGCCAGCGCGCTCGCTCAGCTCGAGCCACAGCCGGTGGAGCAGGTCCAGATCCTCCGGCCACAGGCGCGGCGGGTGCGGACCCAGGTTGAAGTACAGCGTCTCGCCGCTGGGCTGACAGTTGATCTGGAGCGAGAGTTGCGGCCTCGGCTCCGGCAACTCCTCCCAGGCATCTCCAAACAGCTTGGCCTGTTCGGCGGCGGTCATCTTGCCCGACAAGCCCATCACGACGAGCGAGGAGCGCAATCGCTGCGCCGTCTCGACCAACGTGAGGTTGGGATCGCGCCCCGGCACCACCATCAGTTCGACGTGCTTGCCCGATTTTTCGGCCAGCGTGACCACCAGGCTGAAGAGCTTCGCAACGTCGGCGGAGAAAAGTTCGTCGGGGGTCGGATCGTGCTCCCCGAAGCCGGGCTGGCCGGTGTGCTTGACCGTCGCGACCACGATATCGATCTTGCCTGTGTCCGTCTTGGCCAGCACTCGCTCGAGGTGTTTGAGTTGGTTTGGATTCCGGACCGCCACCAGCACGTTGCCGGGCCGGATCTGCGACGACGACTCCGCGATCTGATCCGGGGTCTCCAGCCGGAACTTCTCGAGTTCCTGCGAATGAGCGAGGCGGTGGCGGCGATTGATCCGCTCGGATGTCTCGAACATGATGAAGAAGGCGATCGTGAAGGACAGGCCGCTGATGGTGGCCACCTTCTTGGTCAGGATGTTGATGGCGGCGATCGCGAACAGCACCAGCGTGATCAGCGCGAGTCCCAGCGGGAGTTCGGTCTTGCCCCAGCGGAAATTCAGCGGCACCTTCCACTCGCGCGCTTCGGGCATCTTGTAGCGGAGTACCAGTACCGAGGCGGCCTTCATGGCGAAGCTCCAGACCACGCCGAAGGCGTAGGCTTCGCCCAACATCTGCACGTCGCCACGGCTCAGCACGATGGTCAGGATCTGGAGGCCGACGATCAGGTTGATGAACCGGTTGGTGGTGCCGAATCGGCGGTGCGGGTGACGGAACCAGTCCGGCAGCACGCCATCTTCGGCAACCCGGTTCAGCACGCCGTTCGAGCCCACGATGGCGGTGTTGACGGCGCCCGCAAGCATGATGGTGCCTACCACCACCACGAAGCCATGGAACAGAAGCCGGACCGGCAATGGACCGGCCAGATGCATGGCCAGGCCGCCGATCAGGTTGTCCAGGAAGTGGCCCCGGTCTGTGTCTGGGATCAGCATCACGGCGAAGAAGGAAACCAGCGACGTGAACAGCATCGAATAGATGAAGATCACGAAGCCGGCCTTCTCGAGGTTTTTGAGCTTGGGATGGGCGATCTCGCGGTTCACCTGCGCCATGGTCTCTTCGCCGCTCATCGCGAGCACCGAGTGACCCAGTCCAACCAGAACCATGATCCAGGTGAGCTTCGACAGCCAGCCTCCCTGGAGCCAGCCGAGCGCGTCCGGCCCATAGTGTATGTTGGCCGCTGTGGGCAGGGGCACGGGCTGCGAACCGCGCAGGAAGATCGTTACCAGGCACCATCCGATGAGAACCACCACCATGATCGTGGTGAGCTGCATGATGCGCAGAGCCTTCTGGCTCGATTCGTGCATGCCGATGATGTTCTTGCGCCAGAAGTACAGCGTCGCCACGATCGCGAAGACGGCTGCAAAGTACTCCGCGTGCACGTGCACGGCGGGGTGGCCCAGATAGACCGCTGTCTCGTTGATGATTCCCGCCAGGTACAGGCCGGCCGAAACGCCGCTGATGGGCCCGGTCAGGACGTAATCGAACAGCAGCGCCGAGACCGAGAATTTGGCGAGGCCGGGGCCCATGGCCTCGTGCACCACGCGATACACGCCGCCGCGGACGAACATGCTGCAGCTCTCGATGTACACGGCGCGCACCGCGTAGGAGAACAGCATGATCGCGAAGACGAACCAGGGCGCCGATTTCCCGATGGCGGTCTCCGCGATGCCGCCGACGTAAAACGCCGACGAGCCGAGATCGCAAAGAACGATGGCGGCCGCTCTCCAGAAACTGATGAAGGAGAGCATGACCGTGGTGGCGACAACAACTTTGGTAGTGCTGGATCTAGAGGGTAACTCCACTGAAAGCCATTCCTCCGGCCCCCGCCCAGGGGACTATCTCTCAAATCGGCCTGCGAGGTTAGCTGCCGGGCTAGGGCTTGCGAGTACCCTGTCCGATGCTGTGCATCGGACTACGCCCCGAACGACTTGGGTCCCCCGTCTCCCGGGTGGAGTTCGGCTCGTCTTTTATGTTAGCCCGAATCGGGTCCGTTTCGCATCGGTCTCGGTGTTGTTCCCTCAGCACCGAACCGCGAGCATCAGGGAGTGGACTCCGCCCGAGCGTTTGTCCGCTTGCTTACGCGCGCGGTTCGGTGCTGGCGGAATGTTCTGAGCCGCTAATCCCCGGCCTTCTTCGACCACGGCGGCACCACGCCGCTCATCCGCGCGTACGCGATCAGCTGCCCCATGTGTTCGTTGGCGTGGACGATGATCCGCAGGTACATGCCGTCCACAGTCGCATCTCTGCCGAAGACCTTCACCTTGCGCTGAAGGTCGGCAGGCGTCGCGGCCGGGTGAGCCGCCTTCACCGCATCGAGCGAGCGCTTCAGCCAGGCGATCACGTCCGCCTTCGCGGTGACGGTCTTCTCCAGGTCTGGCTTGAAGTCCGCAGGCAGCGCCGGGCCCGTGATGCTCAACAGGTAGAGATTGGCCATCGCGATGTGCATGTAGACTTCGCTGGTCGAGCGCACGCCTGGGGCCGGCCGCCACGCGAACTTCTCGGGCGGCGTCGCTTCGGCTAGCGCGATCAGTTGGCTCGAGACGTGGCCCCACTCACCGTCGTAGCCCTGCCAGAGTCCTTCCGGCTGGGCGTGCAGGATCGCGCCGCCCAGCGTCAGCGCAAGCAACAGAGTTTTCACGTCTTCCTCCTACACCGCCACGGGCTGGGGCCTGAGCTGCGCAACCGGCCGCATCAGTGCGGCCCCCACCAGTCCTGCCGCAAGGAAACCGACAATTTGCGTCACCATGTATGCCGCCGTATAGCTGCCCGGAAAGCCGTACCAATTCCAATACGAAATGTTCGTTCCCAGCGACGCGAGGACCCCGAGCCCCGTAACGAAAGCCACGCGCGCGGCGTAGCTCGTCAGGCGCGTTTGCGCGAGCAGGAGGACGGCCAGAAAAGCCTCGAAGACCTCGAGCAGGAACTCCGTGACGAATTGCACCGGATTCAACGCCTGTCGCCCTGGCGGATGGTAGATCAGCATGCCCGACGGATTGGCGTCGAGTCTCTTTTGGTACTCCGTCATGGATAGGACTTTCTGGTCCGGCGTCCCGAAGGATGGGAACATGTACAGGCCCGAGGTTTCGCCCAGCGTACCGTGCATCTGAGCCAGCAAGGCGGCTTCGTTGTTGTTGACTTGGCTAATGCCGGCGGTGGCAAGCGGCAGAGCCATGTGCGCCACTGACATCCAGGCATACATGGCAATCCCGCCCACAACACCGGCGAGGATAATGCGGCTGCTTGACATACATCCCTCCCGTTATCCGCAAGCGTACACGGAAACGAGGAGGAATGGGAGAGGCTCGCCGGGGTTAGTTGTGGCGCAGGCTTCAGCCTGCCGTGTCGGCAGTCGTGCCGACACTTTCGCGTCGAGATGAGTCTCGTGGGGCAGGACTCCAGTCCTGCAGCGGGTCTCCAGACCCGCCTCCGTCCAACT
>CAZBQQ010000093.1:0-20034 GCA_964493965.1 uncultured Solibacteraceae bacterium
GCTGCGGCGAGACGCTGATCCGCCGCCGAGGCTACCGCATCCTGGAATACCGCCTGACCGCTGAGGGCGCCTGCCCGAGATGCGCTGAGGCGATCCCCGGGCGGTGGCGGGGCTAGTCTTCCGCCGCCTTCGCCAGCGCCTTCTCCAGCGCGGCCTTGTCCAGAGTGGTGCTGATGAAGAGTTCCTGGCGCGCGCCGGCCGAGAGGGCGATCGCTTTCCAGCCGTTGGTGGTGGGCACCGTCACGTGGACGCGGATCTTGCCGCGCGCGTCGCGCACCGGGCGAATCACTCCCGGAACCACCGAGCGAATGGCCGAGGGGTTCTCGTCCAGCAGGCGCCGAAGCATATCGCGCACGCCGTCGATGATGCTGTGCTCGATCTTCAGCTTTCCCTGCGCTGTCCGGAGCCGCATGCCCATCTCCTCAGTCTACTCGCGGCGCGGCCTCGCGCAGCGGCACAAAGCGGCAGTATTCGGCCACGTGCCAGTCGATCTCGCTGCCCTGCTTCCGCAACACGCGCAATTCCTGGTCGGCGAAAGGACCGATAGGAATCACCATGCGGCCGCGGTCTTTGAGCTGCTCGATCAGGGCGCGCGGAACCGCGGCCGCAGCGGCGGCGACGGAGATGGCGTCATACGGCGCTTCCGGCGGGTAGCCCAGCGACCCGTCGGCCGCGATCACCGTGATGTTGCCGATCCGACCGGCGTTTTCCAGGTTCAGTCGCGCCATCGCAGCCAGCTCGGGGATGAGCTCGACGGTGATTACCCGCGCGGCCAGCGCGCCCAGGACCGCGGCGTGGTACCCGCAGCCGGAGCCGACTTCGAGCACCGTTTCGGTCCCTTCGAGTTCCAGACACTGCACCATCAGCGCGGTCATGTAAGGCTGCGAGATCGTCTGGCCGTAGCCGATGCCCAACGGCTCGTCCGAGTAGGCGGCCGTGCGGTTGTCCTCTGGGACGAACTCCTCGCGCGGGATCTCGAGCATGGCCGCGAGCACCCGCTCGTCGCGAATCCCCCGGCTGCGCAACTGGCGCGAGACCATCATGCGGCGCTGGAACGCCCAGTCCATGCAGGAAGGCTAGCACAGGCAGCGGGTGGCGGCTAAATCGGAGCTGAAAGCTGATAGCTGACAGCCGACGGCCCAGAGGGCCGTCTTGGGCCGTCTACTTGATCTGCTTCTTGTACAGAAAGTCGATGCCGAAGAGCCCGTTCTCTTCGCGCACCGCCAGACCGCTCCAGTTGGGCGTGAAGTCCCACTCCATCTGGATGGTCTGGGCCTGCGCGCGCGACAGGTCGGTAATGTAGGTGAACGTGAGGTTGTTGGTGATGTTCTGCTCGAGCGTGATCTGGGCGGCGGCGTTGCTCGTGGTGAGCCCTGTGACCAGCGGGTTGATCTTCAGGCGGCTGACGCCGAAGAAGCGCTGCAGCCGGCCCGTGAGCGGGCTGCCGATGGCCTGGCTCAGCAGCGCGCTCGCTCCGCCCTGCTGATAGCTCTGCCCCACCAGCGCCGATGCCGTCGGCGTGGTTCCCGATAGCTGCCCCGGCTCACGCCCCGTAGTCAGGAGGGCCAGGACGTCCGAAAACGGCAGCGGCGGATCGGACGTGTAGCTCATGTTCAGCTTGTCCATGGGCCCGGAGATGTGCAACGTGACGCTCACGCCGCGCACCCGCGTCTCCAGGCTGAGATTCATCGTCGGCTCGATCTTGGTCGCGTTCACGAAAAGGATCTGGCCGGAATTGATGGCGTACTGGGTGCCGAAGAAGTTCACCTGCCCCTGGTTGAGAAGCACGCGGCCGAGCAGGACGGGGCGGGCGTCGTCGCCGCGCAGCCGCAGGTCGGCGTTGACTTGCACGTCCTTGGCCACGTTGGTCTCGACGCGCACCTGCGGCGCGGTGACGATGTGAAGGTCGAAGCGCAGGCCTTGCCGGAAGCGGCTGGGCTCGAGCGGTGCCTGCACCGGCTGCGCGCTCGTCGCCAGCATCGAGCCCAGGTCCGATTGCAGGCTGAGCCCCACGCGCGTCACCGTCGCGTTGCCCGACAGCAGGCTGCTCTCCGGCGTGCCCGTGAACGTCACCGACGCGTTCGACGTCGAGCTGATGCCCTGCGGATAGCGCACCCGCACGTTCGTCGTCTTGGCCTGCAGGTGAAATGCGATCCCATCGGCCAGGCTGACGAATCCGCTCACGTCGATGCGTCCGCCGCCGCTCTGCGCGCTCAGCGTTTGGATCGTGGCGCGGTCGCGGTAAAGCAGGATCTCGCCGTTCGCGTTTTCAAAACCGTTGGGGAAATCGACGAAGCTGACGGATGCGTTCTTCAGGTCGATGCGCCCATAGACCTCCGGATTTGACAGCTCGCCGCGCAGCGACACATCGAGTCCCACCGAGCCGGAGGCGTACATGCGGCTCTCGAAGTCTTCGAGCAGCGCCAGGTTAACGGCGCCCTGCAGGCGCAGGTCCCACGGACTCCTCGCGCCGAAGGTGAGGTTGCCGCTGGCGTTCACGTCCGTGTCCTTGGCCTGGAAATGCGCCTGCCGCACGTGGACGCCTTTGGTGTCCACGTCCATCAACACCGGGGCGGCGTTGCGGAGGGTCAAGCCGGGCGCTTGAGCCTCCCCGACAAGCCTCGCCGCCGGCTGGATCTGGAGCGAAGGCAGGTTGACCGTAGCCCGCCAGCTCTGGGCGTTTGAGGCCGAGCCGGAATACTCGACCGAGCCCGCGGCAAAGCCCTCGAAGGGAAGCGGCTCGGTGCCTTTCTTCGGGTGAAGCCGCGCGATCAGGGTCGAGAATTGCAGCGGCGTGAAATCGATCCGTCCGCGCACCGGGTAGTCCCCTTCGAGCGTCCAGGCGCTCGTTCCGGTGACCGTCGAGCCGACCAGGCTCCCTTCCAGCTTGGCGTCGAGCGCGTGGCCGTGGGTCGTGGCCGTCAGAGCCAGGTTGCCCAGCCGCTCGCCGCTTACGCCGAAATCGTGCAGGCCGGCTCGCCCGTTGAACAGCGCCGGCTGGAATCCTGCGGCGGTGAAGGTGATCTCGCCGGCCGCCTGCGCCTCAATCTTTCCCTCGATTCCGGGCACGCGGTCCGCCACGGCCTTCACCAGGGCCAGGTCGATGCCACCGGTATTCACTTCGAACCGCAGGCGACCTTGCCGCCACGTCCCTTTCGGATGGTCGTAGCTTCCGGAAAGTTGCACCTTGCCGGCGCCTGCGGTGAACTGAGCGTTCAGAAGGTCCAGCTGCGTGGCGGAGTATCGCAGATCGCCTTCCACGCGGTCGACCGGCTGGCCCGCCGCCACCACCTTCAACGCGCGCGCGCTTCCGGACGCCACGGGCGCCCCTAGCGTGCCGGCCAGCTCGAGGTTCAAAGAAAGGTCGCCGGTGGTGACGTCGCTCGGCGCGACTCCCGCGGCGGCGAGCACGTCGGCCAAGTGCGGCGAACGGAGCGCGAGGTTGCCCGAGAGCGCAGAGGAATCCGCTGGCTTCCAGTCCTGAAAGTCCAGTCGCAGGTCGCCCGAAGCGCGCATTCCGAGGCGGCTGACGGTTGCCTGACGCACGGCCAGGCCCGTGCTCGCGACCGCCACGTCCGCTTCAGCGCGGTCGACCTGCCGCCCCGCCACCACGAAGTTGGTGGCCTTCAGGTGGCCGTCGATAGCCGGATTGGCGAGCGGTCCGGTCACGGCGCCCTGGAACGTCGCGCTCCCGTTGACCAGCTTCAGCGGCATCTCCGGCGCGGGTCCGGCGGAGAACATCGCGATGGCGGTCTGAACGTCTTCCTCATTCGTGGTATCGAGCGCGACGTTCAGCCTTCTTCCCAGCGCTCCGCTGAACCCGATGTGGCTGAATTTCGTCGCCAGGTTCGAAGGCCCGAAGTCCACCTCGTGCGCGGCCAGGTTGTAGTTGAGGTCGATCAGCCCCTGTACGGGATTCGGTCCCGCGCCGGGAGCGATGTCGAGCCGGGTTTCGAGCACCAGTTGCTCGAGGCGCCGATTCCGCACTTCGGCGCTCAGGCGCACCGGCCCCGACGCGATGCCATCCCAGGCGACCCTACGCACTTCTTGGATCAGCTTCATCTGCTGAAGCGAAAACCCGTTGGCTACGCCCTCCATCAGGAAGTGCCGGAAGTCAGCGATCTCCACGCGGCCCGCGAAGCGGCCTCCGAGCGCGGCGACGGCCAGATCGGTGAGCGTCACGCGCCCCGGCGCTGCCGTGAATGCGGAATCGGCGCGAACGTCCTCGATCCGGATGCCGCCCGATTCCACGACCAGGCCCGCGGCCCGCAGCTTGCCGGAGACGGCGTACCGCGATCCGTCCCCGATCGTTGCGTGGCCATCGAGCGACACGGTGCCGCGATGCACCAGCGGGCCCAGGTCCAAGCCCGGCGTGACATCCTTGACGCCGACGCGGGCCGAATAGTCCAGACGGAACTGCTGCGCGCCGGGAGCGCGGTCCGCCACGCCCGAGATGTAGACCCACGATTCGCCCAGGCCGAAACGGGCCCGTCGGATTTCAAGCCGGTCGCGCAGCAGCGCCCAGTGCGTGTCCACTTCGATGGGCAGAGCCGGACGCGCACCGAGCTTGACGTCCAGATCCCTGAACGTGACGTCGCCCTCGTAGCGCGCCGGCCCGGCCTGATAGACTACGGCTGCCCGCAGATTCTCGCCGCGGACCGTCAGCGGAATCCGGCGTATGCCGGCTTGTACGACGCCGTCCACCAGGTTGAAGCGCTTGATGGCGAGGTCCAGGACGCTTTCGATCGAGTCTCGGTGCGGCTTCGCGGCCGCCTTCGGCTGGGGAACGTTGGTGTGCCCATCGGGATAGACAATGACGTTCACCTGGGGCCGCTCGACCAGGGCCGACGCCAGATCGACGCGCTCCTCGAGCGCCGAAATCACTTTGAGTTCCAGGCGAACCAGATCGACGCGGGCGAAGGGCGCCTCCTGCGGGCCTTCGGTTCCGTGGATCACAAGGTTGCGCACCGTGACGGTCATGGTGCGCCAGTCGAAATCGAAGGAGCCCAGCTCGACACGCCCGCCCGTGGCGTCCTCGATTTCCCGCACCATCCGCTGCCTGACCTTCTCGTGGAACCAGGCGCTTTGGATGACGATGAGAGCGGCGACCACCACCACTATGGCCGTGGCAGCCAGACCGCCCAGTGTATACAGCCCGATTTTGAAGGTGCGCCTCATCGGAACGCATCTTCATCGTATTCGATGCGAGCACTCCCACGCGCTTCGATGAGCCACGCATCCAGCCGCTTGTCCACCAACTGGGCCGTGAGCGCCTCCTCGCAATCGTCCTGGGCGTCCTCGAAGGAGGGCTCGGGCGTAACGCCTTTCTTGCGGATCTCGGGCAGGTAGACCGTCTCGTAATACTGCTTGACGTCGCTCTCCTGCACCTGGACCTCGGGGCGGAACCGCAGATCGGTGAAGTGGAGCAGCGTGATCTGGCGGCGGAGGGCGCTCTCGATCTGCCGCTGGGTCAGCTTGTATTCCGCCAGCGCCTGCTGGAATTGCGTTTCGCCGGGGAACCGGTGCTTCACCTGACTCAAAGTCTGCTCAATCTCCGTGGAAGGAGGCTCCGGATAGCGCGTGAGCTCCATCTCGCGGCGGACCAGAACCTGCTCAATCAGCCGGTCCGCCATCTTCCGTCGCGCTGCCGGGCTGAAATCGGGTTTCTCGCCGTTGAGAAAGGCGGCAACCCGCAGCGCCTCGCCGATCTCGCTGGTCGTGATGACCTGGTTGTCCACCGTAACCGCCATCCGGTCGATGACCTCAGCAGGAGCAAGCGCCACAAACAACAGGATGGCGAACCAAAATCTGGCCACGAATGAACACGAATGCACACGAATAAGACGGAAGGCGTTTATCGGCGTTGATCGGCGTTCATCGGCGGCTAGAAATGTGTTTTCCCGCATCAGAAAGCCTGCCCCAGCGAGAAATGAAACTGGAAGTTGCTGATCTTCTGCGTGGTCTGGATGCAGCCGGTCGTGGGCGGAATCGGGCCCGAGCACGCGATGAGCTGATCGAGCGTGCCCTTGAATCCAAAGAACCTCGGAGGGTTGATGCTGTACGCCAGATCCAACCGCACCGGCCCGATGGGAGTCTTGTACCGCAGGCCAAACCCGACCGCATGCACCATATAATTGAAATCCGTTTGATTCCGCTGAAGAACGCGAAACGAGATGGTCCTCAAGTCGGAAAAGACGTTGCCCGCGTCCCAGAAGAGTACTCCTCTGAGGTCGTCGCCGGCCAGCGGGAATCGCAGTTCGGTCTGGTTGACCAGCAGGGCGTTGCCGCCCAGTGGGAACCCCGTCTCGAGATCGCGAGGCCCAGCCTGGTCTTCCGGAAAACCGCGATGCGAGGACGCGCCGCCGCCAAACAGCTCTTCCGGGAGCGGAATTGTCTGGCCGTTTTTTAAGACTTGCAGCCAGCCGAACGTGAGCGACCGCGCAAACACGTACCGGCTGCCGAATCCGAAAGGATGATAGGTGGCGTTTTGCACGATGAGGCGCGTGAAATCGGTCTGCGAGCCAACAACATGGGACGCCAGGCCGGCATCGATGGTGGAGTAGATGCCGCGGTGCGCGTCGGTTGGGTCGTCGCGGCGGTCCAGAATGTAGTTGATCGTGAGCATTCCAATGCGGGCCGGCTGCGAGAAGCGCGGAATCAGTTCCGGGCTCACCTTCAAGTTGCTCACGCTCACCCGGCGGAACGAGTATCCGTAAAGGATCGTGCTTGCCCGGTTCAGCTTCTGGCCTACCTGCATCGAGCCTTCCCGCCGTCTCGCCGAGAACGTCCGGACGTCCCGGGAATCGTCGAACAGGCCGCTGAACAGCAGGTTCAGATTGGGAGTGCCCAGGAACTGAGGCGCTTCATAGGTGAGCACGGCCCGTTGTTCCAGGGTCGAAACCCGGGTCTGGAACGAGAGCACGTGCCCCTGCCCCCAGAAGTTTCTCCGCGACACGCCGAACGAAGCGCGCGGGCTGAAGCCGGCCTGGCCCGCGGGCGCGTCCAGGCAAGTCTGGCAGCCGCCGATCTTCGCTATCTCCGCGCCGAAACCGGTGGTGATCGTGTACCGCCGGGCTTCTTCCACGTCCAGCGCCACGTACTTGTCGCGCTCGTCCCCGCCCGGGTTCTGGATCGCCATGTCGACGCGCGAAAAAATGCCCAGATCATACAGCTGCCGCTGCGTTTCGAGCATGCTGACCCGAGACAGCGGGTCGCCGGTGTGGATGCCCTCGCGTTCGTCAATCAGCCGCATGTTCGTCGCACGCAGGCCGCTCACCAGGAACCGCCGTAGAAAGTGCTGCGTTCCCTCCTGGACGGTGTAGTGCACGTTGGCCCGGTCCGGTTTTGCGGCAGCCGCGAAGGTCCAGGAGAAGTTCGCGTTCGCATAGCCGTGGTTGTAGTAGAAGTCGAGGACGTTGTCGCGGTCGACGGCGGCGTTCTCCTCGCTAAAGGGCTGTCCGGGCTGCGAGGCGAGCAGCCGCGTGATCGCATCGTGGTTGGCCGGCGAGACTCCTTCGACGTCCAGGCGCTCCACCAGCCACTGCGGCCCCTCGCCGATATCGATGTACACCGCCAGGTTGGTGCTCAGTCCTTTATAGCCATGCTCGACGCGGGTCTTCACTTCGACGTCGCGAAACCCGTTCGCCCGGTACAGGGCCGTGATCGCCTCCACGTCCTGGCGCAGGAAATCGTCGCTGAACCGGCCGTGCCGGAACTGCAGCATGGACGCCTTCCGCAGATACATCCGCTCGCGGATGACATCGGCGCTGAACGAGCGATTGCCCCGAATGGCCACCAGCGCCACTTTGTGCCGCTCGCCGCGGTCGATGCGATACTCGATCACCTGTTGGCCCGGCGTGGACTTCGTGGAGAAGTCCACCTTGGCGTCGAAGTAGCCCTGGCTCTCGATGTATTCGCGCAGGTTGTTGGCGCCCTCCACCAGCAGGTCGCGATCGACCGCCCGCTCTTCGAACACCGGCACCAACTGCTTGAGCTTGCCCCGCGAGACCTTGGCGCCCACGGTGGTGAATTGGATTGTCGGGCCACCCTCGACGTTCAGCGTGGGACGGCTAAGGTTGGTCTGCCGGTCCCAATCCATCTTGTCGATGGAGACCCGGGCCTCCAGGCGGTCCCGCTTCAGGTAGGAATTGCGCACCCGTTCGGCCCCGTCCTCGGTCCGCGACGCGGTGACCTTCTTCCAGCCCAGCCAGCCCTTCCAGTGTGTCGTCTGCACGACCTCGAGCGGCGTCCGTTCCGCGTTCCCGACGATGGTGGGCGGCGCATAGCGCGCGCGAGCGTCAGTAGAGACGCGGAAATGGATGGCGACCTGCTGCGTGTCCGGATCGTACTGGTATTCGGGCTCGATGCGCGTATTGTAGAAGCCGTTGCTGCGCAGAACGTCGCCAAGATTGGCGATGGCCTGTTCGACGCTCGAGGGAACGTACGGTGTGCCGAGTTGAAGGCGCGTGGAGTTCACCATCACTCCCGCGGCGGGCGGCGCCGAGATCTCCTCGACGGTCACCCGGCCCACGAAGTAGTTCCCGCGCGTGAGGAAGCGCACCAGGACGCCGCCGGCCGCGGCTTCCGCATCGACGCGGATGTCGGCATACCGGCCGGTGGCATAAAGACGCTCGATTGCCGCCCGGACCTGCTCCAATTGCAGCGGCTGGCCGGCCTTCACCGGCAGGATCTCATCCAGATATTCCCGGCTGTAGGGCTGCTGTTGCGGCTCGAACTCGATCGCCTGGACCGGCCTTCCTTCGAAGTCTTCGGGCGCTGCCGCAGCCTTCATCCCGAGCAGGCAGAGCAGGAGAGCCGTCGTCGTCGCAGGCCGAATCACGTATCAGCAATTTTAGCAACCGCCCGTCGCCCGTCGCTCGTCGCCCGTCGCAAGGGTCGCGGTTCTCCCGGCTTGGCACCGCGACAACTCCCGGTTGCGAAGCGGTACACCTTCAGCTGATCGACGGGCGACGGGCCATGAGCGATGGGTGGTATCAATAAAACAAATACTTCCGCCACTTCTCGTCGCTGCGGCCAAGCAGCCGCATCAGGTGCCGGCTGGTGTGCAGCGTGAAGGGGCGCGGCTGGCGCTCCAGCTTCATCCCCGCCTCGTCGGGCGTCCGGCCGCCCTTCCTGTTGTTGCAGGCATGGCAGCAGGCCACCAGGTTCTCCCAGGTCGTCTCGCCATGACGCGAGCGGGGAACCACGTGGTCGAGGGTCAGTTCGGCCGAAGGCAGCGGGCGCAGGCAGTACTGGCAGGTGTAGCGGTCGCGCATCAGGATACTCTTGCGGGACAGCGAACGCGTCTGGTGCGGGATGCGCCGGTACTCGAGCAGCCGGATCACGGAAGGCAGATTCAGCGTCTGCCGCGCCGAATGCAGCGCCGTCGAGGAAAACTCCTCGGGGTGGGCGACGCCCTTGAGAACCAGGATCAGTGCCCGCCGCGCCGCGCAGACATTGATCGGCTCGTAGCTTGCGTTCAGAACCAGTACAGGCTTCTGCAGTCCCTTCAAGGCTGCTATCATGAGACCCCCGCTGCCACGGGTCGCGCCTGGTAGGGCTCGACCCCCATCCGCCGGTCCACGCGCGCCAGCGTCAGCAGCGCGACGTATTTCGCGCCGGCCTGCCGCAGCGCCGCGGCACAGGCCGCCGCTGTCGCACCGGTCGTCATCACGTCGTCTACAAGGAGCACGCGGCGGCCGGCGATGGCCCTTGGTCGCGCGACCGTAAACGCGCCGGCAACATTCGACCTGCGCCGCGCGTTGCTCAAACCGGCCTGGGCGGTGGTTGTACGGCGCCGGCGGACGGCGTTCGTCACCTGCAGTCCGTAGCGACGCGCCACGGCGCGCGCCAGCAACTCCGACTGGTTGAAACCGCGGTCCAGGCGGCGCCGCCAGTGCAGCGGCACCGGCACCACGGCGTCGAAGGACTGGTCAACCGGCACCGCCGAGGCGATCATTCTGCCCAGCGGCGCGGCCAGCGTCCGGATCCGTCTGTACTTGAAAAGGTGGATCAGCTCCCGCAGCGTGTCCTGGTAGGCGCCGAACGAATAGGCGGCATCGAATCCGCGCAGCCCGCGCCGGCACAGCTCGCAACGGCCTTCCTCGTCGAGCGGCGCCGGGTTGACGAACGGCGTCCGGCACTGCACGCAGAAGTACTCGGCGTCCAGGGGCCGCGGGTCGGCCAGACAGGCGTGACACACCGGGATACGCGATACGTTGGTGAGGGGTTTGCCGCAGACGCGGCAGTCATCGGGGAAGAAGAGGTTGAAAAGGGCCGCAGGAATCTTGCGGACTGACGACACGATGGCCGCCGGGACGCTCTCGCTGGAGAGACTACTCGAGAAGACCCACCTCCCCAAGCACCAGTCTACAACATCGTACGAGAAGCCTAGTTTACACCCGCGTGACAGTACGTATACTTTTAGCAGATGGAATTCGAGCCCGACTACGCCGACACCGACCCCCGCGTGCTGGAGGTCATGTACGACCTGCAGCGCAAAATGCCCCCGGGAGAGAAGGCCACTCTGGCGCTGCAGCTCTCCGGCATGCTGCTGCGCCTTGCCGAGGCCGGCGTTCGCTCCATGTACCCGGCGGCTACCGAAGAGGAAGTGCTGGTTCGGGTCGCTGCCCGCCATCTGGACCCGGACACCGTAACGCGTGTCTACGGTTGGTGCCCCGATGCCCATCTCTGACCCGACGGCCGCCTTCGAGCGCCTTTTGGCGGCGCTCGATCATCTCGGGGTGCGCTACCTGGTAGGCGGATCGCTGGCCAGTTCCATCCGCGGCTCGGGCCGGGCGACTATGGACATCGATCTGGTAGTCGAGCTGGGCCCGGCGCAGGCCGAAGCCCTTGCCTCGACTCTGCAGGGTGAATTCTATGCCGATGCAGACATGATCCGCGAGGCGCTCGATCGCGGCCTCTCGTTCAACGTGATTCACTTCAAGAGCAGCTATAAGTTCGACCTGTTTCCCGTGGTATCCGAGTTCCAGCGCTCCGAGATGGCCCGGGCCTCGACGGTAGACGCATCGCCGTTCAGCACGACGCCGCTGCGTTTCCGAGTCGCCTCCCCCGAAGACATCATCCTCGCCAAGCTGTCCTGGTTCCGCAAGGGAGGCTCGGTCTCCGCGCGCCAGTGGAACGACGTTCTCGGTGTGGTGCGGATACAGGGGGACCGCCTCGACCGCGCCTATCTCAGCGAGTGGGCGGAGCGGCTAGGCGTGCGGGAATTGCTGGACGACGCCCTGCGCCAGGGCTCTACAGATCTTTCGGCAGGCCCTCGTCGGCCAGAAACGCCATAGTCTTCATGCCCGAGATGTCGAACCGCTTGCGGCAGCGCAGGTTCTTGCACGCGGCTTTGTCGTCCAGAAGCACCATGTAGCTTTGCGCCTTCTGGAACTTCATGCGGTCGTCCGAGTTGGCGTTGCCCGGCAGGCGGTCCTTCTTCTTGCGCACCAGCCACCGCAGATCCTGCTTGCTGGGGGTTCGGCAGAAGGGGCACACCAGCTCCGCCGCCTTTACCGTTTGCGTCTCGTTGTAGAAAGCCCGCTCGTCCATAATCTCTCTAGTGTAATCAAGCGGGCCCCAGCGTGTTGAGATGCTTGTTGAGAGGCTCGTTGGGAGCGACCGCGACGCCGGCCCTTCGGAGCACCGCCTCGACGTCGGCGGCCGTGAGCCTCGACGCGTCGTATTCGACCGTCAGCCTGTCGGATCCGGGTCCCGCCTCGACGCGCAGGATGCCGTAGACCGAGCGCGCCTCCACGATGCGGTCGCACGCCGCGGCGTCCAGGGGCCGCTCCAACTCGAAGGGAATCTCAACCTTGGTCATTGCCTCCTCCCTGGCCTCCCCCATGATAATTGAGCTTCCACAGGATCTGCTTCATCATGCCCTGCCACACCTCGGCGTCCCGCGCCGGGAGGTTGAGGCGCCGCACCAGCCGCCGCACTTTCTGCGTGGTGGAAGTCGCCGTGCGCGGATTGACGTAGCCGCTGGCGCGGAGCGCGTCGAGCAGCATGGTGGTGAAGCGCTCCCGCTCCGCCTCGCTCGCGGGCCTGACCGCCACCGGCACTTTCCTGGCCGCCCGCGAATCGCGCACGAGTTCGTACAGGCAGAGTGCCACCGCCTGCCCCAGGTTCATGGTGCCATGCGCGTCGCGCGTGGGGATGCGCATGAGCCAGTGGCAATGGCTGAGGTCGTCGTTCGAGAGCCCGAATTTCTCGGATCCGAACAGCAGCGCGACATTCCCCGGGCTCATCTCCCGTCGGATCAGCCGCGCCCCGTATTCCAGGCGCCTCAGCGGATGCTGTAACTCGCGGTGCCCGACGGCCGTGGTGCCCACGACCAGCGTGCAATCCGCAACGGCGTCGGCCACGGTGGGGACCTCTTCCGCCGCCGCGAGCAGCGCGGCCGCTCCCACCGCGGAGCGCGCCTCGCGGAAAGCGACCTCGTAGGCGTTGACCACGCGCAGCCGCGTGAACCCGAAGTTGCTCATCGCGCGCGCCGCCGCGCCGATGTTCAGCGGGTTGCGAGTGCCCACCAGCACCACGCGCAGGTTGTCGAGGTTGAGAGGTTCGGCCAAGACGCCTATTTTACTTGGTCTGGACGGAGCGTTAGCCTGTCGTAGTCCCAGAGCAGGAGCCGTGACCTATTCTTCAGCCCTACCTCCACGCTGGCTGGGCGCAGCTTTGTGTACAACACCGCCCCGTCTGTGGAGAGCCCCATGTCGCTGACCATCATTTCGCCTGGGATCGTCAGCAGAGTGCGATCTCTCCCCGTTTCCAGGTCGACGGCGCCGACCCTTCCGCCTCCTGTCCCAAACAGTAGAAGGTTCCTTGGCGGATCTTCTGCGAGCGCGAATATCTTCTTCTGCTGCCGCAAGCGATCATGCTTCTTCCAGGCTTCGGCAATCCCCGCTCCTTTCCACGCGGATGCGTCGAAGTCCGGAGTCTCCAGATCCAGTCGAAAGCGGGGCGCCGGTGACTCTTCGGCCGACGCAAGAAGGGGCTCCCAATCGAAGATCCGGAGACCCTTGTCCGTGACGCAGAAGAGCAGCCGGCCATTCTGACTGAACAAAACGCGACAAGGCTGTTCCGAAGGCTGGGGTCCCCTGGCTTCGGACCTCTTCCGCCACCCCTCCAGATCCTGGGCGAAATCCTTCACGAATCCGGGCACCTCATCCTTCGAGAGGCGGAACTGCTGCTGCAGTGACTTGGCGGCCTCACTGTCCGGGTTCGCCAGGTTCTCAAGCCGCTGTCTCATCATGTTCCGTTGCTCGTCGCTGATCTTGAACGGTACGGCCGTGGGCGCGGCGTAGAACGTTCGCACCGTTGCCCCGGTCGAAAGGCTGATGGCGTTGAGAGCGTGTGACGGCCCACTGCCGAGGAGGATCTGGCCCGATGGGTGGAGCGCGATCGGTAGGCTTGCAGGGCCCGGCTGACCCAGAGATAGCGTGCGCACCCGGCGCCCGCCGGGCACCGAGGTCAATAGGACTTCCTGGGAACAATCAGTTCTTGGAACGGACCAGGTAACCAGGGTCTTCTCGTCCTGAGTGAAGCCGAGGCCGTAGATGGAGACTGCGGGCTCGACTTCGGCAATCCGGCGTTGTTCCGCTGCGTCCCAGAGGCCGGCTCCGGCTGCCAAGTAGCGTCCGGACGCGCTGGTGCACATCGGACTACCGTAGCGGCCAATCGCCAGCCCGGCGGCGGTGCGGCCGTTTGACCAGGGAGGGGCGAACCGGGACAACTCGGGCCAGTCGGAACCGTCGGGCCACGGGCGCGACGCGAAGAACCCGCTGGTGCCGTCCGGGCAGATGGCTAGCGGCGCCGGCGACTGCTCCAGAAGAAGCACGCCTTTGCGCCGGAATCCGTTCAGCGTCTCGGCAGCTTTCTCCTGTGCCTTTACCTCGGCGCTGCGATCTGGCACGTGGGCGAACTTCGCCCACCCTTCGATTCCCCGTGTGTCGCCCGACATCAAGTACTCGTAGCAGGTGCAGGCATTCGGCAGCCCGAGGAGCGCGGCGAAGCGCTCGAAAGCCTCCACGGCAAAGAACGGCCCGCGGTCGTCGGAATGCAGCAGGTCGCCAAGACTGGCGCATTCGGGATCTGAAAGCGCCCCGGAGAATGCCTCTGGCGTGCCCCGCAGCACCTTCCGCGCATTTGGTGAGGCCTTCCCAAAGTAGTCCGGATCGGAATTGTATTCGTCTGCCAGGCTGCCATCCCGAAAGTACAGGTAGCTGAAAATGTCGTCGTCATGAAGGAATACATGCAGCGTCTCGCCAGGCAGCAGGCTGGCGATCTCGCGGGAAACCGTCTCGTCCTGGCCGCTGTTGCTGGGGTAGGCGCTGATCCAACCGCCGATCTCCGGCGCGAGCAAGAATTCGCACTTCAGCTTGTTCGCTAGCTCGGTGCAAGCCGCACATACCTTGTCATACCCCGCGCCGCGAACATGAATTGAGCCGTAAAACCTGCCCACTTTTCGTCCTCCTGCCTACCTCGAAGCTTCGAAGTGTGGCTGAGCACCCTGCCAGCATACGCCCCGCGGCCAGCCGCCGACCCCCTACCGCACCCGCAGCAGCCGCGGCGTGGACCAGTTCCCCGGCGCCCCCTTGACATCGTTCCCGCGCACACGCCACCAGAACGTTCCCTTCGCCAGCGGATCGATGGTGACGCCCGGCATCGGAACGGTTCGGCTGAAGGCCGACGGAGTGTCGAACTGCGCGCTGCCGGCCACTTCAATCGTGTAGGACACGGCGCCATCCACGCTGGACCATGAGAACTCGGCCGAGCCGTAGCCCGTCATGGCTGCGCCGTATGAGGGCGCGATGGGAACCGGCGCCCCCAGCGACTCCTGGCTATCGGCGGCCGTGACGTCGAATGCCGCCGTCTTGGTCACGCCTTCGAGCGAAGCGGTGATCGTGATATTCGCCGTGGTGGTGGCGTGGGCCGCCCGCACCGGGAACGTGGCACCGGTTGCCTGGGCGGAGATGGTCACCGCGGCCGGCACAGACGCGCGCCCGACATCGCTTGATGTCAGGCGAACCGTCGTCTTGCCAGCAGCGGGTGCTTCCAGTGTCACCGTTCCTTCGGCCACGCTGCCGGCCGTAACGACTCCGGGTTGGACGGCCAGCCCGGCAAGCACAGCCGCCGCCTGCTGTGGGCCGATCCTGAGCAGCGCGGACCGCTGTTCGCCCCGTGAGTTCACCAGGATGGCCACCTCCGCGTTTCCTGAGATTTTCGCGGTCGTGACCGGAAACCGCGCCGCCATCTCGCCAGCCGGGAACAGCAACCGCGACGGGAGCGACACCAGAGAGCCGTCGCTCGACGAGAGCAGCACCGAGGCGCCGCCCTCCGGCGCGCGGTCTTCGAGCGTCACCAGCGCGCTCACTGCCCCGCCGCCTCCGACGCTGGTGGGCGTCAGCGTGATTCCACCGACCGATCCGGCCAGCGGCGGAGGCAGGATTTCCAACTTGCGCGTTACCGACCACGGGCCGGGTTTGCCGTGAGCGTCGAGCGCGCGCACTCGCCACCAGAGCGGCCCCGCAACCTGCACTTCGAGGGCGAAGCGCGCGACGACGGTCGTGTCTTCGGCATACAGCTCCGTGAACCCGTCCTGTTCGGCGATCTCGATGCCATAGGCCGCGGCGTCGCCGACCGGGATCCACTGGAAAGTGACCGAGTAAGGAACGCGGTCGTTTGCGATCGGAGAGACGAGCCGGGGTACACGGCCCGCCTGGATCTTCGGCGCGGCGCCAGGGCCCGGCTGTTCCGTGGGATGAATCGCGCGGCCGGCCGCAAGCGCCTCGAGATCCGCTTCCCGAAGGGCGGACAGCCGGGTGACCGCGCGCACCACGCCTCCGGCGTCCACCACGAAGGTGCGAGGGATCGTATCGACGCCGTAGGAACGGTGGAGCGCGCCATCGAGGTCGAGCGCCACCCAGCCGGCCACCGGTCGCGTCTTCAGAAACTCGGTGACGACTTCGGGGTCTTCCGCGCTGATGGCGATGAACGAAACGCGGTCCTTGAACTTTTCGGCCAGCGCGTTCCAGCGGGGGATCTGCTCCGTCGAGGGAGTGCTCCAGGTGGCCCAGAATTGGAGCACCAGCGGCTTCCCCTGCGGCAGCTGCCAGCCCCCGTGCACGCCGGCGGGCGCCTGCACGATTTCAAGCGAGCGCAGCGGCGGTGCTGCCTGACCCGCGCTCAGTGAAGCCGCCGCTACCAGCAGTGCCAGCATATGAGCCTAGTGTAGATTGACGCGAACGCAGCCGGAAACGTGGAGGCAGGCCCTCACCGCCCCGGCGGCAGGTAGTACAGCAGCATCCCTTTTCCCACCCGCTCCACAGGCTTCAGGGTGGTGCGGTCGGGCCACGGCGTGTTGGGAGGGTTCACACCCATGCGCATGACCTTCCACAGCGTGATGCTCACGGCGTTCCAGCCTGGTGCGGGCGCGAGAGGCGAGCCGAAATTGATGGGCGGAAGGCCGCGCCTGTCATAGAAGTCGAAGACCAGCGGCTGGAAGGTGACGCTCGCGGCGCCCAACTCGCGCAGCCGCGTTCCGAGGCGCGTCATGTCCTGACCCCAGTCGAGATCGGAATCGGCCACAATGCGCTCCGGCTGGTCTCCGGCAATGAAGTTGAAGTACGGGAGATAGTCGGGATGCGCGGCCAGCGACGTCAGCGCGAACCAGCTCACCAGAACCAGCAGCGTGATGTTGGCCCAGGTGCTACGAGGGGCGCGCTTGCCCGGAAGAGCCAACAGTTGTTGGGCCACCCAGCCGCGGTTGTAGAGGATCGCGAGCACGGTTTCGATCCAACTCCCTCCACGCGCCCACTCGTACAAGCGCACCGTGCCGACCGCCGCCACGATCGCCAGTCCCATATAGATCGGAAGGATATGGCGCAGCCCGACGTTGATGTGGCCGGCCATGCCCACGCCCAGGATGGCCAGCGTGAAACCCAGCGGCACCAGGTGCGCCCCGCGCATCTGGCGCCACCGCGCCAGCGAAACCACCGCGCCGATCCCCGCCAGTGCCAGAAACGGAAGTGGAGTCTTCACCGCCAGCACGACGGGGAAGAAGTACCACCAGCCGAAGACCTTGTGTTCACCCAGAAGGTAGGCGAGATGGCCGGTGCGGTTGTGCTCCATGACGCTGCGTATTCCGCTCCACAGCTCAGGCGCCGGCAGGGACACGCCGGGCCAGATCGACGGGCCGAAGTGGAAACGGTATCCGGCCCAGACCACCAGCGCCGCCACGCCGCCGGCCGCCACAAGCGGCAGCGCTAGGCGCTTGGCGTGGTCGAACAAGCCGCGGAATCCCGGCCATCCCCCCACCAGATACGCGAGCAGCGCTGCCGCAACCGCCGCCGGGAAAAAGGCCAGGACCGAGAACTTCGACAGCACCGCCAGGCCCCCCGCGACACCGAACAGCACCGTGAGCCGCCATGTCGGGTTTTCCAGCCACGCCAGCATCGCCACGAACGTCGCACCCAGCATCGCCGTCAGGGCCATGTCGGTGGTGCCCAGTCCCGCATGCGCCAGCACCGCCGGAAGAAAGCTGAACAGCCCCACGGACACCACCGCCGTAGGGGTCCCGAAAAACCGGTGCGCCCAGAAGTAAACCGCCAGGCAAGCGATCCAGAAGAATGGCAGGATGCCGAGCCGCGCGAGCACCAGCGTGAGGCCGTAGTGGTCCCCCGCGTAGTAGATGTACTGGCCCTCGGAGTACATGCCGGCCTGGCCCGGGTCCTTATCCCATACGCCCTGCGAGCGGATGCCGCTCAGGTACGGGCCCAGCGCGACCATGACGCGCGCCAGCGGTGGGTGCTGGTCCTCCATGCGGTAGGTGCCGTGATCGAGCCACTCCATCCCGCAGGCAATGTGCGCGGGCTCATCGACGGTGTGGTTGAAGACGGTGTAGGTGGCGATGACTCGCAGGGAGCCCAGCGCGATAGCTCCGGCCACGAGCAGCGCGGCTATGTGCTGCCGCGTCCAGGATTTGGGAACCGGTGGACCTTCTCGCTGTTTCTTGCGTGCCAGAACCTCTACCCTAGCGTGTTCACCGCCGACCCGCAACGCGCTTCGAAGGCCGCGATGGCGTCCTCCTGCTGACGTATGTAGCCCAACTCGTCGATGCCGTTCAGCAGGCAATGCTTGGCGAAGGGATCGATGGCGAACGCCACCTTACGGCCGTCCGGCAACACCAGCGTCTCGGATTCCAGGTCGATAGAGACCGTCGCTTCCACCGGCAGCGCGAAAAGCTCCGCGTGAACCTCGCGCGGCACCACCACCGGCAGCAGCGAATTCTTGAGCGAATTCTGCCGGAAGATGTCCGCGAACGAAGTGCTGATCACGGCGCGAAAGCCGAACTGCGTAAGCGCCCACGGCGCGTGCTCGCGAGAGCTGCCGCAACCGAAGTTGTCGCCTGCCAGCAGAATCTCCGCCCCCTTCGCGCGCGGTTGATTGAGGATGAAATCCGGTTTCGGACGGCCCTCGGCGTCGTACCGCCAGTCGCAGAAGAGCTGGCTGCCGAGCCCGTCCTTCGAGATGGTCTTCAGAAACCGCGCCGGAATGATCTGGTCGGTGTCCACGTTGTCGATGGCCAGCGGAACCAGCCGGCTTTCGAATCGGGTAAAGGGCTTCATGCGAGCCTCCTGGGATCGGTGACAACGCCGGTTACGGCCGACGCCGCCGCGGTCAGCGGACTGGCCAGAATCGTACGCCCGCCCTTGCCTTGCCGGCCTTCGAAGTTGCGGTTCGACGTCGCGACGCCGTATTGCCCCGGCTCCAGCTGATCGCCGTTCATCGCCAGGCACATCGAGCAGCCTGGCTCGCGCCACT
Organism: uncultured Solibacteraceae bacterium; assembly: GCA_964493965.1. Taxonomy (GTDB): domain Bacteria; phylum Acidobacteriota; class Terriglobia; order Bryobacterales; family Bryobacteraceae; genus DASWZN01. The sequence goes on from CAZBQQ010000093.1 coordinate 18,832, forward strand.
CCGCGCCGGCCGCCAGGAAGATGACGTCCAGTCCCTCGGCCTCCGCCTGCCGCTTGGCGTCGTGCGATCCCGGAACCACCAATACGCGCAGGCCCGGAGCGACGTGGCGTCCCTTGAGCACCGAAGCCGCAGCCCGCAGATCGGAGATGCGCCCGTTGGTGCAGCTCCCGATGAACACCACATCGATGGCGTGCCCCGCGAGCGGTTTGCCCGGCTCCAGATCCATGTACCGCAGCGCCTTGGCCACCGATTCCCGCTCGCCTGGATCGGCGATGCCCGCCGGATCGGGAACCAGGCCAGAAATCGGAATCCCCATGCCCGGGCTGGTGCCGAAAGTGACCATCGGCTCGAGCTCGGCGGCGTCGATCGAGACCTGCTTGTCATAGACCGCGCCTTCGTCGCTCGGCAATCGCCGCCAGCGCGAGAGCGCCCGGTCCCACTCTTCTCCCTGCGGAGCGAACTGCCGACCGTACATATATTCGTACGTCGTGTCGTCGGGCGCGATCATGCCCGCCCGCGCGCCCGCTTCGATCGACATGTTGCAGATCGTCATCCGCTCTTCCATCGAGAGCGCGCGGATCGCCGGCCCGCAGAATTCGAAAATGCACCCTGTGCCGCCGCCGGTGCCGATCTTCACGATCAGTGCCAGGATGATGTCCTTGGCCGTGACGCTGGGATGCAGCTGCCCCGTGACCTCGACCCGGTAGCTCTTCGACTTCTTCTGCAGCAGGCACTGCGTCGCCAGCACCTGCTCCACTTCGCTGGTGCCGATGCCGAACGCCAGCGCGCCGAACGCGCCGTGCGTCGCCGTGTGGCTGTCGCCGCAGACCAGCGTCATGCCCGGCTGCGTGAGCCCGAGTTCCGGCCCGATGATGTGGACGATCCCCTGCAGCTGGCTCGCCATGCTGTGGCAGGGAATGCCGAACTCGCGGCAGTTCGCCTCCAGCTGAGCCACCTGCCGTGCGGCGATGGGATCGACGATGGGCAGAGTGCGGTCCGTCGTCGGCACGCTGTGATCGGCCGTCGCGAACGTGTGCTCGGGCCGCCGAACCACGAGGCCGCGAGCCCGCAGGCCGTCGAACGCCTGCGGCGACGTCACTTCGTGCACCAGGTGCATGTCGATATACAGCAGCGCCGGCGCCCCCGGCTGTTCGCTGACGACGTGTGCACCCCAGACTTTGTCAATGATGGTAGAGGGCATAA
>CAZBQQ010000093.1:20134-21399 GCA_964493965.1 uncultured Solibacteraceae bacterium
CTTCAGGCCGAAGCTGCAATCCAGCATCGCGGCCACCGAGCCGATCGCGTCCCCTGTTTGCCGGCGTTATGCGATTCTCGCCGCCACCAGGTCGCCAACCTCGGACGTCGAATACCCCATCCGGCCGGCTGCGAGCGATTTCAGTTTGTTGGCCGTGACAAACATGACCGATTCTTCGACCGCGGCCGCTGCTTTCTCTTCGCCGAGCGTTACCAGCATCATCTGCATCGCACAGATGGCAGCCAGCGGATTGATGACACCCTGACCGGTGTACTTGGGGGCGCTCCCGCCGATGGGTTCGAACATGCTCACGCCTTCCGGGTTGAGGTTGCCGCCCGCGGCAATGCCCATTCCGCCCTGGATCATGGCGCCCAGATCCGTGATGATGTCGCCGAACATGTTTCCCGTGACGATCACATCGAACCACTCTGGATTCTTGACGAACCACATGCAGGTCGCATCTACGTGGTAGTACTCCCGGGCGATTTCCGGAAACTCCTTCTGCCCCATCTCGTGAAAGGCTCTTTCCCAGAGATCGTAAATATACGTCAGGACGTTCGTCTTACCGCACAGCGCCAGGGTGTTTTTGTTTGACTTGCCCTGCGCTTTCTTGCCGTACTTCCGCGTATAGTTGAAGGCGTAGCGGAGGCAGCGATCAACCTGAAAGCGGTTGTACACCGCGGTTTGGACCGCAACTTCATGGGGAGTTCCCTTCATGGTGAAGCCGCCGGTTCCCGTGTACGCGTCCCCCGTATTCTCCCGGACAACTACGAAATCGATGTCGCTCGGGCCTTTGTCCTTCAGGGGCGTGCTGACGCCGGGGAACAGTTTCACCGGCCTGAGGTTGATGTACTGGTCGAGGGCGAAACGGGCCTTGAGCAGAATTCCTTTCTCCAGAATGCCCGGAGGCACGTCGGGGTGTCCGATGGCTCCCAGAAGGATCGCATCGAACTTGCGCAATTCCTCGACCGCGCTATCCGGCAGCAACTCCCCGGTCCGCTTGTAACGCTCGCCGCCGAAGTCAAACTCAGTCAGCTCGACTTTGAAATCGAATTTTGCAGCCGCCGCTTTGAGAACCTTGACTGCTTCGGCTGTCACCTCTGGGCCAGTCCCGTCTCCGGCGATTACCGCAATCTTATGCATCTTCCAAGCCTCCATGAATAGACGTCACACCGCGGGCAAATGGCGGGCTCCGCAAGGATCACGCGCTTTCCGCGAGTCCCCCAGAATACCAATACTCGGAGCCGACTGCTTCCCCGGGTAAC
>CAZBQQ010000094.1:0-21296 GCA_964493965.1 uncultured Solibacteraceae bacterium
AAGTAGTTGGCCGCGAAGTACTCAAACAGGTAACAGACCAGGCCCTGAATCAGCAGCGACGCGAGCACGGCGATTGGAACGTGGCGTTTGGGATTCTTCGCCTCGCCCCCCATCGCGGTCACCGATTCGAACCCTACCAGGATGAGAATGGCCACCGTAGCCTGGACGAAAACCCAGCCCCAGTTGTGCGCGCCGATGACGGAAGCGCCGGTCGGGTGGCTCAGGAAGTTGCCCTTTTCGTCCGCCGCCGGATAGGCAATGTGGAAAGCCACGGGCTGCCCGGCCGCATCCAGCTTGGGCTTGGGCCGGCCGTCGGCCTCGCGCAGGATAGTCTCGGTGGTCACGCCGTTCGCGACTGTCTTTTCCGTGGCGAATTCATAGGCGTAGGCTTCGCTCGAGGTGGAATCGTACTGGTAGGCCACGCTGCCCGGCGGATGGCTCATCCGGAAGCCGAGAGCCAGAACCGAGAACACCACGAGCGCCGTGATCTGGATCACGTTGATGGCGATATTCACTGCCGTCGAGCCGTTGACCCCGCGGTGGGCGATCCACGCTACGAAGAACGAGAACACCACCGCAACCGCCGCCATGAACATTGGCCCAGGATTGGTCGCGCTCATGAAGCTGGGCCAGATGGTCCCTGCCAGATAGCCGCACAGGACTCCCATGACCGCCACCATCACTCCGGGGTAGATCCAGTAATAGAGGTGCGACGCCCAGCCGACGATGAACTTCGAAAGGCGGGCATAGCGCCACACATTATCATGGTTGAGGAAGGACTGTTCCGCGAAGTAATACGAACTGCCGGTTCCCGGGTACAGCTTGGCCATTTCCGCGTAGCACAAGGCGGTAGCCAGGCACAGCAGAAGGGCCACGAAGATACCCATCCACATGGACGGAGCGCTGACGCCCGTGGTCGCCTGGATTGCAAAAGTCAGCCAGAGAAAGGCCCCGGGCGCGATGAGCGCCATGGCGTTCATCGTCAAGCCGGTTAAGCCTAGAGTCGGTTTCATTTCGACAGGGGTGGTGTCGGCCATACACTTCTCCTCACAAGGTAGATTGTTTTGATCGACGGGGATCACCCAGACTTCCGACAGGGAAGAGCTGCGCTATTGATACAATAAACCGGGCGGGGCGTTCGAGCAAAGCGGGAAGTTTCGATGTAGTGGATAAGTGTTTTCTATTACACGCAGTTGCTGCCGTTCCGGCTTTGCCGTGCCATAGAAAAAATCGATTGGACACGCTCCAGCGTGGGCTCTATCTTGCGGGAGTAGCGTGGTTCCCGCGGGACGGGACTTGATAGGACACTAACGAAATGGAACTGGCGGGTTTTCTCTTACTCGTGTCGGGGTGGGCGATCGTGCTGGGCGCGGCGGCTCTGCTGAAGACGGTGCCGCTCGAGACGGTCTTCATCCTGGCCGGCGTGGCTACGGAAGTGGTGGGGCTGGTGCTGGTGATTCGCACGCATCTGGCAGTGCGGGCGGCGAGGGGATAACGACGATGGACGCGATGGCGCTGTGCTTTCTCTTCTCTCTCCTGGTTCCGCTGGCCGGGGCCGGCCTCGCGTTGATCAACGCCGGCCTGGGGCGCTCGCGCAGCGCGGCGCATGCCATGCTCGCGTCACTGGCGATCATCGGCGTGGCTGCCCTGGCGTACTTCGTATGCGGGTTTGCGTGGCAGGGTTCCACGGAGCTGCCGGCGCATGCGGTGACGATCGCCGGGAAGACCTGGAACTGGCTGGCCACGGTACCTTTTTTCTTACGCGGCATCGCTCTCGACGGCTCGCTGACCTCGGTCGCTGTGTGGCTCGGCATGCTCAGCGCCGGATTGGCCGCCCTCATTCCCCTGGGCAGCGGGGCGGACCGCTGGCGGCTGGGCGCGAGCTGCGCCTCCGCGGCGCTCCTGGCGGGATTCACCTATCCACTGTTCACACACTGGGTCTGGGGAGGCGGGTGGCTGGCGCAGCTGGGCCCCAACAACGGCCTCGGCAGGGGCTTTGTAGATGCCGGGGGGTCGAGCTCCATACAAGCGGTGGGAGGGCTCACGGCGCTATCCATCGCCTGGATTCTGGGACCGCGGCGCGGCAAGTATGCGCCCGACGGGACCCCCTCGGCCATTCCCGGCCATAACGCGGTATTGGTGCTGTTCGGCTGCCTGGCGGCGCTGATGGGATGGCTGGGGCTGAACTGCGCCGGCTCGATTCTTTATTACGGTCTGGAGCCCGGACGCACGATCCTGGTGGCGGTGAATACGCTGCTCGGCGCGGCCGCCGCGGCCCTGGCGTCGGCGGTTGTCACGCGTGCCCGCTTCGGCAAGCCGGACGCGTCCCTTGTCGCCAACGGCTGGGTGGGCGGACTGGCGGCAGGCAGCGCCGGATGCGCCTTCGTGCAGCCGGTGGTAGCGGTTTTGACCGGCGCGGTGGCGGGCATCCTGGTGGTCTTCGCGGTCGAATGGATCGAACTGCGCCTGGCGGTGGACGACCCTGGCGGCGCGATCGCGGTGCACGGGATGGGCGGGATCTGGGGCGTCCTTGCGGCGGGCCTTTTCGCCGGCCGGGCGGGCCAATTGGTGGCACAACTGGTGGGCCTCGCGACGTTGCTCGGTTTTGTGCTTCCGCTGACCTACGGGTTGAATCGGGCACTCGACCGGTTCTACCGGCAGCGGGTGGCGGTGGAAGGCGAACGGCGCGGGATGGATCTGTTCGAGCTCGGCGCCGGCGCGTATCCCGAGTTTATGACCCACACGGAAGACTTCAGCCAGCGGTAGGAACCCGGCCTCGCGAGCCGCGACCGGTTCGCCCAGCGTTACCGGTTACGGCTCAGGCCGAAGTCAGCAGCCCAGACTGAAAACGCGATGACCACCAGTGCAGCGGCTATCGCCTCGAGCATCTGTATCCCCATTGCATCCTCGTTTCCCAGTTAGATGCAGCGCCCGCCCAAAGGGCGCTGTTTTTGTTTACAAGTCCTGTGGGGCAGGCGCTGAGCGGGTCTGGAGACCCGCGTGGACGCCTGCCCCACTCAAATCCTACTTCTTCTCGGTGATGTTGTTGCCGAAGATGAATCCGACTTCGGCCATCGCACGGGTCTGGTTGTTGTTCATTCCCAGGGAGCCAAAGCCGCTGCCCGGAGCCATGTCGCTCAAGTGCACGAAAGCCAGGTCGCCGCGCACGAAGAAGCCTCCGCGCTGAATGGCGGGGGTCACGGTAAACGACATGCCCTTGCTGCCCGGGCCGTACATCAGATTGACGGCCTGGTCCGCGGCGCTGCCCGAACTCCCGATGTATTCCCAGCGTCCCGCGAGCGAGAGGCCGTGCTTGAAGGTGTAACTCGCAAGCACCGCGCCGCCCGTGGTGGACGCTCCCTTCGCGATGCCGACCTTCAGGTTAGTCGGCACGTTGGTGTATTGGAAGTAAGGACTGATGATCCAGGGGCCCTTTGTATAGGTGTAGATCACGTTGTAAATGCTTCCGTTGTCCTGGATGGGCGTAGCGAAGTTCGAGTAGTTCGTCTGCCCCAGGTTGCCACCAGCCACGAACGCGAGGGCGTGAGGCCCGTTGGCATAGCTCAAGGAGCCGCTCAGCCAGTTGTAGCGACTGGAATAGAAACCGTCGTTCCAACTCGCGGAGGCCGTGAACTTACCCAGTGTCTGGTTGATCTGGATTCCTCGATTGACGGCGTTCTCCTGGTTCCACAACAGACCGCGAGCGACGTTAAAGTTCTCGAAGCTGAAGGTGTACTCTGCGCCGATCAGTGTCGGCAACTCGCCGATGAGGATCGAGGTGTTCTTCGCCGCCTGGAGCTTCAGAAAGGCGACCGGCACCGGCCCATAGAGGTTACTCATGGTTTTGTCGGTAGCCAGAAACGGCACTCCGAGGTCCGGCAGATTGTAAGCGCCTGCCTGCAGGTAGAACTGAAACCAGCCGTCGGTCTTCTGAATGAAAATCTGGCCGTTGCCCAAAGCCTCTTGTGTACTCTTATCGCCTGGCACGTGGTTCTGGGTCGCGATGCCCAGACCTCCCAGGATACCGTTCACCGCGATTTTGCCAAAGGGCCCGGCATCGAAAGTGGCCGGCGGCAGCCAGGTGACAGGGCCGACAACGGCAGGTGCGGGCAGCGCGGCCGGAGCGGGCGCCGCAGCGTCGGCAGGCGCCGGGGTTGGGGTGGCAGCGGGGGCCGCTGTGGTTTCTTGCGCAATCGCAGACGATGCCAGAAAAAGGAACAATCCCGTCGTCAGGATACAGTTTCGCCGTTTCATTTTTTGACTAACCTCCAAAGTTTTCGTGGATTGTGGCTGGCAGGCGCGACCGGGAGCCGCAGCCGGAAAGGGCTCACCCCGAAGCTACCGGGTACGTGGAGCCATGATCGGATTGTATGCTGCGCAAGCTCAATTACCAAATAGAAACTTTGGATCTGGTTGATAAAAACGTTGCGCTTAGTGGCGGGCCCGCGTGGGGGCAAGATAAAAGGAGACGAATCTACGCGCGGAGTAAGACCTATGAAGAAAATCGAAGCGATCATCCAGCCCTTCAAGCTGGACGAGGTCAAGGAGGCGCTGAAGGCCATCGGCATCGACGGCATGACTGTCAGCGAGGTCCGCGGGCACGGCCGCCAGAAGGGACACGCCGAGGTCTACCGCGGGCAGGAATACCACGTCGACCTCGTACCAAAGATTAAACTCGAAATGGTGATCGCGTCCGAGCGCGCCGACGAGGTGATTCGCACGGTGGTCGAATCGGCACGGACAGGCCGCATCGGCGACGGCAAGATATTCATCTACGACGTCGCGGAGACCATCCGTATCCGCAACGAGGACCGCGGGGCAGCGGCGTTATAGTCCGGTGCCTCACGGTCGCGGTTCGGTGCTTACGTACCGCCGACGAGTCTTTACGCCTGGAAGGAGCTGCCGCAGCCGCAGGTCGATTTGACGTTGGGATTCTCGAACTTGAAACCGGCGCCCTCGAGCGTTTCGACGTAGTCGACGTTGGCCCCATCGAGGTAAAGCATGCTGGCCTGATCGACGAAGACCTTGAGCCCGCTGAAGGTGTACGTCTTGTCGAGCATGCCAGGGGTATTCTCGAAGGCCATCGAGTAGCTGAAACCCGAGCAGCCCCCGCCCACCACCGCGATGCGCAGCCCAGCCGGCTTCGGCTCCTGCGTATCGAGGATCTCCCTCACCTTTTCTACCGCGCGTTCTGAGAGTTGTATCATAGCTGCCTCCAGTCTATCAGTCGGGCCGCCCGGCTTCGAGCGCTGCGCCAAATGGCCCTGTGGCGTTACGTCGGGCGCATGAGCCCTGTCTCAATACATAGATGAAACTTCGCCCCCGAGGTTGCCGGAAATCTGGTACTTTGGACGGCAGGGGCCCGGTAAGGGGCCGGCTGGGTCGTCGAAGCCAGCCCAAAAACCTCGAAACCGTTGGAAACGCAGCCGCGTCCCTCCTCGTGTATGAGCAGCATGACGGACGCTCTTCGGCTGCCGGCCACCGGTGAGGCAATTGCAGTCGAGAGAAGAGTGGATTACAAGAACGAAGAGGCTGCCCTAGTTCGCCGGGCGCAAAACGGGGACGAGATGGCATTCCGCGACATCGTGGAACGCTATCAATCCAAAGTCTTTTCAATCATTTACGGGATTCTGCGCAACCACAACGACGCCGAGGACATCGCGCAGCAGGTATTCACAAAGGTCTACTTCTCGATCAAGAGCTTCGATTTCCGAAGCTCGCTGCTCACCTGGATTTACAAGATCACCGTGAATGAATGCTACGACTACCTTCGCAAGAAGAAGGTTCGTAAGTTGGTGTACGAGAGCGACTTCAGCGAGGAAGACGCCCTTCGGATGGAGCACTCCGAGCCGGCTCGCGATCAGCACCAGCCGGCGGACGTGGCGCTGGCCCAACGGGACCTGGTGATGAAGCTCCTGGCCAAGCTTCCCGAGGAGGAGCGCAACCTGCTCCTGCTAAAGGAAGTGGAGGGCCATTCCGTCGAAGAATTGGCTGCCATGACGGGCATCAACGAGAATACAATCAAAGTGAAGCTTTTCCGTGCCCGGCAGAAGTTGCTCAAATCGGCCCAGCGGCTGACCAGGTCGCCGGGCCTTGTTACGGCTTAAGTAGTTGAAAGCGGACAATTAAGATCCGCGAAAACCTAAGTGTTGAGGGAATAGATAGTATGCATGGGCTCATCAGAGAACGCTTGGAAGATTACCTGAAAGGGGCTCCAGGCAGCGTGCCCGAGGTCGAGGACCATCTTCGCGTCTGCGAATCGTGTCGCGAAGAGGCGGCTTCGATGCAGGAGCAGGCCCGGTTGCTGCACGTGCTGGCGCCGGCGCGGCCGTTTGATCCCCCGGCGGGATTCTATGCCCGGGTGCTGGACCGGATCGAGTCCGAGCGCAGACCGTCGTTCTGGGACGCGTTCCTCGAGCCGTCATTCGGACGGCGGCTGCTGGCCACTTCGCTGATGCTGGTTTGCCTGCTCGGGGGCTACGTAGCCTTTACCGAGGTGGCGAACGAAGGCTCCGCGACCACGCCCGAGGCGGTCATGGTTGCCGAGCATCCTCCCGGACTGGGCTCGAACGTTGACCGGGATCGCGAGACCGTGCTGGTGTCATTGGCCACATACCGAGACTATCGATGACGTCGGCGCACTCTCCGGGCTGGCAGAATCCTCGGATACTGCTGACGCTGGCGGTGGTGTTCCTGGTGGGCGTCACGGTTGGCATGGCGGTGCACCATTGGATGCACGTCTCGCCTCCACCGCCTCCGGGGCCGCCCGCCGGACCGGGAGCGGTGTTGATGACCCGCCTCAAGACCGAGTTGAATCTGACGCCGGAGCAGACCGAGCAGCTCAAGACCGTGCTGGACGATTTCTTCACCTACTACTACACGCTGCAGGCGCAACTGGATGACGTGCGCGCCAGCGGCAAACAGCGCATTCTCCACATCCTCGACGACGGCCAGAAGAAGAAGTTCGAGAAGATCATGGCCGAGCAGGACAAGCGGCTGCGCTGAACGTGGCGCAGGCTTCAGCCTGCCGTCTCGGCACTCATGCCGAGACTTCGATCGTCACCGCAGGGAACCCCCGCGAGCCCACCCAGAGATCCAGACGATGCGGCCCCGGCCCGATGGCGGCGGGCAGGCCAAAGATCACCTCGAACAGCGGTGGGACGGGATCGACGCAGTGCACTTCAAACACCTTGACCTCACAGCCATCGACGCTGGCGCGGAACTGGCTGACCTCCGGTATCTCCTCGAAGGCGGCTTTGATGGAACGGCTGGCGATGCGCGTCCCCGCGAGCTGATCGACGGCGTCGCTTAGCCACACCAGGCGGGGGACCGTAGGGCCAGGCGGAATCACGCGCAGGAAGGGCGGCGGCGCGATCGGCTGTCCCCGGTAAAGCAACTGGAGCGGCTGCAGGCCCGGCTCGATGCCCGCCGGAAGCTGGATGTTGAATCGCAGGAGTCCGGCAGACTCAGGCGGCCCGAGAAACGGGGCCAGCGATTCCGACGTCGCGCGGGTGTGGCCTACGGTGGCTTCGAGCGTGTTCAAGTCGGCGTCGGCCGGTAGTCCCTCGATCCACAGCGAGGCAAACGCCCAACGGCCGCTCGCGGGCACGACGGGGCCGGAGTTGCGGGCGTCGATGATGCGCCGGATTCGCGGCGGCGCGGGCGGGCGGGGGGCGGGCAGGCACGGCTTCTGGAGGGTCACCGCCAGGTACTGCGTCGCGGGGGCTTCGACCGCCATCAGCAACATTCCGGACTCGCGAGCGAATGCCGCCGCCTCGCGGTCGCTGATGCGAGCTCCGTGCCAGGTATCCGGAGCCTCGACGATGCCCGGCGTGCTGTTCGCCTGGAACCAGAACACTCCGCCGGGCGTCAGAACGCGGCACGCCTCTCGCATGTAGCCGAAGATCACGTCGCGGCTGGGGATGTGCTGGAAGACGGCGTAGGAGTACACGAAATCGAAGGATTCGTCGGCGAAGCCGGCCAGATCGGCGCCGCCGCCGCGGTGCACGTGCGCGTTGGGAAAGTCCCACAGCCTCTCGCGGGCGCCTTGCACCATCTCGTCGGAGACGTCGATGCCGTGGATTTCGCCGACGTGGGCGCTCAGAGGGCGCATCAGCCGTCCCAGGCCGCAGCCGATTTCGAGCGCGCGCCGGCAGCGTGGCGCGGGGCGTGGCGGCAGGCGCAGAAACTGGGGCGTCAGGCCGAGCGCGAGGTCGCGGCCGGTGGCGAAGAACTCGTCCTCGTCCTGATTGCGACGGCCGAAGGCGACGTAATACTTCGCGTCGCTGCGCGCGCGCTCGTTCCAGTCATCGCGCATGCGCCGGCAGAGGGAGTCGTCCATTCGACCCATTATCCTCCGGCACGGCCGACGCTATCGGTCGTTGACGGGGACACCAAGCCTTTCGCGGATCGTCTTGAGCGCGAACTGCTTGTTGTCCTCCAACTCCGGCGGAACAGGGATACGCTCGACGGCACGAAGAGTATCCGCATCCTGGACGTGAGACTCGAGATACGAAAGACTCTCCCGAGTGTATTGACCCCGCTCCAGGAATGAGAGTGCTTCTTTCGAAAAGTCGATGCCGTGCCGATTCATCGCAGCGAGTACGCGCCCCACTACGATCTCCGCGTAAAGGGGGTGGAGCGGCGCACCGAGAAGGGCGGAGGCCAGGGATGGGGCATACACCGGCAGCTCATTGCGAGACTCGAGTGCCTCGAGAAACGCAGATACGCGTCTGCCGATGACCTCGGTACCCCGAACATCGCCCAGGTCGAAGCCGCCAATCACAATCCGCCGAACCTCAGCGTCACTGACCCGCCCCCGGGAGAGCAACTCCGTGAGGATGATGGCATCGCGGCCCACGGGATATCCCCTGCGGCGGTCCTCCAGGGAAAAATCCTTGCCAATCTCCTCCAGAAGAGTATCTCTCGACCAGCCGAGCACCCGCTCACTCAGGGGAGGGAAACGCTCCTTGATCCCGCGCCCACCCGGCGGGTCCCCCGCAGTGATCGACTTCGACAGGTTCACGCCGATGTAGGCACGGTCGCCCTTTGCCAAAGCAGTGAGCCACAACGAGTAGATAGCCCGTTCCGTCTGGACGTATTCGCCTCGGCCAAACACATCCTGCTTGCCTGGTTCCGAGCTCCTGTACGTCAGAGTGAGCGAGCGAAGGTCGATGAGATCTCCGTCCCAAACGAAGAGGCCTTCGCAATACCGCGTCAGCTGGTCGGCACGTAGAACCACCGGGTCCACCTCCATGATGAAGATGTCCCAGTAGGGCGTGTTCCACAACCAAGTGGCACGCTCTGGGCGGCTAGGATCCGCGGCGTTCCAGCGGGCCAGCAGCACGTCGCCTTCATCGCTGGTGTTGAATGTCCGGATCGCGGGTCGATCCGGGTCCTGGAGATGGAGGCGGACCGGGTTCCCGGTCGAATTGACTACACCCGCCACCACCTGTGCCTCAAAGCTCCCCGGTACCACTGGGGAGAGCTTCGAGGCGTCCAGGCCCGAGACGATTTCGTCGAACCGGTCGTCGTGGGAAACTCCGTGACCGCGCGTCGAGTCGACCGACACGCGGACCTCGGGCGGGGGCTTATGCCTGCCGACCAGAGTCACCTGCGGGGCGGCGGGCGGCGGGGGCGGAGGTGGGGATTGCGCAGACACCACCGCTACGCTCATCACCGCTCCAACGATCGACCATCTCATCCACATCGCGTGGCGTCCTCGAGCCAACATTATCCACCATGCCAGTTCCTTGGGCTGGCGGTCGCACTCAGTAGCCGGGGCCGTAAAGCTTCCGGATGATCGCCTTGATTGCAAACTTCTTTGCATCCTCCATCTCAGGCCGCACGGAAGTGTTTTCCACCTTCGAGAGCGTTTCGACATCCCGAGCGTGATTCTCCAGATACAAGAGACTCTGCCCGACGTATTGACCCCGCTCCAGGAACGAAAGGGATGCGCGCGAAAAGTCGATGCCGTGGCGATCCATAGCAGCGACTACGTGCCCCATTACGACGTCCTCGTAAACCGGGTGAATCGGCGCTCCTAGAAAGGCAGACTCCAGCGATGGGGCGTACGCCTCCACCTCATTTCGCGATTCGAGGGCGTCGAGGAACGCGATGACTCGCTCCAGAATCTGCTCGCCGCCCCGGTGGAGGCCATCGAACAGAATCCGCCGGACCTCGGTGTCGCTTAGGGGCCCCCGAGAGAGCAACTCGCGCAGGACGATGGCATCGCGGCGTGATAGGAGGGTTGGCGCGTTGGTGCCCTTGGGAAGCGAGTCCTTGCCCACTTCTTCCAGAAGAGCGTCCCGATTCCAGCTGACGAGTCGATCGCGCAAGGGAGGAAACCGCTCCCTGACCCAGTTCGCACCGGGCTCCGAACTCCCTGAGATGGACTTCGACAGGCCGACGCCGATGTAGCCACGGTCGCCCCTGGCCAATGCGCTAAGCCCCATCCAATAGAGGCCGCGCTCGGTCTTGAGGTACTCACCGACCCCCGCCACTTCCTGCTTGCCTGGTTCCGAGTTGAGATAGGTCAGCCGGAGCGATCGAAGGTCGATAGGACCGTTATCCCAGACAAACAGTTCGCTGCAATAGCGAGCCAGTTGGTCGGCTCGAAGGACGGTGGCGTCGACCTCCACAATGAACATGTCCCAGAAGGGCGTGTCCCAGAGCCAGGTGGCGTGCTCCGGCCGGCCGGGATCGGCCGCGTTCCAGCGGGCCAGCAAGACGTCGCCCTCGCTCGATGGGAATGTGAGGATTGCGGGCAGATCCGGGTCCTGGAGATGAAGCCGGACCGTATCGCCCGCCGACTTCCGGACCCCTGATACCACCTGCGCCTCCCAGCTTCCCGGAACCACTGGAGAGAGCTTCGCGGGGTCCAGCCCCAAGACGATGCTCTCGAACCGGGCGTCAGGGGACAGGCGTGTCGCGGGCTCCGAATCGATCGTGACGCGCACCGCAGGCGGCGGGTGCCTGCCGATTCGAACCACCTTCGGGGCCGCCTGAGGTTGCGCACATGCCATCACCGCGCTCATTGCGAAGGTCACGGCGACGGTCATCGCTCTCTTGGTCGCACGCTCTTTCGCAGGAGCCTCACGAAATCCCACACCAGTCTACTACCTCCCTTACCCCGTACAATCGAGTTCATGGCCATCGAGTTCCTCCGGGTCGGCTTTCCTCCGCTCGAGAACCTGAGCGTGGCGGCGCCGGATGGGGCCGTTATCGGGATCGTGGGAGAGGACGGCTCGGGCACGCGCCCTCTGCTGCGTCTGGCGGCGGGCTTGGAGCGGCCGGCCGAGGGCGAGATTCAGGTGCGGGGGGCGGCGCGCCTGATCGGGCCTTGCGATCCCTGGGAACCGGGCGAGGCCGATGCGTTGCTCCTCGATCACGCGCTGGCCGAACGCGACGCGCTGGTGCGGGCGCGCGCTGCCATCGACATCGAGCGCGTGCGGCGCGCCGGCGCAACCGTGCTGATGGCCTCGCACGAAGACGCGCTCCTTCGCGAGCTGTGCGACGAGATCTGGTGGCTCGATGGCGGTCGCCTCGCGGCGAAAGGCGATCCCGGCGAGACGCTCGACCGATACCAGCGCCACATCGCGCGGCGGCTTCGCGAAAGCGGCGAAGGGATGCCGGCGCTGGCGCCCAGCCTCCGGCGTGGCGACGGGCGGGCTCGCGTCCTCAGCGTCGAGACGCTGGAGGGTCAGGGCCGCGGCACCACGGTCTGGCAAGGCGGCGATGAGGCTGCGGTGCGGGTGACGGTGCGCTTCACACAGCCGGTCGCCGATCCGGTGGTGGGCATCATGATTCGCACGCGAATCGGATTCGAGGTCTACGGCACCAACACCTGGCTGGAGGGGTTGAAGCTGGGGCCGCGCGATGCGGGCGACACCATCGCGGTGACCTTCGCGTTCCCCTGTCCCTTGTGTCCGCAGCTTTATACGGTGACGGCGGCCTCGCACGATCCCGATGGAGTCTGGCACGATTGGATCGAGGACGCCGTGCTGGTGTCGGTCGCAGGCAGTCGCTACACGGCCGGGGTGGTCAACCTTCGCGCGCGGGTGACGGCGGAGCCGCTGTGAGGAGCGCTAGTTCTCGCCGCGGCGGCGCTTGACGAGCCAGGGCTCGATCGCGCCGGGGTTGTCGAGGACTTCGCGTTCGACTTCGCGGAACTGGCTGTCGATCACCAGTCGCTCGATGCCCGCTCCCAAGGTTGCGTCGCCACTCTCGGTCCGCTTTCGCTCGATGAGGGAGAGGACGGCTTCGCAGAGCTCGATGTAGTGCAGCGTGTTGCTCATGGCCTACCCTCCTATCCGGTTAGACGCAGAATAGGCCGCTAAGTTCCAGCTAGAGAGTCCGGGGGCGCTAGCGTTCGCCGCGCCGGCGCTTGACGAGCCAGGGCTCGATCGCGCCGGGGTTCTCGAGGATGTCGCGCTCGATCTCGCAGAACTGCCCGTCGATCGCCAGCCGCTCGAAACCAGCGCCCAAGGTTGCGTCGCCCGTCTCGGCCCTCTTGCGCTCAATGAGCGACAAGATGGCCTCGCATAGCTCGATGTGGTGAACAGTTTCTCCCATAGACCCCTCTTACCGGATTAGACGCTGAGCGGGCCGGAAAGTCGCAAGATTGCGGCGGGGCCTGGACCGAATCCCCCTGCAAAAACGATATTCC
The DNA here is from genome assembly GCA_964493965.1 of uncultured Solibacteraceae bacterium. GTDB lineage: Bacteria > Acidobacteriota > Terriglobia > Bryobacterales > Bryobacteraceae > DASWZN01. Next base: position 12,668 of record CAZBQQ010000094.1, read on the forward strand.
AACCGGGTCGGCTTGAGAGTACAATCGTGAGCTAGCCGGGACGGTTTCCTGGCTAGGGAGAAATGGTCATGATCTCACGCAGGTTCACATTGCAGTGGATTCTTCCGGCGATCGGACTGGGCGGTCTGGCAGCCGGCGTGGCGAAAGGCGAGCACCAACCCCACATGCACGCCGCTTTGGAGCATCTGCGAGCGGCCAGGGAGTCTCTGGAGAAGGCCGAGTCGGACAAGGGCGGCCATCGGGTCAAGGCGATTGAGCTGGTGGACGGGGCCATCCACCAAGTCGAGGAAGGCATCGAGTTCGCGAATCACCACTAGGCGTTAGTTTGGCGTCCCCAGCGGGATTCGAACCCGCGTTACCGCCGTGAAAGGGCGATGTCCTAGGCCGGGCTAGACGATGGGGACCTCAGGAAGGCCAAGCACCTCCACCACTCTAGCGGTCGGCCCGCGTCAGAGTCAACCGGAAGTTTGCCCGGGCGGACGCCGGCGCTTGATTGCTGCCAGCAGGTAGCGCATAAAGGGACAGCCTGTTGCGAACCGCGCGCCGCGCTCGTGCAACGTGCGCAGCAATCCGCCGCGCGGAAGCGCAACTGGTGGCCGCGACGGCGCGCGTGGGGCAGGCGAAGGCCGAGTACTTCTCGCTGACCGGCGATGCCGGCCGCGAATCCACCGAACTACACCTGCTCGCTCTCGGCGGCGGGAACTTCTTCTCGTTCGGAGCGACGATCAGCGTGCCGGTCTTCACGGCGGGCCGCATCGGTACCGGAGGCGCGCATGAAGGAGTCGATCACGACCTACAGTCCACGGTCCTGACCGCGCTCGAAGAGACGGAGAACGCGCTGGTGGGCTACTCGAACGAGCAGGACCGCCGCGACCGCTTGGTTCGCGCCGCTAAAGCCGACGGGACGGTCCGCACAAGGCCGGCCTCGCGGACTTTCTGACGGTGCTCGATTCCGAGCGCGCGCTTTCGAGCGATCGCGATCAGTTGGCCCAGCGCCCTAGCAGTAAGCAGCTGTCAGCTTTCAGCTCTCACACCACCCCGGCTTCCCGCAGGCCCTGCCCCGCTCCGGCCAGGTTGGCGAGCCGCATCTCCGAGTACTTTCGGCACAGCACCACGCCCGGCGCGCCCGCCGCGAATGCGGCTTTGACGGAATCACGGACATCCTCCGGAGTGACCTGTTTCCCGCGGCCCGGAACGCCCACATCGATACCGGGGTAAACCGCGATCCTGTTCCCTACGTCCGCGATGACGCGCCTGGTTTCGCGGGCCACATACTCGGCACTAAGGCCGGTCTTGGGCAACTCCGCCAGCGGCGCCTCATCGTAGTTCATAAGCCTGTAGTAGAGCGGCAGGATGTCCTGGGGCCGGGCATCGCGAAAGATAGTCGTCGAGATACGATCGACAAAGGTCGCCATGCGTTCGCCCCCGGCGATGTTATAGACCGCCGGTTTGACGAAATCGGCGTAGTTAGCCGTCTCGACGTAATCTTCTTCGGCCCGATAGAACGGACTCAGTGTCGCCTGGTGCAGAATGTGAAATCCCAGCGGCTTTTCCGGCGCGATCGACTTCGCGATCCGGTACACCTCGGCGCGAATCTCGTGATAGCTGTCCGTCCAGAGCTTCTCCCAGCCCAGGATCTCGGGATACTGCGACAACAGCCGCCAGAACGTGACGAAGGTGCCGTCGGTGGGCTTCGCGGCTGCGAGCATCTTCTCCAGCTCGAGATAACCGCGCCTGGCGCGATCGGCGGAGAGGTCCCTCGCCCGCGCCTTCTCCAGGCAATGCGGGCAGAAGCAGGTGACGAAGGGCTGCGTCCAGCCGCCGCCGATCAGGTTCATCAGCGGACCCATCCGCTCCTGGCCCCACGCGATGCCCGCGACCTCCGGGTATTGCCGCAGGTAAACCTCGATCCGCCCGAACATGTGCTGGCGCCAGTCTTCGTTGTTGTTGCACGGCGCCCACGTCGGCCTGCCGTGGACGTCGATCTCTACCACGCGGTCCATGTTCTTCAGCTTCTGCGGATTGTCCTGGTTGGGATAAAAGAAATCCCAGGCCACCACGTCCATGCCGCGTTCCTTGGCCTTGGGCAGAACCTCCGCCAGAATGTTCCGGCCCTGGTACTCGGTGGTGCGGAACTGGTTCAGGACCGTGTGCCGGAAGTATTTCTGGTCGTAATCGAAAACCGCGCCGCCGCGCACGTCGTCGGGCTCCTGCCCGCCGTGATCCGGAAACGGATAGCCGGCCAGCTGCCGCCCGCCGGTGCCGTGGTCCCAGGTGTAAGTGTTCACCCAGACGGTGTTGACGTGCGCCTTCTCGCGAAGGATGTCAAGCACGGCATCGATGCCTTCGTCAACGAAAGAGACCGCGCCGACCTGAATCGCTATGTATGGCTTGCGGGCTTTCACAGGACTCACTGCCCACGCCGAAAGCGCCTGATTGAAACCTCGACGGGTCACACCCACCCCCTCTCCGACTCCGTGGCGCAGGCTTCAGCCTGCCGCGTCCCGACTCCTCGGGACGCATCTTCTTTTTACCCGATCGCCACCACCTCGTGGTCCGGTGTACAATCGTACATACATGATGACGGAGTGGGACCCGCGAAAGGCCCGCCTGAACGCCCGCAAGCACGGAGTTCAGTTCGCCGACTCCGTCGCCGTTCTGGAAGACGAGCGGGCCCTCACCATGAGCGACCCTTCCGCACACGAAGAAGAACGCTGGGTGACGCTGGGGCTGGACGCGCTGGGGCGGGCCCTCGTGGTCGTGTACACCTGGCGCGGCGAGCGTGTCCGCCTGATCTCGGCAAGGAAGGCGACCGCAAGGGAGCGGCGCCGTTATGAGGAAAGCCATGAAGCGCGAATATGATTTCTCGAAGGCCAAGCGGGGTCCGGTCATCCCCGTTCCGAAGGGCAAGACCAGGATCACCATCCGCCTGGATGAGGACATTCTCGCCTGGTTCCGGACCCAGGTCGACGACGCGGGCGGCGGCAATTACCAGACTCTGATCAATGACGCCCTTCGTCAATACATCGCGCGCGCCAGGGAACCATTGGAAGAAACCGTGCGGCGGGTCGTCCGGGAGGAGATCCGCCGCGCAGGTTAGGCCCGGCTACGTGCTTCCGGAAAACGCCCGCTAGTCCCCCGCCTGCTGCCCTTCCGCGCTCTCTTCCACCACGCGGCCGTCGAACAGGTGGATGCTGCGGTCGGAATACGCCGCGTAGCGCGGGTCGTGGGTCACCATGCAGATCGTGGCGCCGCCGCGGTGCAACTCGCGCATCAGCGACATCACGGCCTCGCCGTTCTTCGAGTCCAGGTTGCCCGTGGGCTCGTCAGCCAGCAGGATCAGCGGGTCCCCCACCAGCGCGCGCGCCACGGCCACGCGCTGCTGTTGGCCGCCCGAAAGCTGCGCCGGATAGTGCTTCATGCGGTGAGCCATCTCCACGCGGTCGAGCGCCTTTTGCACCCGTTCCTTGCGCTCGCTCGAGGGCATCCCCCGGTAGGTCAGCGGCAGCTCGACGTTCTCGTACACCGTCAGGTCGCCGATGAGGTTGAACGCCTGGAACACGAAGCCGATCTCGCGGTTGCGAATCCGCGCCCGCTCGGACGGCTTCAGGCTCCCCACAGGGTTTCCGTTCAGGATGTACTGGCCATCGGTGGGCGAGTCGAGCAGCCCCAGAATGGAAAGCAGCGTCGATTTGCCGCAGCCGGAAGGGCCCGCTATCGAGAAGTACTCACCCTTCTTGATCTCCAGGTGCACGCCCGCCAGCGCATGCGTCTCCATCTCGTCGGTCAGGAACACCTTGGTCACGCCTTCCAGGCGGATGAGCGTGTTGTTGTTTTCTGAGCTCATTTGAGCACTCCTCGCAAACGTAGTCTAGAACAGAACCGTCATAAGCAATAACGCATCCGCTGCCGGACGCAACTGCGAAAACCTAGTTCAACCGGATGCGGTCGTGCGCATCCCAAGCGGACATGTCGGACAGGATCACCTGGTCGCCAATCCGCAGACCGTCCAGAATCTCGATTGTGTTCACCGAACTGCGTCCCAGCTTGACCTGCGCGCGGGTCGCGCCCTTTCCATCCCCATCGAGCCGGAACAGGCTGATCTGGCTGTTGGGCTGCCCGAAAGTCGGCCGGCCCACGTACAGCACATCCGTCAGCCTTTCGATCTCGATGGTCCCATCCACGCTCAAATCCGGCCGCGCGCCCGGAGGCAGCCCGCCTTCCAGCTTCACGTCCACCGTAACCGTGCCATTGACGGCCGCCGGGTCGATGCGCGACACGTGGCCTTCGATGATGCCGTTGCGCGTATCGACGGATGCAACCTGCCCGATCGCGACGTCCTTGGCCTGCGTCTCCGGGATCTTCAGCTCGGCCTTCAGCTTCTCCGGCTGAACCACCCGCGCCAGGATCGCGCCCGCACTCACACGCTGCCCAACGTCCACCGGGACCTGTTGCAAAACGCCGGACACACCCGCTTTGACGCGCATCGATTCGATTTGGCTCTTCTTTAATTGCCACAGCGCGCGAAGCTGTTCCACCGTCGCCTGCTGGACTGCGAGTTGCGCCTGGTCGGCTTCGACGCCGATCTCCAGCCGCTTCTTCTCGATCTGGTTCCGGTTCTCCAGGTCACCGGCCGTCGCGGCGGATTTCTTCGCCTGGATATCGGCCGTCAGGCCGAACTTGCTCAGTTCGGCATCCCGGTCGGCCTCGAGCCTCGCGGTGTGGGCGTCGGTTGCCACCGTAGCCGCGGCAGCCTCTTGGGTCAGCCTGTCGCTCTGTAGCTTCACCTTCAAGTTGTTCAACTCGGCCTCGGCTGCCTTCACCTTCCATTCCGCGTCGATGGTGGCCTGCTCCAGCTCGGGGTTGCTCAAAACCAGCAGCACTGTGCCGGGCGTCACGATCGTGCCGGGAAGCGCCAGCCGCTGATCGACACGGCCGTCGGTCTCCGCCGGAATCACCAGGCCTCCGTCGATCGGCACCAGCGTGCCCAGACCGCGGACCTGCCGCAGCATCGGCCCTCGTTTGACGGTGTCCATCCAGACCTGGGCCCGCTCCACGCTGGGAGCGGCGGGTTTCAGCCCGCCCAGCACTTTCGTCGTCACGCCGACCGCGACAAGAACCACAACTCCGATTACGATCTGCCGGATCCGCTTGTTCCGCGCCGCTGATTTTCTTGGGACGTCCATATGATTACCGGTTTCAGTTACGCACGTCCGATACCAACCGCTGCCTTCCTGAAAACAGGGGACTTAGGGTATCTGCGGACCCGGGCTACCGCAGCGGGTGTCCGTTTTTGGGACGATCCTGTTCGGAACCGGCGTGGGGCAACCCTACTCAGGCAGCAACTGCCCCACAATCCGCCCGCTCTTCCGGTCCATGAGAACCTGGGCGGCTCGTTGGGGCGGCAGCGTGACCGTGATTTGCGCCCCGTTCTCCAGGTGCGTCACCGCCACCCGCTTGTGCTCGCCTGACTCCGAGATCATGGTGTACAGCACGCATTGCTCGAAAACGCAGGGCCGGATCAGCACCGCCGGGTCCGCCTTCTCGACCGAGAAAACCGGCGCCACGCCAGCCTGCTTCAAGGCGTGCCGGTAGAGGGCCGCGACCGGAGCGCTCTCCGACCCCACCTCCACCGGCAGCGGGCACCAGATCACCCTGCCCGCCCCCATCGGAATGGTTCGCGCCTCCGCCCGCTCTTCTCCCCCCACCACGGCCTTCTCCACGCGCTGGAAGCTCTCTCCGTGAAACGCGACCCGCACGTCCGCCCCATCGATGCGGAGCGTCTCCTCCTCCGCCACCGGCGCAATCGCCGACTTGATGCCCAGCCGGTCCACCGGAATCCAGTGCTCGTCCCGGTCGATCACCCCGCTGATCAGCAGCGTCGCGCCCTTCCGTACGGCCTCTGCCAGCACTTTCCATGCCGCTTCGGTCAGCACCTGGGGACACGGCAGAACGATCAGCCGGCCGGGTGTGAACTCGCGCTCGAGCGCATACTCGCCCGCGGCCCGCATCGCCGTCAGGCACTCATAACCCATCACCCGGACCGAGCGCCTGGTCGCCTGTGTCGCCAAGTCGCGAACCGAGAACAGGTGCGACTGCGGCACCACCATAACCACGTCTTCGAGTCGCTTTCCAATCAGCAGATCGCCGTGCAAGCGCCAGAATGCCGCCATCGCCCGGAACGGCTCCAGCTCCGGCTTAGCCGTCCCGTCGGCGCGGAAGAACCCGATGCTCGCTTCGTTGTCGTTCGCGATGGCGCTGTTCGTATTCCACAGCCATTGCACGAACCCCGCGCCGTCCGCGCCCATGGCGAACGCGATCTTCCGCTCGAGCAGGTTGCGCGCCTCCTCTTCCGTCCGCCCCGGAGTGCGGCGCATCGTCTCGTAAAACATGATGCCCGACTCTTCCACCAGGTTCGGCTTCGATGGCGATTTGGTCAGCACGCTGTCCCAAAGCAGGTCGTCGTTGAGCCACCAGTTGTGGACGCACGTGAAATCCACTATCGCATCATGGAAGAGCGGACTCGGCTGCGGCGCCAGTCCGCCTTCGTCCTGGCCCACCGTGATGAGCTGATGCCGGTTCCCGTTGGCGCGGATCCCCGCCGAGATCTCCGTCACCCAGCGGTTGAACATCTCCTGCGCGAACAGCCGGTATTCGAGCACCGCCAGCGGCCGCGTCGTCCGGTCGAAGATGTCGGTGTCGGTGAAGTCCGCGAGCGCAGGCAGATCGATCGCGTCCAGAGACGTCAGCCCCCAAATCTCCTGGAGCTTCGTCTCGTCCGGATACCGCGCTGTCAGCCACTCGCGCCAGGCCTTGCGTTCGTGCTGGTCGTAGTTGGGCCGGCAACTGAACGGGTGCGCGGGCGAGCAGAACGAGGGTTCGTTGATGAGGTCCCAGGTGAGATCATCGGCCCGGCTGGAGCGCGTGGCGAACTGGAAGACGAATTCCTTCTGCGCCGCGAGCGCCCGCGGATCGAGGTACGGATTCTCGCCGCCCCACATCTCCGGGAAGAACGCGAACAGGTTGAAGATCACCGCAATCTCGTGCCGCCGCGCGGCCTGCAGGAACGCGTCGAACGCCCGCAGGCATCCTTCATCGACGCGGCCAACCTCGGGCATGATCTGCCGCCAGCCGGTCCAGATCCCGGTTCGGACCACGTTCACCCCGGCGCGCTTCATCTCCGCGAAATCGCGGTCCCAGAGCGAGGGGTTCGGTTCCAGCAGGAACTTGCGCTGGGCGTCGGCGGCCATGTAGGTGGTGCCGCTGATCACATACGGCCGGTCGTCGCGCAGCAGGTAGTCGCGGTTCGCGGTGAACGGTTTCCCACCCTCGGCGCCGGGACCGTGCGCGACTTGGAAGCCGGTCTGGCAGCGCAGTGTGCCCAGACTCGCCTCCACGCGATACAGTCCGGGAACCGGAGTAGGCCAGCCCAGCGGAGCCTCCGCGGAGCCCATCGCCAGAATCGACGATGCCGCGAGCGGCGCGCGCAACTTCGTGACAACCATCCCGGCGTCGTCGCGGATCTCCAGATCGCACGGTTGCCCCGCCCACCACTGCGCGTCTCCGCGCGGCCGTTTCAGCTGCACCGTGAACGACGGCCGCTCCTCGCCGTAATAGCAGGCGAAACTGGGGCGCACCTCGAACTCCGAGGCGCCCTCGCCCGCGATCGCCGCCAGCGCGCGGATCGTCTCCGCCGAAACAGAGCCCTTGAGGTTGGCCAGCACCCAACGCCCGCCCGCGAAGGGCCCCTCGAGCCTGTCGATCTGGACGAACGGCGCCGCCACCGGCCAGCCCTTCGCATCCAACCCGTGGGCCAGCGCCTGCATCGTCGCGTCGCGCATGCCGGCCGTGCCGATCTCCGTCGGATTATCCCGCGTCGAGGTCAGCCGCAGATACAACTCGTAGACTTCCTCCGCGTGAAAACCGCCGAGCCCTTTGTACGACGCGATGCGGCTCCCCGGCACCGCGAACGACTGGGTGATGGAGAGCGTCTTGTGATACGCCGTCTGCCGGATTTCCGGCCGCCACCGGCCCGCCTCGCGAACCACCGGGACCGTGAGCGGCACGCCGCCCAGGTTCAGCCAGTTCCCGCCCCGCCGCAGGTGTTCGAGAATGTGCTTCCAGCCGGCCTTCGGAAACGCAGAGCCGTACGGCGTGATCAGCAGGCGTTCGCGGTCCAGATCCGCCAGTCCCGCCTCGCCGACGAAGGCGGCATCGAGCCCGTCGAACGCCCCCTTCTCGATCGGCGTGATGTCGACCGACGGGAACCCCGCCTCCCAGAACACGGCGACGCGCACCGGCCCCGCCGTCTGCCCCCGCGCTGCCAAAACAGCGGCGGAACTGGCAAGGAATCGGCGTCGGCTGATCATCGCTCCCAAGGATACCCCAGCCCCAAATTCCCTGTCCCCCAGCAACCGAGCCGGGTTATACTGGAGCAAACAAAAGGCGAAGAAAATGTCTGAGAACCTGACGCTAGGCTTTCCCGAACCGACCGAACTCGGCCTCACCCGCCCCACCGGCCTCAACGTCGCGCTGGCCCGTTTCGAGAACCTCCGGCTGAAGCCCGACTCCGTGATCCGCGCCATCCACTACCAGCCCGCCGCGCCCGGCGACTACGCGCCGGTGCCCG
>CAZBQQ010000095.1:0-13635 GCA_964493965.1 uncultured Solibacteraceae bacterium
CGTTCTCCTGCCTCCTACCTCCTCCTCCTGTCTCCCGCCTCCAGTCTCCCGCTCGTGCCCCCTGTCTCCTGCCCCCCCGTCTCCTACCTCCTACCTCCTGTCTCCTGTCTCCCGCCTCCTGTCTCCTGTCTCCTGCCTCCTGCCTCCTGTCTCCTGTCTCCTGTCTCCTGCCCCCTGCCACCGCGTGGCGCAGGCACTCCTGCCCAATGCCACTTAGTTTTCGCAATACCGGACATAAACCGTGGGGCAGGACTCCAGTCCTGCAGCGGGTCTCCAGACCCGCCTCCGTACAACTTCCTGAAACCAAGGAAGACTCATCTCGACGCAAGTCCCCCGCCGCGAGCACAAATCAGCGCCGCCAGCGCGGGAGCCAGAGAGATCATCGAAATGACCGCCGCGGTATTGAGAAATCCAAACACCGGTATGACGCATGTGCTCAGCGCCAGCGCCCCCACACACGCCCCCGCCAGATCGACCGCATACAGCGCTCCCAAGCCGCGCGCGCCTTCCGGCTCTCCCGCGAAGTACAGCCGGCTCGCCACGGCGAACTGCCATCCGCCGATCGCGCCGCACGCCACGGCGAGTGCCGGGAACAACACCTGGCTGGCGGCCGCGAGCATCGCCGGCGACTTCATCCCCGCCAGCGAATCGAGGAACGCGCACGCCAGGAACGGCGCCGCCGCCGCGGCCACCTGGACCCCGGCCAGAGCGCCCAGCGCGCCCGACCCGCGCAGACCGCGCCAGGCGCCCAGCGCCATGCCGGCCATGAACATCGCCGTGAGGAGTGCGAGTTGGTGATACACGTAGCCGTACACCGCCTGGAACCCGAGCAGCAGCAGAATCTCCAGCCCCATCATCGCGAAGCCCGTCGCGCCCGTCGAGAACAACGCGCAACCCCTCACTCCGCCGCGCCGCATCAGGATCACGACGCCGAGCAGCCCCACTCCCACCCACGTCGAAACCTCGCCGAACGGCACGCGTGCGATGCCGTCGAAGGCGCGGCTCCAGGCATGGTTGAACTCAGAGGCCCAGAGCGTGGTCGCGAAGTAGTAGGCGATGGGAGCGAAGTCGCGGTTGATCGGCGTCGCCACCGTAGGCCGCGACTGCTCGTCGAGGTCACGCACGCGCTCCGGCGTCAGCCGGAAAGGAATGAAGTACTCCCGCACATAGAGCGTTTTCAGTTGCCGCTCGCGCAGCCGGTCGAGCAGCATTCCCGGCCCCGCCAGAACGCCCGCCCGCTTGGCCGCGAAGAAATGGACGCTCTCGCCCGGCATCATCCCGACTTCCGGAAACACCGCACCGAGCGTCTTGCGGATCGACCCCAGCAGCGCGCCGAGCTCCGGGCCGATGTAGTCCTCCGAGGCGCGAAGCTGGAACGAGAGCACGCCGTCCGCGTTCAGTCTGCGCGCCGCCTCGCGGAAGAATTCGAGAGTGTAGAAGCGGTTCAACTGCGCCGTCCGCGGCTCGGGCAAGTTGACGATGATGACATCGAAGTAGCGCTCCGTGGTCTTCAGATACAGCCGCCCGTCCAGGTTGTGTATGTGCACCCGCGGATCCGCAGCCGCGGCGCGCCACTCGGCCGGAAAGCACTTCCGCGCCAGGTCGATCAGCGCCGGATCCAGCTCCACGTAATCGACGCGCTCGAGCGTGCGGTGCTGGAGCGCCTGTGCGAGACTGCCATTGACTCCGCCGCCGATGAGCAGCAGGCTGTGCGGCGCGGGCTGTTGGAGCAGCGCGTAGTGGACCGCCTCCTCGGCCGCGGCCGGATCCGGAACGGTCGCCACCGCGACGCCGCTTTCGTAAATCGTGCCGCTGCCTTCGCCCGCAATCACGGCCAGGTTGCCGTACACCGAGTTCTCGCTGGCCACCAGGCGGAAGCCGCGCCACAACCGTTCGAGCGAGCCCCGCTCCAGGCGTGCGACAGCGGGCCCCGAGAGAGCGAACGCCGCCAGCACCGCGACCGCCGCGGCGAGCCGCACATAGGGACGCCGCAGCACCAACGCCGTCGCCGCGATCAGGTTCGAGGACGCCACCAGGAAGGCGATCTCGAAGGCGCCGGCGCGAGAAAGCAGCACCAGGCTCGCGAGCAGTCCGCCCACCGCGGCGCCGGCCGCCTCAAGCAGGTATACCGTGCCTGTGGATTCGCCCGCGGCGGCGCCCGCTTCGGCGCCATAGAGGCGGCTGGCCGCGACGAACAGGCATCCCGCCAGCACACAGAACGCGCTCAGCGTGACGAAGCAGACCGCCAGCACGGCGCCCGGCCCCAATGCTTCGCCCGGCGCCGTTGCGACGAACTCCCGGCTGGCCCGGACAGCGTAGATCGTCGCCGGCAGCACCGCCGCCACCAGCACGAACAGCGCCGCCGTGATCCGGCGAGGATCGCGCGCGCGCGACGCGAAGCGGCCCAGGACGCTGCTGCCCGCCGCCGTCCACAGCAACCAGGTCCCCAACATCAGCCCCAGCGACAGTTCGTTGCCGCGGAACACGACGATCAGTTCGCGCATCAGCACGATCTGCGCGATCACCGCCGACGCGCCCGTAAGAACGAGCGCACCACGAACCGCCCCGTCGCCGGCTTGCCTCCTGTCTCCTGTCTCCTGTCTCCTGGCTCCTTTTCTTACGACCACGGGTTTAAACTTATCACGATGACAACGTCGAGGCGCGATCTGCTCTACGCGGGCGGAGTCGCGGCCGGCGCCACAGGCTTGGCCGCGTGGCTCGCGAGCCGCAGCCGCCGTCCCGAAGACCTCGCGCCGCCGGTGGTCAAGCGCGATCTGCGGGTCGCGCACGATCCCAACCTGCCGGAGTTGGCGATCATTGAAGGCGGAGAGCCGGCCGACCTGGTCCGGCGCGCCATCCAGGAACTGGGCGGCATGGGCCGCTTCGTTGCGCGCGGCGATGTGGTCCTGGTCAAGCCCAACATGGCCTGGGACCGCACGCCCGAGCAGGCTGCCAACACCAACCCCGACGCGGTCGCGGAAGTCGTGCGCCTATCCCTCGCCGCCGGAGCGCGCAAGGTCCTGGTAACCGATGTGCCGGTGAACGAGGCGCATCGCGTCTTCGACCGCAGTGGCATCGCGCGTGCCGTGAAGGCCGCCGGCGGCCAGGTCGTTCTCCCTAGCGCTTCTCGCTTCCGCGAAGTCGATCTGGGCGGCGCCGTGCTGCGCGTGTGGCCCGTCCTCGACCCGTTCCTGGAGGCGGACAAGATCATCAACCTGCCCATCGCCAAGCATCACGACCTCACCGGCGCCACGCTCGGCCTCAAGAACTGGTACGGAATGTTGGGCGGGCTACGCGTCCGGCTCCACCAGCGCATCGACGAGAGCCTGGCCGACCTGGCGGCGTTCCTCCGCCCGACGCTCACGGTCCTCGACGCGTACCGCGTCCTCATGCGGAACGGCCCCAGCGGAGGGAACACCGAAGATGTCGCCTTACGCAAGACGGTGATCGCCGGCACGGATCCTATCGCGGTGGATGCCTACGCGGCCCGCGCGTTCTGGGGCCTGGACGAGAGCCGTCTGCGCTATCTGGAACTGGCGGCGGAGCGCGGCCTGGGCGACTTACACCTTGCCGACAGCCATCAGGTACACCGGCTCCTCGCCCTCCGGTAGGCTGAGGATGCGACGGATCGCGTCTTTCTTGAACGAGCCGATCATGACCGATCCAAGCTGCAGCGCGGTGGCCTGAAGCTGGACGTTCTCGGCGGCGTGGGCCGCCTCCATGTGGACGAAGCACACGCCGCGCTCGCCAAACTTCGCCGTGACGCGGTCGTAGACGCCGGCGAACACCAGCACGCAGGCCGAGAAGCGCACGCAGTCCTGGTCGATCGAGACAGCCAGTTCCCGCCGCAGATTGCCGGCAGCGTGCAGCACCAGATCGTGCTCCCCTGGGCGGTACTTGTAGACGCCCGGCGCGAGCCCATCAACCTTGGTGGCCACCAAGTAGGTTTCGAGCGTGTACAGCGCGGCTGCCGACGGCGCGGCACGCTTCCCCTCTACCGGATCGGTGATCCCCTGCGCCGCCCAGAGCAACTGGCCAGCCTCCGCAAGCTTCACGGGATCGGCGCGGTAGGCGCGCCGCGACCGGCGCGAGGCAATCGCCTCTTCGAGCGACATCCGCCCCTTCAGCCTGGGCGCGGGCAGTTGGATGGTTTGTTCCTGGACTTCTAGCATGGGCAAACAGGCCCCTAACTCTGATTCCAGTATAGCGCTCGCGCCGCCCCTAGTCGAAGACCACCGTCTTGTTCCCGCATACCAGAATGCGGTGCTCGAGGTGCCAGCGGACGGCGCGCGACAGCACGACGCGTTCCAGGTCGCGACCCTTCTCCACCAGGTCTTCGAGCTGATCGCGATGGGAGATGCGCGCGACATCCTGCTCGATGATGGGGCCGTCGTCCAGCACCGCGGTCACGTAGTGGCTGGTGGCGCCGATCAGTTTCACGCCCCGCTGGAAGGCCGCGTGGTACGGCTTGGCGCCGCTGAAAGCGGGCAAAAAAGAATGGTGGACATTAATCAGCCGCCGGGGATACCGCGCTACGAACTCGGGCGAGAGGATCTGCATGTAGCGCGCCAGCACCACCAGATCGATCCGGTTCTCCGCGAGCAGTTCCAACTGACGCCGCTCCGCTTCCGCCTTCCCGTCTTTCGGAACCGGGATGTGATGGAACGGAACGCCGAAGAACCCGGCCAGCGGCGCGGCGTCCTCATGGTTGCCGACGATCAACGGCACTTCACAACGCAGCTCGCCTCTGCGATGGCGATGGAGCAGGTCCGCCAGGCAATGCTGGTAGCCGGAGACGAAGATCGCCGTCCTCAGCCGCCGCGCGGAGTATTCCACCCGCCAGCTCATGTCGAGCCGCCGCGCGATGGGCTCGAATTGCTCCCTCAGCGCCTCGGGCGACAGGTCGAACTCCTCGAGCGCCCACTCCACGCGCATGAAGAACAGCCCCAGATCCTGATCCTGGTGCTGATCGGCGTGCAGGATGTTCGCGCCGTGCGCATACAGAAAGTTGGCAATTGCGGCGACCAGGCCCTTGCGGTCGGGGCAATCGATCAAGAGAATGGCGGAGTTTCTGTCTTCCATCAGTGTGTCGATGAGGTGGCGTGCGTGCGGTCGAACACCCGGCCCTCGATCTTCTCGATCGCCGCCCGCACCGGCTCCGGCACCGTCACGGACTTATTGCGCTTGTAATCGACCACCACGATGGTCGACCGCACGTCCGCCGCGACCACCTTCTGGGCCTCGCTCACCACCACGTGGTCCATTCGGAAGCTGGTGTTGCCGATCCGCTCAACGCGGACGCCCACGTGCACCGTGTCGGGATAGGTCAGCGGCTTGCGATAGTCGCATGTAATGCTGGCCAGAATGGGGCCGACGCCGTCGTCGCCGATCATCCAGAGCCCGATCCGCCGCAGGTACTCGATGCGCACGCTCTCGCACCATCGCAGGTATACGGTGTTGTTGACGTGGCCGTATGCGTCCTGGTCGCCCCATTGAACGGGGATGCTGATCACCAGAGGAAAATCGCCGAGGCTTTCGTGTTTCATCGTGCCGGTTAAGAGGACACGATAGCATGTTTACCGGGCTCGGTTCGCCCGCGGGCCGCCGAACGCGTGGATCGTCCTGGTCCCAGCCAGGGCTTCACCCCCGTGCGGCACGCCACGAGGGATGAAGAACTCCTCGCCGATGTGCACCGGAATCCGCTGGCCATCGATCAGCACCGTGTAGCAGCCTGCTACCACCGTGAAGTACTCGTCGTATTCGTGCGCATGCTCGGCGGACGCCGCGGTCTCATGGCAGGTCCAGAACGCCATCTGGCTGCCGTCGGCGCCATCGAAGACGTAGCCCTCGACACCAGCCGTGTGCTGACTGGCCGAGGCGATCCTGTTCGCAGGGTTTTTCATGAACTTCGGAAAGTCAATCATGGTCGCCGATCAGTATCCCACTTTACGAGACCGGCGAACGTTCGTTACCGAGCCGCGACCGCCAGGGAGCGGACCGTGCGAGCTCGCGTCAAACACCGCTCCCTTGCGGTCGCGGCTCGGCCGGGCGCACCGCTACGCTCGGATTGCCATCCATCTCACTTCGCGCAGTCCGAACGGTTTTGCGGTACTCTTGGAAGGTTGTCTCAGGGAGCCGATTCAGTGGCGGACGTTGAGTCCAGTCCGGAAGCGCCGGAGCAGACTGCGGCGGGTGGCGTGGCAGAGGCGCCGGCGGCGGACTTCGACCTATTCGCGTTCCGCCTCGAATTCCTCGCGCAGGACAAAGTCTACTTTCCACCCGGCAAGTCGGGCAATGTCGTCCGCGGCGCCTTCGGCTCCATGTTCCGCCAACTAGTGTGCGTGGACCGCTGTCACGACGAACGAACCTGCGAGAAACGCGCCACCTGCGACTACGCGCGCATCTTCGAGCCCGTGGCGCCGACCGCCGAGGGGCCGAGTGGACTGCACGACTGGCCGCGTCCGTTCGTCTTTCGCGCCGCGCATCTGGACGGTGCCACCATCGAGGCCGGCCGCAAGTTCTCCTTCGACGTCCACCTGTTCGACATGAAGGATCCGGCCATCGTCTACTTCATTCTGGCGTTCGCGCAGGTGGCCAAGGAAG
The DNA here is from genome assembly GCA_964493965.1 of uncultured Solibacteraceae bacterium. Lineage (GTDB taxonomy): Bacteria > Acidobacteriota > Terriglobia > Bryobacterales > Bryobacteraceae > DASWZN01. The sequence goes on from CAZBQQ010000095.1 coordinate 6,604, forward strand.
GGATCGGGCCACGGCGCGGGCGGGCCAAGCTGGTGCAGGCCAGCCAGCTCGATGCCTCGGGAAAGCCCGTCGCCTGCGTCTACAACGGGACGTTCGTTCCGGCCGAGCTGTTGCCGCCGATCCACCTCGAGTTCGCGCCCGACGCGACGCCGGTCAAGAAGGTGGAGGTCCGGTTCCTGACTCCCACGGAACTGAAGCACGGCCAACTGCTGGCCACCCGGCCCGAGTTTCCGGTGCTGTTCGGGCGCATCCGCGACCGCATCAGCACGCTGCGCGCGCTCTACGGCGCGGGCCCTCTCGGAATCGACTTCCAGGCCATCGGCGAACGCGCTGGCGCGGTGAAGATGCCCGAGTGCAACCTGCGCTTCAGCGAGGCGGAGCGGCGATCGGCGCGAAGCGGCGAACGGCATCCGCTGGGAGGCTTCATAGGCGAGGTCACCTACGAAGGCGACCTTGCCGAGTTCATGCCTTACCTGCGCGCGGCGAGGTGGGTGGGCGTGGGCCGCCAGACGGTGTGGGGCAAGGGCGTCACGGAAGTCAAGGTATTGGACTGAAGACCGGTCCCCGACTTTACTGCTTGCCTTCGACGGCCTGTTTGAGCTGGCGCCAGGCTTCCTCTTCGTAGTTCAGCTTGATGCGCTCGAATCCCGGCTTGAGATCGGCCGCGCGCGGGCCGCTCTTCTCGCGGCAGCGGTCCAGCAACTGCGCCGCCTGGGCATCGTTGGGATTGCGGGCCAGCACGGCCTGAAAACTTTCCTCGGCGCTGGCGAAGTCGCCGCGCTTCCATTCGATGTAGCCGATATTGAACTGATAGTCCGGATCCGCCGGGTCGCCATCGAGCGCCTTGCGAAGGTCCGCGATGGCGTTAGGAAGGTCGCGCCTCGACTCGGCCACTCCCAGATTGTTGAACACCTCGTTGAGCGGCACCGATTGCGCTACGGTCCCGAAAGCCTTCTGTGCCGCGGCATAGTCGCCGGTGTAATAGTCGCACAGCCCCAACAGAAAGTTCGCCTCGAAATAGCGCTCCGTCCCCGGCTTGACCTTGGCGAACCAGCCAGCGGCCAGACGGTACTCTTTTTGTTCCCAATAGAGCCGGCCCAACTGCAGGACCGGTTGCCAGAAGCTCTCATCCAGGCGCGCCGCTTGCGTAAAGTAGCGGTGCTTCTGTTCGGCGCCGGCGGCCAGAAGGCCGCGGGTGTAGTTCTCCATCGCATCCAGGCGCACCGGGGGATGGTCCTTGACGAATTGCTCAGCCGGAGGCGTGTGCGCGGAATCGAGAGAGGCGAGCAGTTGCCAGGCCAGGTGCGTCTGCAGCGCGGCGAGGTTGTCGAGGGAGCCCGATTCGATGAACTGCGGCCCGTTGCGCATGCGCCGCATGTTCAGCGTCCAGGCGCTGAAGTGCAGCGAACCTCGCGATCCCGCGGGCGCGCCGGCGGGCGGCGGAGTGAATTCGAACTGCCCGTAGATCACCTCGGTCGCATCCAGCGTGTCCGCGACTTTGATGACCGAAGCGTGGGTGAGCGGGACGTTGGCGCGAATCGAGAGACGCCGGAACGCTTCCTGCCGGTCCTCCCGGCCGAGCACCAACATGCCCCGCGCGCTAAGCGCGTCGGCGATGGTTTGGGCGACGCTTTCGCCGATCCAGTCGAGCCCCGTCGAAGGAGACTGGCTGAAGAACGGCAGCACCAGCACCGTATCGGCGCGTGCCAGCACGACGGAAAACGCCAGGAGCACGGAAAGAGGAACAAGCCGCTGCATCTGCCGCCCTTCAGTCTAACAGACGGGTGCTCCTTCTCAGCCTCGTGAGCCGCGTCGAACGAATGGACTCTTGCATAATAGTGCTGTGCGGGACACGACCAATTTTCCGCGACCTCTATCCAGAAGGAGCATGGTCGGCGGGTGCGGCCTTGCTGCTTTCGCTTTTCAGCAGAGTATGAGCCGGGCAGCCGTACGGGATCCGGGGCCGCCTGCTGATGTCGGTAACGCTCAACCATTGAACCTTGTTCGCCATCCTGGCGGCCAGTACTCGTTTTTGCGTGGGATCCCGGCGTACTCGGCTGGCGTAATTGCCCGAGATGGTTACGAGGTCGTGCACGCCACCTTTTCGCGTTCCCCCTCGCTCCGATCGGGGTTCAAGGCCATAGACGAGCACCTTTCCGGGCTCAATCTCCCGAAAGCTGCGCTGTGCGGCGTGGAACTGCGTTCTCCGCGCTCATTCAGTCCGGAGGAGTTCCGTGCCTTCAACGGCAGTTACATCGAGGTGCTGAAGAGTTGGGGAATCCTGCTGGAAGGTGCGCTGAATCCAGTCGCCCGCACCAACGTCGCTCCCGTTGCGTTTCCTCCTTCCGAGCCGGCGATCCACGCGTTCTCGTACGTTACCCGGTCAACTAACAGTCAGCGAACCTTCCTCGTAGCTGGGGGTGGCGAACTGCCAGACGGCTCGATCAATCCCAGGGACATACTGCGACGCGGCGATACAAGTTCGGCTGCGATCGCTGAGAAAGCGCGCTACGTAATGTCCCGTATGGAGGCGCGACTCAGGGCAATGGGTGCAAGCTGGCTGGAAGTAACCGCAATCGACGTTTACACCGCGCACGACCTTAGCGGGGCACTTGTGACCGACCTGTTGAAGCAATCGGGCCACAACGCCGTCACCTGGAATTACGCGCGTCCGCCCATCATGGACCTCGAGTTCGAAATGGACCTCCGCGGCGTCCGCAGCGAAATCGTCCTGGGATAAAGATCCTGATCTCACAGGGGATCCAGTTCAGAGCGAGCGGGGCGGCCGCACCATCGGAGGTGGATTCGGTTTCGGGATGCTAGGCGCCGGAATCGCGCAGAGCTCGAAATACGTGGGGAGCGCTTTTGGATATTACGGAATGGCCTAGTCGCTGTACTCGAACCCTGATCGCGCGCGGGTCGGAGGTGCAGTTCGGCAGGACGCCATGGTCGACATACGGTTCGACGCTCGGTCGGACGAGGCCGCGGCGCCAGGTGCGACGAGCGGCTCCGCGCGGGCTGCGGACCGGGGACCCGGGCGTTAACGATGGGGCGTTGTTTGGCGCGTGCTATCCTTCTGTCAGCGCCGCTCCGCGGTTCTGGGCAACTCGTCCGACTCTGGGAGACCACACACATGCGCATGCTGATGCACGTCCAGCTACCAATTGAACCCTTCAATACCGCCGTTCGGGATGGATCCGTAGGGCAGAAGATGCAACGAATTCTCGAGGCCATCAAGCCGGAGGCCGCCTATTTCTGCGCACAGAACGGCCACCGTGGCGGCATTCTCGTCGTCGATGTTCCGGATCCTTCCGCGGTGCCGGTGCTGGCGGAGCCGTGGTTCCTCACCTTCAACGCCGAGGTGGAGTTTCAGGTTGCGATGACGCCCGAGGACCTCGTGCGGGCGAACCTGCCGGCGCTGGGAAAGACCTGGGCCTAGCCGCCCGCTGCCGCGGAATCCCGCGCTCCCGGCCGCGTCGTACAATGTTCGTTTGCCATGAAAACAGCACTGTTGTTTCCGGGACAGGGGTCGCAGTTCGTAGGGATGGGGAAGACCCTGGCCGACCAGTTCCCGTCGGCGCGGGCCATGTTCGAGGAAGCCGATGCGGCGCTCGGATTCGCGCTCTCAGAACTATGTTTTGCCGGCCCGGAGGAGACCCTCCGGCTGACCGAGAACCAGCAGCCGGCGCTGGTCACCGTCTCGACCGCGGCCTGGACCGTGCTGCGCGAGCACGGCATCGAGCCCGACTACGTCGCCGGCCACAGCCTGGGCGAATACTCGGCGCTGGTGGCGGCGGGCAGCCTGAAGTTCTCCGACGCGGTGCGGCTGGTGCGGCAGCGAGGCCGCTACATGCAGGAAGCCGTCCCGCCGGGCGTGGGCGCCATGGCCGCGCTGCTGAAACTGCCCGAGGGCAAGTTGGAAGAAATCCTGGAGCAGGCGGCGCAAGGCGAGGTGGTCTCCGCCGCGAACTTCAACTCTCCGGACCAGGTGGTGATCGCGGGGCATGCCGGCGCGGTTCAGCGCGCCATGGAGCTGGCAAAGGCCGCCGGGGCTCGGCGCGCCGTTCCGCTGCCCGTGAGCGCTCCGTTCCATTGCGCGCTGATGAAGCCCGCGCAGGAACGGCTGGCTGTCGACTTGCGCGCCACGGAGTTCCTCGACCCGCGCGTGCCGCTCATCAACAACGTCGCTGCGAGGGAAGTGCGCACCGGAGCCGAAGCGCGGCAGGGCCTGATCGACCAGGTATCGAGCCCGGTCCGCTGGACCGAGTCGATGCGGCGCCTGGAGGCGGCGGGAGTCGAGAGGTGCATCGAGACCGGCCCCGGCGGAGTCCTCACCGGCCTGCTGCGGACAATCGCGCCGGGCGTCAAAGGCGTCAGGTTCGGGGAAGCCGGCGAATTGGCGGCGTTGGGCGGGCCTGGCCCAAATTAAAGCATCGGACGCCGAAATCGTGAATCCAATCAGCCAAAGGGAGTTGTGTCCGGAGGGGCGTACTTTGGCCAAAGCTAGAATTCTGGTCGTCGACGACGAGCCTGAGGTGCTGCGCTTCGTGGCAGGCGTGCTCCAGCGAGCCGAGTACGAAGTTGTACATGCTGGCGGGGCGAGACAGGCCCTCGCAATCATCGCCGGCACGGACCCCTTCGACCTGGTTGTGACCGACGTGGTGATGCCCGAAATGTGCGGACCGGAGCTGGCAACCGAGATTCAAGCCCGGTCGCCATCATCCGCCATCATGTTCATCTCGGGATGCGTTCCCGTCGGGCAGCTTCCCAGAGGCATCCCTTACCTGGGCAAGCCCTTCTCTCCGCGTGACCTGCTCGGCGCGGTGGGCAGGGTTCTGAGCGCCAGCCCGGCGGACTCTTAGTCTGCAGCGTCGAGACTCCTCTCGACGCGACAACCGGCCTCGACACGAATGTCGAGGCGGCAGGCAAGCCGGAGTGGGGCGGCTTTCCAGAAAGTTGGACGGAGGCGGGTCTGGAGACCCGCTGCAGGACTGGAGTCCTGCCCCACAAGGCCAGCCGGCCGGTTCGCGATATCCTCGTGAGTGAAGCATGCACGAGATGGGTATCGCCAGCTCGGTGATTGAGTCGGTGCTGGCCGAGGCTGCCCGTCGCCCCGGCGCGCGCGTGACCAAGGTCGGCTTGCGCATCGGCGAACTGGCGGGCGTAGACGCGGCGTCGCTGACCTTCTGCTTTGAGGCGCTGGTCAAGGACACCGAACTCGAATCGGCCATCCTGGCGATCGAGGACGCCGGCTGCGACGAGCTCGATCTCACCTATCTCGAAATGGAGGAATGATGGAGCGGGTTCCACTCGAACGCAAGGTCCTCAGCGAAAACGACCGTATCGCCGGGGAGCTCCGCGAGCGCTTCGCCCAGCGCGGCATTCTGGTCCTGAACTTCATCAGCTCGCCCGGCTCGGGCAAGACCGCGCTGCTCGAGCGCACGCTCGAGGGTTTCCCGAAGGGCACGCGCGTGGCCGTCCTCACCGGCGACATTCAGACCGACAACGACGCCCAACGCCTGTCCCGCTACGGCTTCCCGGTCCGGCAGATCACCACCGCCGGGGCCTGCCACCTGGACGCGCGCATGATCGAGCGCGGTCTGGAGGGCTGGGACCTGGACCAGATCGACCTGCTGCTCATCGAGAACGTAGGCAACCTGGTCTGCCCCACCAGCTACGATCTGGGGGAGCGCGCCAAGATCGTGGTCCTGAGCGTCACCGAGGGCGAGGACAAGCCTCTGAAGTACCCCGGCATTTTCCACAAGGCCGAGCTGATGATCCTCAACAAGATCGACCTTCTGCCTTACGTGCCTTTCAAGGCCGAACTGGCGCGCGAGTGCGCCAATCGCGTCCACCCGGGCATCGAGATCCTGGAGGTTTCCTGCACCACCGGCGCGGGCCTCGATGCCTGGCAGTCCTGGCTGAAGGCGCGCGTGAAGGCCGCCAGCACCGAACCGGTAGCGTGAGCGGGCGGACCACTTACTCCGGCTTCAACAGGCCACTGTCGGCCATCCAATCGGCCAGACGCTGCGGCCAGCCCTTCAGCGTCGCCAGGCTCGAACGATAGCCCATGTTGAAGCCGTGCCCGCCCTTCGTGAATAAGTGCGCCTCGACAGGGATCCCCGCGGCGCGATAGCCCGTCAGAAGCTTTACGACGGGCCCCGAGCAGCATGCGTCATCGTCCGCCGCCAGGAGAAACGCAGGCGGCGCACCGCGCGGGATGGTGTCCGGGACCCCCAGCGGGCCGGGGTAGATCATGACCAGGAAATCGGGGCGCGCGCTGAGCCGGTCGATGGGATCGGCCGCTGTGGGATCGCCTTCGGTACCGGAGAACGCCGACAACGAGACCACCTCGCCGCCCGCAGAGAATCCCATCATGCCGATGCGATTCGGGTCGATGCCCCACTCCCGGGCGCGGCTGCGCACAAGCCGCATCGCGCGCTGGCCATCCTCGCGCGGATGCTTTTCCAGCGAGTACGGGGAACCCGGCTCGCGCGCCAGCCGGTATTTGACGGCGAACGCGGCGACGCCCAGGCTGTTGAGGTATTCGGCCGCCTCAACGCCTTCGGCCTTGAACACCAACTCGCGATGCCCGCCGCCCGGGCAGATCACGACCGCGGCGCCGGTCGCCTTCTCCTTCGGTGGAAGATACACGGTGATCGACGGGTTGTGAATGTTGCGAATCCAATAGTCCTTCGCCTCAACAGGCTCGTTCCGCCGGTTCTGGAAACCTGGCGCCCCATTCGCCCACAACGGAATCTCCGGCGGCGGCGCCTGCGCCGGCAGCGCGCCAGCGCAGCGCATCAAAGCGGCCACAAGTCTTAGGTCGAGCCGAATCGTTCCCATGTCCCCCCCTTCCGAATCGCGCCGTTCGCCGCAACTTATGCCCTGGCCAATTAAAGAAACATGCACTATTTAGGGACGGCTCGCCAGGCGGTGGACGTGAAGGGACTGAGCCCCTCGACTGATGGCCGGGCGTCTTTATGCGGCCCGCACCGTCAACGTCACTCCAACCCTCTTCTGCAAGGCACG
>CAZBQQ010000095.1:13735-21215 GCA_964493965.1 uncultured Solibacteraceae bacterium
GTCTTTATGCGGCCCGCACCGTCAACGTCACTCCAACCCTCTTCTGCAAGGCACGGAGAATCGCGAAGAAGTTGGCGGTATTCGGATTTCCCCGAGGGCCCAGCATCCGGTGCAGGCTCTTGCTCGGCTTCCCGAGGTCCTCCGCCAGCCGTTCGAAGCCGATGGTTGCGTTGATCACCTCCCGCAGAACCGTCTTGCCCGTCACTTCGTCCCCGCCGAGATACGCATTCACCGCCTCCGTAAGAAGCGCTTTGCGGAATGCCCCATCTTTCTGGGCACGATTGTAGACGGTCTCCCGGAACTCTCTCGTCAGTGCCATTTCTCGCCACCCTCACCGGCCTTCGCCCGTTTGTATGCCGCCCATGCCGTCTGCGCGGCGGCAATGGCCGCGCTCTGCCGCTTCTTGGCACTGCCGCCAAGGAGAATCACGGTGCGCTCGCCGTCCTTGCCAAAATAGATCCGGTACCCGGGCCCGAAGTCGATCTTGTACTCATAGACACCGGAGTCGACACCCACCACGTTCGAGAAGTTGCCGCCGCCCAGGCGCGTCAGCGCTACGGTAACCGTTGCCGCTGCGACCGCGTTTAGACCAGCGAACCATACGCCAAACGGAGAGCGGCCTGCAGTGTCCAGATACTCCAGAATCGCGACGTCTCGCAGCAAGTCAATGGTAACACCAACGTTACTATCATATACGGCGCGACTGCGGAGCGGATCTTGAGGCCTCTGTGAGGCTGCTTGGCTGGGCGGTGCTCGCTACAGCACCTGAGCCAGCAACTTCATCACGTCAGCGCCGTCATGCACATCCTTAATTGAGAACTGGCCCGCGCCTTCCTTCGGGTTCAGGTTCAGGAAAACCTCGGCTTCTTCATCGTCGGTTCCGAGGAACAACTTGGTCGCGGGTCAAGCTCCCGGTGCCGGGATCAGCAAAGCCTCCCTCAACGATCTGGCCCTGACGCTGCTCTCACGCATGTTCCGTCCGAGCACGGCAAGGTCGAATCTCCTGCCGGCCGGTGATTTCTCTTTCGAGTCCGGACCAGGCCAGCTGACCGCCTTGCGCGGCTCAAGGCCCGCTGCGTGGAAGCGCGCCACTTCTACAGTCCGGCTGCGAACCTTGGGTCGAAGCGGACCATATCGTTAATGCTACCGCGCGCAGGGCGACGTGTTGACCGCGAATCGATTCGGCGGGATCAGTGACCGCGGCGCTTCAACAGAAACGCGGCCAGTCCGGCTAGAAGTAAAGACGAGGCCGCGGGCTCCGGAACACTCGTGCCAGCGGTGAGATCCGTCAACACTACGTTATCGATGCCCGCATCCGAGTCCGTGCCGTTGCGTTGGCTGGAAAACGCGAGATCCGCGGTCGCACTTGATGCAGTGAAAGTCTCACTGTAGCTCTGCCACGGCTGGTACGGCCCCACGGGAAATTCCCACAGATGTCCATCGATCGCCGCCCCTGCGCCCGGGGTCGTGGCGTCTCCGTAACCGCCGTAAGCGCTCGCCATATCCCAGGTCAGTTGGTAGGTGTGACCGGGAGTCAGGGATACGATCTGGCTCATGGTCGGAACCGGTCCGGGAACGTTGTTGAGGACGGCGTATCCGCCAGGATTGCCGCCGGACGATCGGTAAAAGTAGGCATCGGCGTCAGTGAATACCCAGCCGCCGGCGTTGCTGTCAAAGGTGCCGTTCGTGACGATGTCAGCCATCAGCGGAGTGGCCAAGGTGCAGAGCAAAAGTGCGACAAGCAGTCTCATCGGACCTCCCAAGTCGACTTCAGATTATACGGAAGGCGCCTGCCGATTACAAGGCTACCGCACATGATTATCTGCAATTCGAGATGCACTCCGTACCAGTGGTACCAGCAGTCCTGGAGGCGTTCGGGAACCGAACGGAACCCGCCCCGTCATCGCGCGACGGAGAGACCCCCTACTTCGGCCGCGCCGCCCGCAAATCAATCCCCAACTGCTGGCACTTCTTGTACAGATGGCTGCGCTCGAGACCCAGCGCCTTCGCCGTCTCGCTCATGCGGCCCTGGTGGCGATCGAGTTCCGCCAGCACGGTTTCGCGCTCGAACGATTCGACGCGCGCGGCCAGCGTCGCCGCACCGGGCACGGCCACCGGACGCGCGCCGCGGGCCGCGACGGGCAGAGCCAACTCCACCGCGGCCGTGTCCACCTCGTCATCCGCCAGCAGCAGCAGCCGCTCCACCACGTTGCGCAACTCGCGCACGTTCCCGGGCCAGCCGTAGGCCTGCAGCCTCGAGATCGCTTTCGCCGTGAACCGCTTCTCCTTCCAGCCGTTCTGCTCGGACACCTGCCGCGCGAAGTGCGCCACCAGCGACGGAATGTCCTCGGCGCGCTCGCGCAGCGGCGGCACCAGCAGAGGGAAGACGTAGACGCGGTGATAGAGATCCTGGCGGAAGCGGCCCTCCTCCACCAGTTCGTCGAGGTTGCGCAACGTGGCCACGATCACCCGCGCGTCCACGCTGATGGCGCGGTCGCCGCCCACCCGCTCCACCTCGCCCTCTTCGAGCACGCGCAGCAGCTTGGCCTGCATCGCCAGCGGCATGTCGCCGATCTCGTCCAGGAACAGCGTGCCCTGGTGCGCCTGCTCGAACTTGCCCGTGTGCCGCGTGGCCGCGCCCGTGAAAGCGCCCTTCTCGTGCCCGAACAGTTCGGATTCGATCAGCTCGGCCGGCACCGCGGCGCAGTTGAGCGTGACGAACGGGCCGCCCGCCCGCGCGCTGCGTTCGTGAAGCGTGCGCGCGATCAGCTCCTTGCCCGTTCCCGTCTCGCCCAGGATGCAGACCCGCGTCTCGCTCGCGGCCACGCGCTCCACCTGCGCCATGACGCGCCGCATAATGTCGCTGGCCCATACGATGTGATGCTTGCCGACGCGCTCCCGCAGCTGCCGGTTCTCTTCCTCCAAACGCGCCAGCTTGAGGACGTTGCCGAGCGTCAAAAGCAGTTTGTCGGTCGAGAGCGGCTTCTCGAGAAAATCCGCCGCGCCGAGTTTCGTCGCCCGCACCGCCATGGCGATGTGTGCCTGTCCGGACATCATCACCACCGGCGTCGCGATGCCGGCCGCGCGCAGATCCTCGAGCAGCGAGAGGCCGTCCTTGACGGGCATCACCACGTCGGAGAAGATCAGGTCGAAGTGCCCCGCCCCCGCCAGTTCCAGCGCGCGCGCGGCGTTGTCGCAGACGGTGGCCTCGTGCCCCGCCAGGCGGAAAGCCCGCGCCAGCGACGCCAGCGTGTTCACATCGTCATCCACGATCAACAGATGGCTCATGGCTTCTCCGGCAACTCGATGCGGAACGTCGTGCCCCGGCCCGGCTCGCTCTCAACCGAAATCTTCCCCTTGTGATCGGCCACCACGGATTGCACGATGGCCAGGCCCAGGCCGGTGCCGTGCTGCTTGGTGGTGTAGTAGGGCGTGAACAGGCGCTCGCATTCCTCTTTGCTCAGCCCCTGGCCGGTGTCGGAAATCTCCAACTCTACCGTGCCGTCGCGGCGCGCCGTGCGGATCCGCAGCGTTCCGCCCTCGGGCATGGCGTCGATGGCGTTGAGCGCCAGGTTCTGAAGCGCGCGGCCCAACTGCTCGGGATCGGCCTCGACCGAGCCCGCGTCCTGGGCGCACTCGATCCGGACCTCGATCGGCGCGCGCCCCCCGGCTTTGAACTGCGCTTCGAAGAGGCGCATGGTTTGCCGCACCAATTCGTTCACGTCCACGCGCTCGAGTTGCGGCGGCGGCATCTTCGCGAAGTCGCTGAAGCGGCCGATGATCTTCTTGAGGTTCGCCAGCTCGGCCAGCAGCGTCTCGGAACTTTCGCGGAACACCTCGTCGAACTGCTCGGGCGCCTGCTCCTTCGCGCGTTGCAGGTTCTCGATGGTGATCTGCAGCGGGAACAGCGGGTTCTTCAACTCGTGGGCCAGGCGGCGCGCGAGCTCGCGCCAGGCGGCGACGCGCTCGGTCTGCACCAGCCGGTCTCGCTGCTCCACAAGCTGCAGCGTCATGGAATTGAAGGCCCGCGCCAACTCGCCGATCTCGTCCCGCGACGCCATCTCGACGCGCGCGTTCCAGTTGCCGGACGCCACCTCGCGCGCGCCCGCCGCCAGCCTCTCCACCGGCCGCGTGATCCTCCGCGCCGCCCAGAAACTGAGCGCCGCCCCCAACAGAATGCCGATTCCCGCGGCCAGTCCGCCGGTGCGCCGGATGCCGCGGACCAGCGCCGCCAGGTCTCGCCGCGAGCTCCCCACCAGCAGCACGCCGAGCAGGTTGTTCTCGCGCCCCATGAGCGGCATCGCCTGCAAGGTTTCGGGACCGTCGGGCCAGTCCACGGTCTGGACCGCATCGCTGAGGTGCGCGCGCACGCGGTCGATGAGGGGCTGCAGCGCGGCGGCGTTGGCCACCGGCCCGTTCGCATCGGTGAGGGCCTGTGCCGGCGGAAAGTTGCGATAGAGCAGCGCGCGCATCCCGGCCGGCAGCGGCAGCGAGGCCAGGAACTGGCGGTCGAGGCGGTAGCCGCCCACCACGTAGAGGTTCCTGTCCCCCGCGTTGACCACGCGCACTGTGACCAGCGCGAGCGCCGTATCGTCGGGCAATTCCACCGCTTCGAAGAACGCGCCCCGCGAGTTCCAATCGCCCGCGCCGACCACCCAGTCCGCCTGGTAGCCGAAACGCGCCGGCCACTGAGCCGAGGAGACGATCGTTCCGTCCGACGAGATCAGCTCCAGCAGATCGAGTCCGTGCGCCGAGGCCAGCGCGGTGGCTTCGTTCACGTAAGGCGCGGCGTCGGCATCGGGCCGGCTCAGGTCGATCGCCATGCGCAACGTTCCTTCGGCCGCCGCCAGGCTCTCGACGCGCTGAACCACCTCATCGCCGCGCCGCGCAACCTCGCGCCGGAACAGCGCCACCAGCGCCGCCGTGCGTTGGTTGTCGCGTTCCTCGAAGGCGCGCCGCGTCGCCGACGAAACGATCCACACCACCAGGCCGGCCGTCAGGATGACCGCCACCGAGAACGAGATCAACAGCCGCGTGCGGAAACTCATGGGTGCTCCGCGGCGAGCCAGACGTCTTCCAGCCGCCACCCGCCGGTCTTCAGCAGGCCCGGAGTCTGCCAGGTTCTCACCGCCGTCCGCGAAGCGTAGAGTTCCGGCAGGTGAACCAGGGGGATGACGCGGAAGTCATCGACCAGCGCGCGCTCGGCCGCGTAGCAGGCTTCCGCATCCGGGAGCGCCGGCAGTTCCCCCAAACCGAGCGACGAGGCGAGGCCCGCCAGCGCCGCGCCGGGTTCGACGGAGCGGATCCGCGCCCGCACCAGCCGCACATCCGGCTTCGCTGCCTGCGGCGAAACGAGCAGCCGTATACCGGCTTCGCGCGCGTTCACCGCGATGCGATCCGCAATGCTGCGCGCAAGCGCATCGCCGCCGTTGAATCCCAACGTGAGCTCGGAGGCGGAAGCGACCTGTTGGCGGACCCGCGCCGTGCGAAACAGGAACGCGTATCCGCTCAGCCATCCGGGCAGCAGGCCGCCCGCTGGCTCGCCCTGCTTCTGCAAAAGCACGCTCTGGATGGCGGCGCGGTCGATCGAGAGCGCCAGCGCCTCGCGCAAGCGCGCGTCGGCTCCGGGGTCGAACACCAGTGCGAGCAGAGTCACCGGCGCCGACGACCATACCTTCATGCCGCCCTGCGACGCACGCCGCACATCGCCGGGCGACAGGTCCACAAGGTCCGCCCGTCCCAGTTCGAGATCCACGATCTGCTGCTGCGGCGTGCGGCCCATCTGCACGGCGATCGCGTCGAGGAACGGGCGGCCGTCCCAGTAATCCTCGTTGGCGGAGAGAACCGCGCGCCGTTCGGGCTCCCACTGCGTGACGCGGAAAGGGCCTGTGCCCGAGAGCGCGCCGCCGGGCGCCCGCAGCACGATGGCGTTGCGCGCCGCGGCCAATTCGGAGAGAAGCCCGGGCAGCGGATGCTCGGAGCGAATCGCGATGCCGTCGGCGATTGGCCCGGCCGCCCATCCGTTGGCCGACGCGGGCAGCGCCGCGAGCACCGCCGCGGGAGTCAGCGCCGAGCCGTCGTGGAATTTCACGCCCGGCCGGAGGTGGAACTGCCATCGCCGCCCGCCGGGGCTGCTCGTCCAGGAGACCGCCAGCGCCGGTTGCGGCCTGCCGCGCTCGTCCAGCCGCACCAGACGTTCGAATACCAGCGCGGCCAGCCGCTCCGGCGCATCGGCGGGATCGAGCGTTCGCGCCGCCGCCTGCATCTCGACGCGCAGCGTCCCGCCGTAGCGCGGCCGCTCCACCGCCGCGACGCGCCCCGCGAGCGCCGCCAGGCTAGCGGCTGCAAGAAACCGTAAGAATGAACGCCGCATACCTTCCCGTTTTCAAGTTGCGCGAGATCACCAGCGCGGAGCCCGTGCCGTCCGCCCATTCGTGCATCGCCGTGACCGGCCCCAGAAACTCCACCGGCGCGCCCACCGCTACCGCCTTGCGCTCGACGATCTCGAAGGCTTGCACTTCGTCCGGATCGTCCGCCTCCCCCGCCTTGGTCGCCAGCACCAGCGGACCGGTGACGCACTTCGGCTCGACGCGCGCCACGTCGCTGCCCCATCCCGCGAAGGACGCCAGTGGTTCAAGCGCCGCGTTGAAAAGCTGCGTGCGGCCGTCGACTCCGGCGAGCACCCAGCCCTCCCCGGCGCGAGCCGCGGAAAAGAACGGCGGCAGGTTGGGCGCAGTGAAGTAGTTCCGCGACGCCGCCATCCGCGCGCCGCCGATTTCGAGCGGCCATTCGAGTCCGGCCTCAGCCAACTCCCCGTTGCGCACCACCAGCCGCCCTCGCAAGTCGCGCGGCGCGGGCTTGGGAAACTCAACCGGCGTCTGCTTCACGCGATTCCAGCGGCCCTGGTCCTGGCGGTAGACCGAAATGCCCGATGCGTCGAGAATCGTCATGCCGCCGTCGCTCGCCGCGATGTCGAGGATGGGCGCCTCCTGCTCCCACAGCGGCTTCTTCTCCACTACCAGCGGCGACGCGTCCGCGGCCCGCGCGTCCGCCGCCGGGGCGCGTTCGATGAGGACGCTCTCGCGCTTGCCCGCGCGCACGATCTCCACCACCCACAGGGTCCCCAGGCTGTTCTCGGAAAGCGTCACGTTGACCGTGGCGCCTTCGCCGCGTGCGTGCAGTTCGTTTTCGATCGCCTGCCGCGCGGGCGCGAAGTCCGCCGCCGCAAGCGACGACACGTTGCGAACCGTGAGTTGCACTGCCTCGCCGGGAGCGATCGCGGCGGCGATCCTCCGCGCAAGCGCCCGAGCCGAGTCGGCGAGCGGCTGGGCGACACCCGAGGCCGCCAGCACGATAGTCAGGAGGGCGATCCGCAACACTCGCGCGCCATCATAACATACACATTCCGAACGTGCCGCTACGCAAGGCGCTTCAGAGCGAAGTGGGAGGGCGGGCTTCAGCCCGCGCGGGGCTTCAGCCC
>CAZBQQ010000096.1:0-11039 GCA_964493965.1 uncultured Solibacteraceae bacterium
CACCGGTGGTGGGTCCCGGTCCGGCGTTGCTCACGGTGATCGCGTAGACGGCGCCGGTCTGGCTCTCGGCGAAACTGCCAGCGTGCATCCCGGCCACCGTCAGGTCCGCGTGCCCTGTGACGGAAGTCGGGTCCGAAGCCTTGTCGTTGGCGGTGTTAACCTCTCCGCCGCCGGAGACGATGGCGATGTTGGTGACGCTGGCCGGGGCGTCGGCGGCAACATTCGCCGCGAGCGTGATCAGCGGGTAATTTGCGCCGGGCGCCAGCACGTCGGTTCTGGCGCAGGTGAGCGTGGCCAGGGCGCAGGTCCAGCCGGCGCCGCTGATCGCGGTTGCGGAGAGCTTGTCAGGCAGCGTGTCGATCACGGTGACGGTGGCGTTGGTGGCGGCTCCTCCTGCATTGCCCACGGCGATGGTGTAGACGGCGCCGGTTTGACCCTGGATGAAGTTGCCCACGTGCGTGGCGGCGACGGTCAGGTCGGCGGGCAGAGCGACCGTGGTGGGATCGAGAGCGGTGTCGTTGGCGCTATTGCTCTCTCCGCCGCCCGAGACCGTGGCGGTATTGGTAACGCTGGCTGGGGCGTCGGCGGCAACGCTCACTGTCAGAATGATGGCCGGGTAGTTCGCTCCGGCCGCCAGCGCGTCGGCTCTGGCGCAAGTGAGCGTGGCTTGGGTGCAGGTCCAACCGGCGCCGGCCATCCCCGTGGCGGTCAGCTTGGGCGGCAGCGTATCGACCAGCTTGACAGCGCCGTTGGTGGCGGCCCCTCCGGCGTTGCCCACGGTAATGGTGTAGAGGGCGCCGGTCTGTCCCTGGGTGAACTTGCCTGAGTGCGTGGCGGCGACGGCCAGGTCCGCGGGCAAGCCGATGGTGGTTGGATCGAGAGCGGTGTCGTTGGCGGTGTTGGTTTCTTCGCCACCGTAGACCAGGGCGGTGTTGGTAACGCTGGCCGGGGCGTCGGCCGCTACGTTTACGGTGAGCGTAATGGCCGGGTAATGCGTGCCGGCCGCGAGCGCGTCGGTTCGCGTGCAGGTGAGCGTGGCCAGGGTGCAGGTCCAGCCGGCGCCGGCCATGGCGGTGGCAGTCAACTTGGCGGGCAGCGTATCGATCAGGGTGACTGGAGCGCTGGTGGGGCCGGTCCCGGAGTTGCCCACCGCGAGGCTGTAGATGGCGCCGGTTTGCCCCTGGGTGAAATTGCCCGAGTGCGTCGCGGCGACGGTCAGGTCCGAGGGAAGGCCGATCGAAGTGGGATCGAGAGCGGTGTCGTTAGCGGTATAGGTCTCGCCGCCACCGGAGACCGTAGCGATTTCGGTGACGCTCGCCGGGGCGCCGGCGGCAACATCCACGGTAAGCGTGATGGCCGGGTAATTCGCATTGACCGAAAGCGGGTCGGCTCTGGTGCAGGTGAGCGTGGCCAGGGTGCAGGTCCAACCCGCGCCGCTCATCGCCGTGGCGGTCAACGCGCCAGGCAGCGTATCGCTGAGGGTCACGGCGCCGCTGGTGAGACTCCCTCCGGCGTTGCCGACGGTGATGGCGTAGACGGCGCCTTTCTGTCCGGGTGCGAAGCGGCCCACGTGCGCCACAGCCACTACCAAATCCGGAATCGGGGGCACCAGGACGCGCACGTCGTCGTTGTTCGACTCGGCAACATACAGGCGGACGCCGAACGACGCGATTCCCACGGCGCCATTCAGACCGGATGCGATGGTGGAGATGACTCCGGTCTGGTCGACGAGGCGGACGGTGCTGCCGTCGGCAATTACGAGATCCCCGTTGAAATCGACCGCGACTCCGGCCGGGTCCCACAATTGGGCGCTGGTGGCGAGGCCGCCGTCGCCGGTGTAGCCGTATGTGCCGTTGCCGGCGACGGTGGTGATGGTCCCGGCGGGATCGACCATGCGGATGCGCGCGTTGCCCTGGTCCGCTATGTAGAGATTGCCGTTGGAATCGAGCGCGATCCCGGTTGGATTGGACAACTGGGCCGCGGTGCCGGCCACGACGGTGGCGGTTCCATACGCGTCGATCTTGCGGACGAGATTGCCGTCGGCCACGTAGAGGTTGCCGGCCGCATCGGTGGCAACAGCGGAGGTCCGGCCGGCCACCGTGGTCAGTTCGGGGCCGATGGCGCCGCTGGCGTCGATCTTGCGCACCTGGCCGAGATCGCCGAAGTAGACGTTGCCGGTGGAGTCCACGGCTACGCTCGACGGCGCAAACAAAGAGGCGCTCGTGGCCGGGCCGCCGTTGCCGGAATTCCCGATGATTCCGTTGCCCGCCACGGTGGTTATGATTCCGGCCGGGGACACCTTGCGGATGCGCGTGTTGCTGGTGTCGGCGATGAAGAGATTGCCGGTGGAGTCCAGCGCGACTCCGGAGGCCGCGCTCAAAATAGCTTCGGTAGCCGGTCCGCCATCGCCGGCGTAGCTCCATCCGGAGACGCCGGCAACGGTAGTGATGACTCCGGCTCCGTCCACTTTTCGGACGCGGAAGTTGGAACTGTCGGCGATCCAGAGCACGCCGCCCGCGTCCGGCGCGGCGTCCTGGGGCGAGGACAGGATGGCACTGGTGGCCAGGCCGCCGTCCCCGCCGAAGCCGAAGGAGCCGGGGCTGCCGGCAACGGTGGTGAGGATGCCCTGCGCGTCCACCTTGCGAATGCTGTTGGTGAGCGTGTCGGGGATGTACAGGTTCCCCGCTGCGTCGGTCCCCAGACTGCCCTGCGGGCAAATTCCGGCGCTCGCGGCCGGCGTTCCATCGGCGGCGAAAGTGACGGTGCCGTTGCCCGCCGCGACGGTGATGATGCCCTTCGAATCGATGCGATAGACGTAGTTGAGGGCGGCATCGGCGACATAGAGGTTGCCCGCTCCATCTATCGACAGGCCGGTGGGGCGGGAGAAGTGCGCTTGCGCGGCCGGCTTGCCGTTGACGGCACTTCCCACCAGAGCGCCGGTGCCTGCGATGGTGGTGATGATGCCGTGCGCGTCCACCTTGCGGATGCGGCCGCTCGAGAGCGTGTCCGCGATGTAGAGGTTGCCGGCGGCGTCCAGGGCCACGTCCTGAGGGGAGGACAGCTGGGCCTGGGTCGCCAGCTGACCGTCTCCCGGGCTGAGGGTGCCGCCGCCCGCGACGGTGGTCACGGCCCCGTGGGCGTCGAGCTTGCGAATCAGGTTGGCGTCGGTGTCGGCGAGGTAGAGGTTGCCGGCGGCGTCCACGGCCAGGCCCTGGGGAGATCCCATGGTGGCTCCGGTGGCTATGCTGTTCTGAGGCCAGCTTGTTGGCATCCCGTTGCCTGCCATGACGCTCAAGGTGCCCGCGGCGTCCACTTTGAACACACCGTTCAGGCCGGTACTGGTGAAGTACACGCCTCCGTGGCCATCCGGCGCGACGGCGCGCGGGTAGCCGGCTGGGACGGACGCTGCCGAGGCCGGCAGGTGGAGCCACGCGCCGCCCGCGTAGGGTGAGGCCGCGTACTGCTGCGCCAGGGCTGGAGCGGCAGATGCGCAGGCAAGCGCCGTGAGGGTGATGAAGCTTCCGAACCTGAGGGTAGTCATCGTAGTGGCGCGTCAGACGAACGCGCTGAGATCGTAGTGCGAGTGAGGGAGGAAAAGTCTCGTCAGTAGGCGGCGACCCGCATGTTGCTGAGAATGCGCGGCGTTTCGCAGCAGGGAGGCGGGATAGAGTCCGCTCCGTTGAAGACGCGGCTCGGTAACGAACGAGCGGGGTCCGCTCCCTTGCGGTCGCGGCTCGGTAACTGAAGGTACGGGGTCAACAGGCTAACGTCGCCCGGCTGCGCCGGCCGCGTCTTCATCGCCATCGGTGGCCCGCAGGGCCATAGGGACTCCCTCACGGTCGCGGTTCGGTGCTGACGCGCCTGCTTCGGCTAGGATGCTACAAAAGGAACGACTCTTTGACGCTGTTCGCCCAGCCCTTCCACGCCCAGGGTCATGACGTTGCCCTCACGCAGATAGACCGGGGGCTTCTTTCCAAGTCCCACTCCCGGCGGCGTTCCGGTGGAGATGATGTCGCCGGACTGGAGGCTCATGAAGCGGCTCAGGTAGCTAACCAGGTGGGCGACGCCAAAGACCATGGTGCTGGTGGACCCGTTCTGATACCGGTGCCCATCGACCTCCAGCCAGAGGTGCAGGTTCTGTGGATCGGGTACTTCGTCCGCGGTAACCAGCCAGGGGCCGATGGGTCCGAACGTATCCGCGCTCTTTCCTTTGACCCACTGCCCGGTTCCTTCGAGTTGAAAGGCGCGCTCGGAGAGGTCGTTGACGACGCAATATCCCGCCACGTGCGAGAGGGCATCTTCTTCGCTGACGTACTTCGCTTCTTTCCCGATGACGACGCCCAACTCGACTTCCCAATCGGTCTTCTCGGCATTCCGCGGGATCACGACGTCGTCGTTCGGGCCGCAGATCGCGGAAGTAGCCTTCATGAACACGACGGGCTCGGCTGGAACGGCCATGCCCGACTCGGCGGCGTGGTCGGAGTAATTGAGACCGATGCAGACGAACTTGCCCACGGAACCCACGCAGGCGCCGAGCCGGGGCGAGCCGGAGACCAGCGGCAGCGTGGCGAGGTTGATCTGACGCAACTTGGCAAGGGATTCGGGGAGCAGGGACGAACCTGCGATATCGGCCACGACGCCGGAGAGGTCGCGGATTCTCCCTTCGGGATCGAGCAGGCCCGGCTTTTCGGCGCCCGGATTGCCATATCGTAGTAGCTTCATTTCTTCTACATTAGAACAAGGAAAACCACGCCATGGACAAAACCGGAGCCTTCGCTACCTACCCGAGTCTTAGTGGCCGCGTCATCGTCGTCACCGGTGGCGCAAGCGGCATCGGCGAAGCGATTGTGGAAGCCTTCGCCGGGCAGAATGCGCAGGTAGCCTTTCTGGATATCCAGGACGACGCGGCCGGGGCACTCGTCGAGAGGCTGACCTCGGCAGGCGCGACCGCGCCGCTCTATTGCCACTGCGACCTGACCGATATCGCCGCCGTACAACAGACGGTCGAAGCCATCGTGCAGCGCTTCGGCACGGTGGATGCACTGGTAAACAACGCCGCCAACGACACCCGCCATACGATTGCCGAAGTCACGCCCGCGTATTGGGATCAATCCATCGCGGTGAACCTGAGACACCAGTTCTTCATGGCCCAAGCCGTCATTCCCTCGATGCAGAAGGCGCAGCGCGGCTCGATCATCAACATGAGTTCGATCGGATGGGTGATCCCTTCGACCAGGCAGGTTGTCTACGTCACTTCGAAGGCCGCGATCGTCGGGCTCACCCGCAGTCTTTCGCACGAACTCGGCGCTGACAATATCCGGGTCAATTGCATCATGCCGGGGGCGATCCTCACCGAGCGGCAGCAGAGGCTGTGGCTCACCGAAGCATACAAGGCCGAGGTGCTGGCCAATCAGGCGTTGAAGAGAATGATCCTCCCGGAGGAGGTGGCGCGCCTGATCTTGTTCCTGGCGTCGGACGACAGTTCGGCGATCACCAATCAGAGCTACGTGATTGACGCGGGGTGGGTCTAGGAATGACAGAACGACTGGCGGGGAAATGCGCCCTGATCACGGCGGCCGGGCAGGGCATCGGGCGGGCGACGGCGCTTCGGTTCGCGGCCGAAGGGGCGCGGGTGTGGGCAACCGATATCAACGGAGCTGCAATCGATTCACTCGCGGCCGGGCATCCCGGGGTTACGCCGCGGCTGCTGGACGTTCTCGATACGGCCGCGGTCCAGGCTCTGGCGGAAGAAGTGGGAGCCCTGGACATCCTGTTCAACTGTGCCGGGTATGTGCATCAAGGCGATATCATGGCCTGCACCCCGGAGGACTGGGCGCTTTCGCTCGACATCAACGTCACGTCGATGTATCGCACCTGCCGGGCGTTCTTGCCTGGAATGGTGGCGAGAGGGAGGGGCAGCATCATCAACATGTCCTCGATTGTGTCGAGCCTCAAGGGAGCGCCAAACCGATTCGCGTACGCGACAACCAAGGCCGCCGTGATCGGGTTGACCAAAGCGATCGCCGCGGACTATGTGGGCAAAGGAATCCGCTGCAACGCGATCTGCCCGGGGACGACGGATACTCCCTCTCTGGCCGAGCGAATGATCGCGCAGGGCGACGTCGTGAAGGCGCGCGAAGCGTTTATACAACGCCAGCCGATGGGGCGGTTGGGCACGCCCGATGAGATCGCGGAGCTTGCGGTCTATCTGGCATCGGACGAGTCGTCGTTCACGACTGGTCAAGCCCACATCATCGATGGGGGATGGAGTATTTAGCGCAGTTGCTTGTGGCGCAGGATGGCATCCTGCGCGCATACCGCCGGGCACGGGACCGCGACCAAGACCGCTCCCTTGCGGTCGCAGCTCGGTAACGAACGGGCGGTGAACGAACTTCGGAAACAGGCCTCTAGCCGGCCGCTCGCTCCCGGGTTGCCTGGCTCGGCCGGATGTTCTGGTTGACGCGGAAGAAATTCGTCGGATCGTACCGCGCCTTGATGTCCGCCAGGCGGCTGTAATTGTCGCGGTAGGTCGCCTTCACGCGGTCCTCGCCCTCGTCCATCATGAAGTTCACGTAGGCGCCGCCGGCGGAGTAGGGATGCAGGTCGTCCCAGTAACTTCGCGCCCAGTTGACGATGATGTCCCGGTTGGCAGGGTCGGGATCCACGCCCACGATCACCTGCGCCCAGGTCGATCCGCGATAGCCCCACGCGGTATCGCCGTTGCCGGGTCGCGCACCGGCGCCGTCGATCGGATACAGGTGCATGGTCGAGAACATGTTGGGCAATTCGCGTGCGTGCTGCAGGTGAAGATCGATGGCGGCGTCGCTGATCTCGTTCACGAAGTCGGCCTTCCAATACCACTGCAGGCCGGGCGGGTAGATGGGATCGAACATGCTTTGCAGCATGGGGTGCGGGATAGGGCCGCAGAGATCGAGCGCCGGAGGGAACATGCTGCGGATCGGCTGGAACGCGGCTTCCGCCTTGTCCAGACCGCCGGTGTAGCACCATATAATGGCGCACATCTTGCGAAAGTGCAGATGCTCTGGAAACGGCGGCCCTGGCGGCACCACGAGAAACGCGAAGAAGCCGCTCATCTCGTCCGGTGCCTGCTTCAGGAATGTGCGATACCACTGCATCATCTTGGGCGCGTCTTCCAGTTCCCACAGCATTGGCCCGGCATAGTTGGTGTGCACCGGATGCGCCTGGAACTCGAATGAGGTCACGACTCCGAAATTGCCGCCGCCTCCCCGGATGGCCCAGAACAGGTCTTCGTTCTGGTCTTTACTGGCGGTGACGAAGCTGCCGTCGGCCAGCACCATGTCGGCGCTCAACAGGTTGTCGATGGTCAGGCCGTAGCGGCGGGTGAGATGTCCGAGGCCGCCGCCCAGGGTCAATCCGCCGACGCCGGTTGAAGAGATGATCCCGGACGGCACCGCCAGACCGAATCCGTGGGTGGCATGATCCACGTCGGCCCAGGTGGATCCGCCGCCCACACGCACCCTGGCGGTCTTTGGATCCACATGGGTGTAGCGGATCAAGGAGAGATCGATCACCAGTCCGTCATCGCAAACGCCCAGCCCGGCCGCGTTGTGGCCGCCGCCGCGGACGGAGACCAGCATCTCGTTCTCCCGCCCAAACCGCACCGCGGCCATGACGTCCGTCGCGTCGGAGCACCGGGCAATGAGCCGCGGCTTGCGGTCGATCATGCCATTGTGGACTTTTCGCGCGTTATCGTATTCCGCGTCGGTGGGCTCTATCAACTGCCCGCGTAGCGCGGCTTTGAATGGTGGAATCTTGTCTCGGTTCAGCATTGCTTTCCCCTCCTGGTGAAAGCAGGATAAGCGATGCGGCGTTCTGAAAGCGTTCTTGAACCGTTTGGAGCGAGGGGAAAGCGAGAATTTAGCCTTTTTGGCGGCGAACTTTTACAGCTGACAGGTCGGCGAGGCTGGTTTCGGCCCGGAGTTCCCACGAACGCGCCCCCATCTGCCTGGCCAGTTCGATCGCGTTCCGGTAGCAGACGGCCGCCTGCGTCCGTTGGCCCTGCTGGCGAAGAAGATCGCCCTGAATCCGCTGCAGCTCGGGCTGAGTCCACTTTTCACCGCTGGTTTCACCCAGGCTCATGGCCTGCTCGAGATATCGGAGTCCGGATTCGACGTCCCCAAGCACGCCGGAGGCTTGGGCGATCAGGCCCAGGTAGAGCGGTGCGCGTAAAGCGGCCCCGGTGGCCCGCAGTTCACTGAAGCCCCGCAGCATTTCGGCGAGCCCGGCCTGGCCGTCGCCCAGCCGCACACGCGCCCAACCCGCCAAAATCGGCGTCCAGGCGAGGTAGTAGCGAAAACCGTAACGGCGGCACACCGCGCCGGCTGCCTCGGCTCGTTCCTGAGCCGGTTCGGGCACGTCCCGGAAATAGTGGAGCATGGCGGAGTACGCAAGCGCCAGCGCCAGGCTGAAAGGATGCGAAATCGACTCGGCCCGCGCCACGGTCTCGCGGGATTGCTCCAACGCGCCCTCCACGTCGCCCGTCAGCCAGAGCAGGTGCGACAGGTACGAGCTGCAGAAGACGTCCAGCTGGGGTCCGAAATCGAGAAATCGCCGCAGCCTCTCGGGATCTCCATGGTGCCGGCTGGCGGATTCCAGGTGTTCGCGAGCCTGACCGATCGCACCCAGGTGGAAGGCGTTGGAGCCGAGGCAGAGGTGGCCGGCGGCCAGGAGGATGGGATCGCCCTCCTGACGGGCGAGTGCGAGGTAGCGCTCCGAAATCTGGCGAGTCGCGGCCAACTCGGCTCGCACCATGTGAAACATCCAGAATCCCGCCAGCACGCGTAAGGAGCGGCTGCCGCCGCCCGTGGTCTCGCTGAGCGTGCGGGCCCGGCCATACACCTTGCCGGCTTCCTCGGAAGCGTATCCCTCGGTAACGCTCAGCGAAAGCCCGAGCGTCAGAAGCAGGTCCAGCTCGAGGCGGTCGCGATCGGCCGATATGGGCAGCGACTCCAGCAGGCGCAACGCCTTCGAGAGGTACTCCATGGCCTCCGCATTGGCGAAGCGGCGCTGCGCCACGTTCGCGGCGCGCTGATACCAGTGGATGGCGCGATGCGGCAGCCCCGCGAGTTCGCAATGGCTGGCCAACTGGCTGCACACCGCATCCGCCTCGGATGGCTCCGTGGTCTCCATCGATTCCGCCACCCGCCGGTGCAACTGCCGGCGGCGCGCAGGCCCTATGGAGTTGTAGGCCACGTCCCGCAGCAGGCCGTGGGAGAAATCGTAGCCGCCTGGCTCCACCGGTAGCAGAACGCGGTGGTTCCACAACTCGTCGGTGGCCGGCACCAGCGAGTCTTCCGGCAGTCCGGCCACCGCGGCGGCGAGTTCCACCGTGAATGGCCTGCCAATCACGGCCGCAATCGCCGCCAGTTCCTGCGCGCTCTGGCCGAGCTGTTTCAACCGGCCTGTGATCACCGCGTGAACCTTCTCCGGAATGCCATCGCCGGCGGACCATCCCGCCCGCACCGTCTCGACGACGAAAAGCGGGTTTCCGCGCGTCTGCTCGTAGAGCGACTCGGCGGCGGAGGCGTCCACGGCCCGTCCGGCGGTCTCGGCGGCCAGCCGCAGGGTATCTTCTCGATCAAGCGGACCCAGGGCGATCTCGACGTGCGGCTTGAGCGCGGGCCATCCGCCGCGGGCGGCGTCGGTGCGCGCCGTAGCCACAATCATCAGCCGCGCCGAAGCGTCGAACCGGAGCAGGTAGTTCAACCACTCGATGGTTTCGGGGTCGCACCACTGCACGTCGTCGATAGAAAGCAGCACGGGCGCTTCCGGCTTGAGAACCGCGCGCGCCAGGGCTTCGAAGAAGTGGCGCTTCTGCCAGGCTTCGGTAAACGGCGGCGGAGGCCCGACCTCCGGTTGATCCAGCAGGATCTCAGGCAGCACGCGTGCCAGTTGCGATCGCTGAAGGGCGGGCAATTCCTGCACACGGGGCCGGATCGCGGGGCTGCGGAGCCAATCGGCGGCGGCGGTGTATGCCAACGGACGGTCCCCCGCATAGCAGGAGGAGCGGGCGGCGCAGGCGCCGTCGTCGATTGCGGCCCGTTCGAGCAGCTCTTCCAACAGCCGTGTCTTGCCAACCCCGGCCTCTCCGGTCAGCAGAAGCAGCGACGGATGGCCGGACGCCGCCCGCTGCCAGGCTCCGCGCAGTTTTGCCCACTCAGCCTTGCGGCCCACCAGCGGGATCTCCTGCGTGGTCCGGGTGACGGCTGGGGCTGGCCGCTCCGGCTCACGCGGGGCGGCTTGAACCTGCATGATGCTGTCGCGCACCCGCCGGGTCTCCGGACCCGGCTCGACATCCAGCTCCCGCCGCAGGACGTCGGCGCACCGCTGGTAGATGCGCAACGCCCCGGCCCGGTCGCCGTTCAGGGCATAGAGCCGCATGAGGGTCTGATAGCTGGCCTCGCGCAGCGTGTCGCGCACCAGCCGGATTTCGGCGAAGCGGATCGCGCCGGCAAAATCGCGGCGCTTCTCGGCGTCCACAACAAGCCGCTCCAACACGCCCTCATAGACTTGTTTCAGACGTGCGCGCTCGGATTCCAGCCATTCGTCGTAGAGCGCGGGCAGCAGGTCGCCGCGGTACAGCCGCGCCGCGTTCTCCAGATCTCCCTCCGCGGCTGCCTCCTCGAACGCCACCGCGTCGACGGTGCACTCGGGGCCCGGCTGCCAGCAGAGGGTCTGATGGTCGGACTTCAGGTACTGAGCGACCGCCGGCAGCATCGAGCGGAGATGATGCAGCAACTGACGCAGGTTGGTCCGCGCCTGCGATTCCTCGGAATCGGCCCAGAAGAGAAACGCGAGCTGCTGGCGTGAAACCGCCTCGGGATGGAGCACCAGATAGCCGATGAGCGATTGCAGACGGCTGGTGAGGACACCCGCAACCGGCTGCCCGTCGAGCATCACCCGGAACCCGCCCAGCAGGTCGATCCGGACCCAATTGGCCCCTGCCATCCTAATATGATGCCCGAAAGGGCCGCGGTGGAGCAGGTGAGCGTCCCTTA
>CAZBQQ010000096.1:11139-17662 GCA_964493965.1 uncultured Solibacteraceae bacterium
GCCATCCTAATATGATGCCCGAAAGGGCCGCGGTGGAGCAGGTGAGCGTCCCTTATGCGCTACCGGCGGTCCGGGACTCCGCTCCAGGGCGAGGGCTCGTCGAGCCACTCACGCAACCGCGCTGTTGTTTCAGCAGGTTGGAGTCAAAGCAACCTATCAGAAGAGCAATTTCAATCCGAATTGGATCTGCCGCGGGTTGGTTGCCAAAGTAGTAATTACGCCCGCCGACGGGTTGATGGCGCCGCTCGAAAACACGGTTGCGTTGGGCGTGCCCAGGTTCGTGCGGTTGAGCAGGTTGAAAAACTCAGCGCGAAACTGCAGGCTGGCGCGTTCGGTGATGGGAAAAGCTTTGAAGACGGACAGATCGATGTTGGCCAGGCCCGGTCCTGTCAGGGTACCTCTCCCCAAATTCCCGTAAGTGCCTGCCGCCGGCAGAATAAATGCGTTCGGATTAAACCACTGCACTGGTTGCTGAAGCACGACCGGGCCCGAGAAGCCGGGATTCAACGACGGACGGTCCGGGTTTCGCGTATCTCCGTCGCCGGAACGGTTCGTTCCGATCAGAGGCGTGAAAGGGAAGCCGCTCAGCAGGGTTGTCAGTGCATTGAGCTGCCAGCCGCCGGCGAGTCGTTTGTTCCGGCCGAACGGCAGTTCGTAACGAGCCGAGATGCTGGCTTGCTGCGCCGGGCTCAACGCGGACGGGCCCCAATCGCGGCGCGGATCGGTCGCGTCCATGATCATTTGTGCCTGGTTGTTGGCTTGAGCCCCGGTGAGCGCCGAGTTCATGTCCAGGTTCTTCGACCAGGTGTAGTTGGCTCGGAATTGCAGGCCATGGCCAAGGCGCCTGGTCAGGTCGACCTCGAGCGCGTTGTAGCTGCTATTGCCCTGGGTGAACCAGAAGAAGCCGGCGCCGAGATACGGATTCGGCCGCGTGCCCACGGGGATATATAGCGCGCCTTGCTGCGCGTGGCTCTGATTGGCGGCCGTCGCCGGTGTGCCGCCGGGTGAGACGCCGCCGGCCTGACACCCGGTGGAGTTGGAACAAATCTGCGCCGGAATGGTATTGGGATCGAGACTGAGCAGACCATGATATCCGAACGATCCGATATAGGCGACTCGAAGCCCCATGTCCCGGTCAAGCTGCCGCTCGACTTCAAAGCTCCACTCCTGGACGGTCGGAGTTTTCGCATTGGCCTGAACGCCCTCGGGCGCGTAGGTGGTGCAGGGTTGGGCAACGCCCGGACCACAGGAAGCCGGAGGCGCCAGGGATGGTGCGATCGGCACGATCTTCGACAACGGCCCTGAAAACGTCAGGGTGCCATTGTAAGGTGGGATCGAGTTCAGCAGGAAACTGAGAGCGTCGATGAGCGAGTAGTAGGTCCCGAAGCCGGCACGGATGGCGGTTTTTCCGTCGCCGAAAACATCCCATGCCAGGCCGACCCTGGGACTGAATAGCCGGAGAGCGTTGTTCCCGGTGAACGCTGAGCTGGCGACACGCGGGGCTGTCTCCAGGACTCCCTGGGCATCGGTGAGGTAGTTAGCCGCTCTTCCCGACACCTCGTTCCAGCCCGTGGTCAGCTCATGCCTCAAGCCGAGTTCCAAGGTAAGGTTAGAGCGGATCTTGATGGCGTCCTGGATATACCACGCAGCAAAGAGGCTACGCCAGCCCAGTTCCGTGTGGTCGGGCACCACCTGAAAGCTGCTTACGTTTCCTTGCAGGAAGCTGGTCAAGCTGGCGAAAGTTGCCTGGCCCAACTGGCGCGATGCGGTGTCTTCGTTGTCCCTGAGGCGTTGAAGCCAGACTCCTGCGCTGAGCTGATGGATGCCTTTGCTGACCTGGACGCTATCCGAATCTGTGAACAGGTTCCGGCGGTTCCAGACGTCGGCGGCGTTGTTCGGGCCTGCCGAAGTAATGGTGCCGGTGCCAGTCGTGGTCACCCCGCCTCCGACCACGACCCCGCCCGGCGAGGCTCCACTTACAAACGACAAGCTGGGTGGAAAGCTGGCCAGCGGAGCCGAGTTGTAGGCGAATGCCGCGCGCGAAAAGCCGGCGCTGAAGGTGTTCAAGGCGTGCGGGGAAAGGATGTGCGTTTCCTGAAGGCTCGCCACCTGGCTGCGAAGTCTGAGGTCCGAGCCGAACAACGGGTCCGCCAGAGGGATCAGGCTGTTGCCGTCGTCCAAAGTGTAACTGGCCGACAACGTGTCGAGAGCCCTAAACTCGTAATCGGCTCGCGCCGTGCCGAAATCCTCGCGGATGGACTGCCGGGGATTGCCATAGGAGAGCGCGACTCCGGGCTGCCCCGCGCCGGCCGTCAGTTCGGGACCGTTCGGCGCCGGCCAAAACGACATGTAGGGCAGCATGGAGCGGTTCAAGTTGGCCACCGGGTTGCCGTTTGGTAACAGACCCTGACGGGCCGATTGGTCCGGAACCACGCTGACCGAACTGGCCCAGAGCCTCTGGCGAAAGCCTTCGTAGTTGCCGAACACGAAGAAGCGATCCTTCTTCAGCGGACCACCGAGGGCGCCTCCGAATTGATTTCTTCGGAATGGCGGAGCGGGTCCCTGGTCGAAGATGCCGCTCGCATCGAGCGCGTTGTTTCGCAAGAACTCGAATAGGGATCCATGCAGCTCATTGCTCCCGGACTGGGTCACGACGGTGACCTGCGCTCCGGCGCGTTTGCCGTATTCGGCGCCGTAGGCCGAGGTGAGCACATTGAACTCCCGGATGGCGTCGATTCCCAACAGATCGCCGCTCACGCCTCCCGGTGTTACCGCGAGCTGGCTGGAGCCGGTGTATTCGATGCCGTTCAGCAGAAACAGGTTGTCCATCGGACGGCGTCCCGAGACGCTGAAGGTGTTGCCGGCGCTGGTGCTGGTCTGAGGGCTTTTCAATCCGTAATTGACCGCGCCGGGGTTGAGCGCGATCAGGTCATCGAAGCTGCGGCCATTCAGCGGCAGGTCCTTCACGTCGTGTTCCCCCACCAGGCCCGACACCGAGGCTGTTGTAGTATTCACGACCGGCGTCCGATCTGAGACGGTGACCTGCTGGCGCAATTCGCCCGCATCCAGACGCAGGTTCACGACCGCTTGCTGCCCGACGGCCAGGCTGATGCCGGTTCGCAGGGCCGACTTGAAGCCGCTCTTCCCGGCCTTGACTTCCTGGCGTCCCAAAGGCAGCGACACAACCCAGAAGTTGCCGGAATCATCCGTCGTAACGACCCTGGCGGCGCCCGTCTCCAGACTGTTGACAGTTACGGTCGCTCCGCTCACAGCGGTACCGGTGGAATCCACCACTCTGCCGGAGATCGAAGCCCTCACCTGCGCCTGCACCAACGGAGTGCAAGACCAAAGAAGTGCCAGCGCCGGGCCGGCGAGGAGCTGCCGCATTCGCTTGTCCACTGATCCCCAGCTTGCCTCCCCCCTAGCGCGTAACTGGTTCCCGGGCAGCAGGACGGCTCCGCCGGCGCCGAGGTCCGGGTGGTGCTGCGACAGGGTTACCTTGATTGTAATTCTAAGGCCTGGGCTACACCTCGGTGTAAACCGTGCTCGGGGTCTGTTCGACTTCCCGGAGCCTGGCCTGCAGAAAGGCGGCCGCCAGCGTGGTGAGAGTGGCGAACAGGCCGACGCCCGAGGCGAGGCCGTCATCGTCCAGGGCACGGGGTCTGCGCAATGCTTATGCCGACGGAGACACGGGAACCACTCAGCCTTCTTGCGAACCGACGCCGGCTTTCGCCCGGCATGCGGCTTCCGCCCGGCGGATCGCTTTCTCCCGCAGGTCGTACGCTTCGAGCGCCGCCTCGGCGCCCTCTCGAGCCATGCCGCCGCTCATGCGCTTCTCGGCCTCCGCGAAAACGTCCTCGGCATGCAGCCGTGCCTGGGTTGCGATGTCGTCGGCCTCTTTGACGCGGTGGGCGGCGCTCTTCAGCGCGGGATCGACATCCGCGGCCTCGGCGCGGGCCTTCTCGTACTGGCGTTTGGCTTTCGGGTTCTGCTGGGCCGCGGCCTCCGCTTCCGCCTCACGGTAGGCCTTCCTGAGGTCGTCGCTCCAGAGGGCCTTCACCTCTTGTTCCAGTGCGTCGAGCGCGGCGGTGCCGGCATCCGCCGTCGTACGCACCCTGCTCTTCTCAAAAAGCCATGTCCAGATAGACCAGCCCTTGCCCTCGTTCAGCACTTTTCTCGCTTCTTCCACGGCGACAAGTTTGCGCATGCGCACTCCTTTGCGGACGGCTGACCGCGGTAAACAAAAAACAGCTTATCACCATTTCAGGCCTTCAGATATACGAATATTAACCTACCGGAAGCGGGCTGTTAGCAGCCTGGACGCGGCCCTTGGCGAAGGACGCTGGAGGGGCGCCCCCACGCGCCGGCGGGCCCGACCGCCTCTCCAGGGTGCCGGCAGCACAGCGCTGCCGCCGCGTGAGCTGGGCGGCCGGACGCTTGCCAGAGCCGAATCGGCTCTGAGCGTCCCGAGGCCTAAAAAATAGTTTGACCTCCGCTTAGATTAATGATATTTTACCTCTGGGCAAGGAACCGCGAGGGCGACCGGGGGGCCGTCAGCGATCCACGCCGGTCGCCCACTCGCTGTCTTGCAGTCCTTGGGAACGAGCCACCAAACCAGACTCGGTTTGGCACTCGAGGGCAATATGCGGGAAGCTGCGACTGGGTTTGCTGGTATTGGGGAAGAGTTTCTGCCTCTCCAGCGTCTCTACCGCTGGGAGCGCGCGCGCGCGGACCGGATCTTCCTGAGCCAGCCCGCGGGCGGGCGGCTGCGCGATTGGACATGGGCGGAAGCGGCCGGCGAGGTGCGCCGGATTGCGGCGTATCTGCGGTCTCAGGGCTGGGCGCCCGGGTCGAACGTGGCGATTCTGTCCAAGAATTGCGCCTGGTGGGTCATGGCCGACCTCGCTATCTGGATGGCCGGCCACGTGACCGTGCCGATCTACGCGTCGCTCCGGCCGGACTCGATCCGCCAGATCCTGGAACATAGCCAGTCGAAAGCCTGTTTCCTGGGACCGACGGAGGAGGCGGACATGGCGGCGGCCATGCCCCCGGGTGTCTCGGCGATTCGCTTCCCGAACGCGCCGGCCGGCCCGGGACCAGGGTGGAATTCGCTGATCGCCGGCTGCCAACCCCTGGCGGGGGAGCCAACGCGCGCGGCCGGCGAGGTGGCAACTATCTTCTACACCTCCGGCACAACGGGTCTCCCCAAGGGCGTGATGCAGACGTTCCGGGCGTTCAGTTTCCTGACCTGGGCGCTACTCCGGCGATTCGATCTTCCCCCGGAGGGCAGCATCCTCTCGTACCTGCCGCTGGCCCACATCCTGGAGCGCGGGGGTGAGGAACTTCCCGCCATTCTGCTCGGCTGGCGAATCTTCTTCACGGAGCGCCCGGAGACCTTTCTGGCCGATCTGCGGCGCGCCCGGCCCACAGCGGTCTTTCTCTCCGTTCCGCGCCTGCTGCTGAAGTTTCAGCAGGGGGTATTCGAGAGGCTCCCCAGCCATAAACTGGACCGGATGCTGCGCCTTCCCGTGGTGGGGCCGCTCATCGGAAAGCGGATTCTGGCGCAGCTTGGACTGGACGCGGTGCGCTATGCCGCGTGCGGCGGAGCGGCGCTACCGGTCAGCCTGATGCTCTGGTACCGCGGGCTCGGGCTGAACCTGGTGGAGGGTTACGGACTGACCGAGGGGATGATCACGCACCTGAACCTGCCGGACAATCCGCGCGCAGGCTGGGTGGGCCGCCCGCTCGAAGGCGTGGAGGCGAAGCGCTCCGAACAGGGCGAGTTGTTGCTCAGAAGCCCCATGAACATGGCCGGCTATTATCGGGATCCGGATTCCACCAACGACGCGTTCACTCCCGATGGATTCCTCCGCACCGGGGATCTGGTCGAGGTAGAGCCTGACGGACAGACCAGGATCGTCGGCCGGATCAAGGAGCAATTCAAGACCAGCAAGGGCAAGTATGTCGCGCCCTCCCCGATCGAGCTGAAACTCGGGGTCCATCCGGATATAGAGTCCTGCTGCCTGATGGGCGCGGGCCTTGCCAACCCCTTCGCGGTGGCGGTTCTGTCGCCCGAGGGGCGCCAAAAGTGCGAGGATCCGGAGAGGCGCGTTGCCCTCGAGCGGTCCCTGGGGGGACAACTGCACCACCTCAACCTGCAACTCGACGCGCACGAACGACTGATGTTCATCGCTATTGTGGACGGGCCCTGGACCGTATCCAACGGCCTGGTGACGCCGACGCTGAAACTGCGGCGGACACCTTTGGAAGAGCGCTATCTTGGGTTTGTCGACCATTGGATGGGGCAGGAACGGCAAGTGGTGTGGGAGCCGCAGGCGAAAGTCAGAGTCGCAGGCAGAGCGGACGCGGCGTGACCCGTATGGCGAACGTTTTTCGAGATCGCTTGCTCGAAGGCAAAGTCGCTTTTGTGACCGGCGGCGGCAGCGGCATTAATCTGCGCATCGCCGAACGTTTCTCCGAGCACGGAGCCAGCCTGGCGCTGATGGGCCGGACTCAGGAGAAG
>CAZBQQ010000096.1:17762-21215 GCA_964493965.1 uncultured Solibacteraceae bacterium
CGGTGATCAACATCTCGGCCACGTTCGCGTTCACGCCGACGCCGTTCCAATCGCACGTTGGCGCCGCCAAGGCCGGTATCGACAGCTTCTCGAAGACGCTCGCGGTAGAGTGGGGCCGCGCAGGCGTGCGGGTCAACGTGATCTCGCCCGGGCCTATCGACGACACGGAAGGGATGCGTCGGCTGGCCCCCACGGAAGAAGCGCGGCGTCGCACCGCGGCGGCAGTGCCGCTCGGGCGCCTTGGGACCAGGGACGAGATCGCGGACCTGGCGCTGTTCCTTTGCTCTGATGCCGCGCAGTTCATCACCGGCGCGATTTGCGTCTGCGATGGCGGGCTGTCGTTGGTAGGCTCCGGCGGGCTTTTCGGTAGTTAGATGTGGCAGGTTGGAAACCTGCGGCCGATTGCCAATCGGCCAAGCGCTGGACCACGGAAATACTTCGGGAACGGCCGCCAGGGCTGCTCGCACCGGGTTCCACTCGATATAGCTCGCAATCCGATCGAACTCAGCCTGGTCGCGAACCAGCCGATCATAGCTTTCGTCTTGCCAGAACGTCTGGCCGCTCAGTCCCAACTGTCGATTTGCCTCACGGGCGGTGTACCGTTTCAGCGATTGCGTCAGTTTGGAGACCGGGACCGAGGGGGTGACCAACAGGTGGACGTGGTTGGGCATCACGACATAGTGGTGAAGTTCGAAGTGACCCAGGGAGCGCGCTTGAAAGTGAATTGCGTCCACCACCAGGTTCGCGATTTCCGGCCGGCTCAGATGGCGAGGTCCGGTCTGAACCCGATCCAGCAGACGGTCCATCGCCACAAACGCTTGTCCCGACAGCATGCCTGCGGAAAAGTGGCGGTTTTCAGGGAGGCTGCCAGCCAGGCGCCATGTCAAGAAGACCGGTCGGCCGACCTGATGGAAATGCGGCAGCCGACGGGCATGGGTCATGGTCACAGAAGAGAGTCTGGATTCCGAAGCGAGGATCTCAACCGAGGTTTGGCCGATTCACAATCGGCCGCAGGTTTCCAACCTGCCCCACTAGCGGTTGCGGCCGAGCCTTTCGTGGCTCGGAACCCAGTCGCTCGAGGCGATCGCGCCGGCGAGCGAAATCTCGCCCGCCAGGGCCGCTGCCGCGACGATCTCAGCCAGCTTGTTGACCTTTCCCGGGCCGTAGCAGCCCAGGGTCTCCAGGCACTCACGCTGGGTGGCCAGAGCGGTGCCGCCGCCATGAGTCGCCACAATGAGCGAGGGGATCGTGAGCGAAACGTACATATCCCCCTGCGGCGTCTGTTCGGCGTAGATGATCCCGGCCGAAGACTCGGCCACGTTCGCCACGTCCTGCCCGGTGGCGATGAATATGGCGGTGATGGCGTTGGCGGATTGCAGGCCGTTGTTGTTCGCGCCGGAGAGCAGCGCGCCAACGTTCGCAGCACCGTACTGACGGACGAGCCTTTCCGGCTCGGCGCGCAAATGCTCTTTTAGAACCTGGCGTGGAATGGTGGCTTCGGCAGTTACGCGCTTGCCCCTGGTCCTCACCATGTTCACGTAGGAGGCCTTCTTGTCCGTAGCGAAATTGGACTCCAGAAAGAAATCCTCGACGCCCTCGGCGTTCTCGAGAATCCACTTGCAGGCGGCGAACGTCGCGCGCCCCACCATGTTCTGACCCGCCGCATCGCCGGTCGAGAAGTTGAAGCGAAGGTACACGAATTTGTTGGCGGTATACGGGTCGATGTACTGGAGCCGCGCCACGGACGAAGTCTTCTCCGCCTCGGCGCGGATGGATGCGATGTTGGCCTCCACCCACTTGATGAACTCGCGGGCGGCGCGCGCATCCTGGAGGGAGAAGACGGGGGCGCGCTGCATGGCGTCGGCCGACACGCACGTCTTGGCCCCTCCACACAGGTTCAGCACTTTCATGCCACGGTTGTACGAGGCGATCATGGTCCCTTCCGTGGTCGCCATGGGAACCAGGAACTCGCCATCGGCCCATTCCCCGCGCACGAGTAGTGGACCGGCGAAGCCGATGGGGACCTGCGCCACGCCTACGAAGTTCTCGCAGTTGCCCGCCGTCGCATGGGGATCGAAGGAGTATCGGGTGACGTGGTTCAGCTTCACCCCGGTGGCTTCTTCGATGAACGCCTGACGCCGGGCTATGACTTCGGGGCTGTAGTTGTCCCGCTCGTCGCGCGGAAGCCGGTGCGGGCGCTGCTCCGGGTTGGACTCCAGGGAGAGTGCGTCCTCCACCGTAAAGTGCAGGACGCCGAAGGGGCGTACCGCGAAAGAGATCTCAATCCGGTGCTTCCCCGCACCGAGAGGAGGAGCGCCGGCGCTCACGATCACAACAGCGTGGAGCGGGAACTGGATCGGATGCGCCTCGTCCAGTTGGGAGGGCGCCAGCGCGGCGCTGTCGCCGACTTTCAGCCTCAGGTCTTCCAGCGCGACCGGCCGCCCGTCGATCGCGAGACTGCGAATGCCCACCAGTTCCGCGTCGCTCAACCGGTTCTGAAGCGCAAACTGGGCTCCGCCATCGCTGTTGCGGAGGCTGCCCACGGTGTACAGCTTTCTGAGCAAGAAGCCAGGGATTTCCATGCAGTCCGCTCCAGTTGTCGGGATAGCACTACGACGATCCGGCCGCGGCGCCGGCGGCTTTCGAGCCTGGCGGAGCCGTTTCGGAGGAGTCCGGCGCGGGCGTGGCCGTCCGGGCGCGCGGTTTAGCCGGCCTTCTCCTCCGGGCCTTCCTCACGCCGGCGGCCCGGCACAGTTCGTCGAAGGCGTCGTTCAGGAAGTCGCGCAGTCGCGTCGCATCGGGCACCACCTGGACGTCCGAGATCAATCCGTACTGCAGTTTGCCGCAGTAACTCAACACGGCGAAGTTGACGCCCAGCTCGTACCCGGTGGGCACCTGCGGATAGCACGCGAGCAACCGCCGCCCTACGCAGAAAAGCGGCTCCCTGGACCCGGGGATATTGGTGCAAATGATGTTGAACAGCGGGAGGGGGAGGATCACGTCCGAGATGCCGCGCCACATCATGGCCTGCACGGCGGGTGGAGTCAGCCCCAGGTAGCCCGCCGCGATCGCGACGAACTCCCCGGCCCGAATCCTCTTCATCAGCGCCGTGCGGACGGCGACCTCGCCCACCATCCGAAGCGGGTCCTCCACGTCCATGGGCAGCGACACCGGCAAAAAAGTGATTTGGTTGCCCATGGTCTTGTCGTCGTCGCGTCGCAGATTCACGGGGCAGATTACGCGGATCAGCCGGCCGGACACGCTCTGGCCGTGGAGTTCGACGTACCGGGCGATGGCCCTGGTCAGGACCGCCAGGACGACATCGTTGACCGTGCCCCCCGCGACGTTGCGGATGGCCTTCACCTCGGCCATATCGAACTCACCCCAGCAGAACCCTCTCTCTCCGGAGCAGGGTTTGTTGAAGGGAAGCCGCTCGACGGACCCCATTATCTC
>CAZBQQ010000097.1:0-20842 GCA_964493965.1 uncultured Solibacteraceae bacterium
TCCGGGTATACGGGAGATGGCGGAGCGGCGACCAGCGCGACACTTCAGAACCCTCAGGGAGTGGCGGTAGACGCCTCCGGCAACCTCTTCATCGCGGACACGGGGAACGTCGTGGTTCGCGAAGTATCCGGCGGCAACATCAGCACCGTGGCAAACCTCGGTCGAAACTACGGCTATGGGGGCGACGGCGGAGTTGCTACAAGCGCCCAGCTCAATTCCCCGTACGATGTGGCGGTGGACAGCAGCGGCGACGTGTACATCACGGACCTGAGCGTGATCCGTATGCTGGTGCCGCAGTCCGGAAGCCGCGCGCTGCTGAGCGTCAGCGAGGGGCTGCCCGCGAGCGCCACAACCGGACAGAACGGAGCGTCCTACTCGGTGGTGGTGAGCAATAGCGCAAGCGCCGGTGCAACCAGCGGCACGGTGACGGTGACCGAAAGCTTTTCGAGCGGCTTGTCGCTGGTTTCCATGTCGGGCACGGGGTGGAGCTGCTCCGGCAGCACCTGCACGCGCAGCGACGCACTGGGCGCCGGCGCCAGCTATCCGGCCATCACCGTCGCCGTAAATGTCTCCGCGGCGGCGGGTTCGCAGGTGAGCAATCAGGTGGTGGTGTCGGGCGGTAACTCAGCGGCGACCAGCGCCAGCGGCGCGATCATGATCCTTGGCGCTTCCCCCGCGGCCCCCGTCCTGGCCTCTCCGGCCAACGGATCCACGGGTGCTCCTCTGGCGGCCGACTTGACCTGGAACGCCGCGAGCGGCGCCACATCCTACGAGGTGTATTTCGGAACCCTGTCCACGCCTCCGCTGGTGACCACGACGACGGGAACCAGTTACGCCGCCACAGGCCTCGCCGCGAATACCACTTACCACTGGCAGATCGTGGCCCAGAGCGGCTTCGGTTCCACCGGCTCCGCGATCTGGTCTTTCACCACCGGCACGGCAGTGGCTCCTTTGCGGTTCGTCCCGGTGACGCCTTGCCGAGTGGTGGACACGCGGAGCACCGGCGGGCCGTTGGCCGCGCGCTCCAGCCGATCCTTCACGATTCCCTCCAGCGGATGTGGAATCCCGGCCACGGCGCAGGCTTATTCGCTCAACGTCACAGCGGTGCCGGCTGGCCCGCTGAGCTACCTGACGCTGTGGCCTAGCGGGCAGCCGCAGCCCGTGGTTTCGACTCTGAATTCGTTCGCCGGCATCGTGGTGGCCAACGCGGCCATCGTTCCGGCGGGGACGAACGGGGCGGTGAGCGTTTACGTGAACGACCAGAGCGACGTGATTCTCGATATCGACGGCTATTTCGACGCGACCAGCGCAGCGAATTCCTCTTCGTTCTATGCGGCCACGCCGTGCCGCGTGGCTGATACCCGCGGCGCGACCGGCCAGTTCGGGGGGCCAGCCCTGAGTACGGACCAGACCCGGAATTTCCCGATTCCGTCCGCGAACTGTGGGATTCCGGCCACTGCGAAAGCCTATTCGCTGAATGTGACGGCGATTCCGTCGACGAACTACCTTGGCTATCTGACCACCTGGCCGACGGGATCGGCGCAACCCGGAGTCTCCACGCTGAACTCGTGGACCGGGAAGGTGGTGGCCAATGCGGCGCTGGTTCCGGCCGGCAGCAACGGATCGGTATCGGTATTCGTGACCGACCCGTCCAACGTGATCCTGGACATCAACGGCTACTTCGGGCAGCCAGGGGGCGCGGGCGAGTTGGCATTCTACCCGCTGACGCCATGCCGCGTAGTGGACACGCGTGGGGCCCAAGGCCAGTTCGGGGGTCCGGAGATGGACGCGCAGACGACCCGCTCGTTTGCTCTGCCGGCGGGAGGCTGCTCGGTGCCATCGACGGCGGTGGCGTACTCGTTGAACGTGACGGTGGTGCCCGACGGGCCGTTGCCGTTCCTGACGGCATGGCCGGCGGGTGCGGCGCGGCCTCTGGTATCGACGTTGAATTCGTTCGACGGAAGCGTGGTGGCAAATGCTGCGATTGTTCCAGCGGGGACGAACGGAGCGATCAGTATTTACGTGAACAACCGCACGCACGTCATCCTGGATATCAACGGGTATTTCGCGCCCTAGGGGCGCTGTGCCACAATGTCAGGATCGTGAAGCTACTCGTCTTCTCGGACATTCACGGCGACTACAAGGCGCTCGAGCGGCACATGGCCGCCGACGCCGAGTACTATTTTTCGGCGGGCGACTTGAGCAGCTGGGGCCGGGGCCTGGATCGTTGCGGCGAGATTCTGGCGCGGCGCGCCGGGCGCGTCTATCTGCTGCCGGGCAACCACGAATCGGAGCGCCAGAACGCGGACCTGGCCGCGCGGTACGGGCTCATTGACTTTCACGGCCAGAGCTTCGAGGCGGGCGGGTACCACATTGCCGGATTGGGCTGCTCGACGCCCACTCCGTTCAACACGCCGGGCGAGTACAGCGAAGAGGAAATGGCGCGGCGGCTGGCGCCTTTCGCGGGGCTGAAACCGCTGATCCTGATCTGCCATTGCCCGCCGCTGGGGACGGACCTCGACCGCGTCCACAAGGGCATGCACGCGGGCAGCAGCTCGGTGCGCGAGTTCATCGAGAAGCAGCGGCCGGTGGCGTTCTTCTGCGGCCACATACACGAGGCCGAGGGCGTGCGGCTGCGCCTGGGCGACACGCTTTGCATCAACGCCGGCAGGCGGGGATTTCTGCTCGACTCTGATACACTTGAGTGATGAACGAGGAACTCGACCGAGAGTACTCAACGCTCCGCCAGCAAGCCGAGGCTGTGCGGAGCTATCTTTGACGCCCCCAAACGAAAATCTCAGCTAGCCAAAATTGAAGAGCGCGTTTCCGCGCCCGAATTCTGGAGCCACCCCGACCAACACCTGCTGCGCGAGCGCAAGCGCCTGGAAGAGACGCTGGCCGATGACGCCCAGGTTCTGCTCACCATGTCCGACCTCGAAACGCTGTTCGAGCTGCAGCACGAGGGCGAGGACGTGGGCGGCGAGATCCGCAAGGAACTGCAGAAGTTCTCCGAGCGCCTGGAGAAGCTCGAGACGGCGATGCTGCTGGCGGGCGAGAACGATTTCCGCGACGCCATCGTCGAAATTCATCCCGGCGCGGGCGGCACGGAGAGCCAGGACTGGGCGGAGATGCTGCTGCGCCTGTACCTGCGGTGGGCGGAGCGCATGGGCTTCTCGACGGTGGTCACGGACCGGCAGGAGGGCGAGGCGGCCGGGATCAAGTCCGTCACCTTCGAGGTGAACGGCGAGAACGCGTACGGGCTGCTGCAATCCGAAGTGGGAGTGCACCGGCTGGTGAGGATTTCGCCCTACGACGCCAACGCGCGGCGCCATACGTCCTTCGCATCGGTCTACGTCTACCCGCAGATCGACGACGAGATCAAGATCGAGATCAAGCCCGAGGACCTGCGCGTGGACACCTTCCGCGCGGGCGGCAAAGGCGGGCAGCACGTCAACCGCACGGATTCGGCGGTGCGCATGGTGCACCTGCCCACCAACATCGTGGTGCAGTGCCAGAACGAGCGGTCGCAGCACAAGAACCGCGACATGGC
This sequence comes from uncultured Solibacteraceae bacterium, assembly GCA_964493965.1. Taxonomy (GTDB): domain Bacteria; phylum Acidobacteriota; class Terriglobia; order Bryobacterales; family Bryobacteraceae; genus DASWZN01. Next base: position 3,551 of record CAZBQQ010000097.1, read on the forward strand.
GATGAAACAGCTGCGCGCGCGGTTGTACGAGCATGAGCTGGCCATCCGCAACGCGGCGGAACAGAAGATCGAGGACAGCAAAGCCGCCATCAACTTCGGCAGCCAGATCCGCAGCTACGTGCTGGCGCCATACCGGCTGATCAAGGACCACCGGACCAAGCTGGGCATCGGAGACGTGGACCGCGTCCTGGACGGCGACATGGAGCCCTTCATGCATGCCTGGCTGGTGTGGAAGCGCACCGGAAGAATCGCCGGCGCGGACGGCAAGGAAGACTTGCCCGAGTCGTGATCTCCCTAGACCAGATTCAGGCGGCCGCGGCGCTGATCCGGCGGGGAAGGCTGGTGGCCTTTCCCACCGAGACGGTCTACGGACTGGGCGCGAACGCGCTCGATGCGGCGGCGGTGGCGCGGATCTACGAGGCGAAAGGCAGGCCGGCGACCAGCCCGCTGATCGTCCATGTGGGGTCGGCGGAGATGGCGCGCGAGGTGGCGGCGGAGTGGCCCGAGGCGGCCGCGACGCTGGCGGACCGCTACTGGCCGGGTCCGCTGACGCTGGTGCTGCCGAAGCAGCCTTGCGTGCCGGACATCGTTACCGCGGGCCTTGGGACCGTGGGCGTTCGCGTTCCCGCCCACCCGGTGGCGCTGGCGCTGATACGCCTTGCGGGAGTTCCGATCGCGGCGCCGAGCGCGAACCGCTTCAGCGGCCTGTCTCCCACCACGGCCGAACACGTTCGGGAGAGCCTGGGCGGGGCGGTGGACCTGATCCTGGACGGCGGTCAGACCGATGTTGGGATTGAATCGACGGTGCTGTCGCTGGCCGGGCCGCGGCCCGTGTTGCTGCGGCCGGGCATGGTTTCCAGGCGGGAGATCGAGGAGCTTGTCGGCCCCATCGAGGTCGCTGCGGCGGCGGGGGACGGTCCGCATGCCTCGCCGGGGATGCATCGAAAGCACTACAGCCCCAGGACGCGGCTGCTGCTGGCTGAGGGGGGGGCCGTGCCGGAACGGGGTGAGGGGGCCTGGGTGGGCCTCGACGGCGAACCGGCGAGGCCGGTTGCGCGGCTGGTCCGGATGCCTCTGGACCCGGCGAGTTACGCGGCGGTGCTCTATGAGACGCTGCACCGGCTGGACCGCGAGGGGCTGGATTGGATTGCCGTGGAGCGGCCGCCGGAGGGGCCCGAATGGGCCGCCATTCTGGACCGTCTGGAGCGCGCGGCCAAATAGCGGTTGAATTTAGCCGCTTTCACTTCAGATTCCTCATCGCTTTGCCGATATAAGCTCTGTGAGCACATCGCTGGCATCGGCGGCTGGTGCGCAAAGGCCGTGGGTTCTGCGGAACCTGCATCCTCTGCCGGTGGTTGCCGTTCGCCTGATGCGGATGGTATCGACGGACGACGTGGTATTCCGCCGCGTTTCGGAGCTGATCCGGGTGGATGCGGCCTTTTCCGCCGAGGTGTTGAGGCTGGCCAATTCGCCTCTGTTGGGATGCCGGCAGGAGGTGCGTGGGATACTGAACGCGCTGGCCGTTCTCGGGCTGGACCGTCTGAAAGGTCTGGTGATGACGGTGGCGTTGCGGAATTTCCTGGCCTCCACGCTGGATGTTCCGGTGCTGTTGCGTTGCTGGCGCCACTCGCTGGCCTGCGCCCTGCTCGCCGAACTGCTGGCGGAGGCATGCTGGCTGGACAAGGATCCCTGCTACACGGCGGGCCTCCTGCACGACCTGGGGAGGCTCTCCCTGCTGGAGACTTATCCCGGAGAGTACGCGGGTCTGCTCGAAACGGTGGACCAGGACCAGGGGGACGCCGCCAGCCTGATGGAATACGAGCGCGAGATGTTCGATGCCGATCACTGTCAGATCGGCGGCTGGCTGGCAGAGGACTGGGGACTTCCCCCGGAGCTCAGAGAGACCATCGGCCGGCACCACGATCCACCAGAGCACGGACGCATGGATCAGCACACGATTATCCACGTTTCGTGCCGGCTTGCGGACATGCTCGGCTTCCAGGCGGCCGGCCCGGCACGCCTCGACAGCCAGGAGGACTTGAAGCGTGAGTTTCCCCAGTGCGGCTGGGACCGTTTGAAGTCCGACCGCGAGCTACTTCTGGCCGTAGCCGGAAAGCTCAATGCCCTCGAGTGCAGCCTTTTTGCTTCGTGACAGGTTGGGGCATCCGATCTGAGGCAACACACCGCCAACGCCTTCCTGCTTGATTGTTGGGCGCAACTCTGACTACAAGCCGCGGCGGCGGGTGAGAATGGCTGCGCCGGAGGCGAGTCCCACGGAGTTGCCGAACTCGGTGGCGTGCCAGTCCACTTGCAGCGTGTCGTCGGCCAGCAGTTTGAGGCGGATCTGGCCGGAGGCGCCTCCCGAGCCGGTCCACTCCAGGACGACGGGGCCATCCTGAGGGCGGCCTTCAAAGGAGAACCGGACGTCTCCGGAGATGGGCCGGTCCCCGACTTTGTAGCGTGCGCGGTACCGTCCGTGAATGGATCCCGCCGATTCGGTGATAAACGCTTCGATGAACTCCGGCGGATACAGCTGCGTGGTTCCGGGCGAGGTCTTCGGCGGAGCGTAGAACCAAGCTCCAGCGATGCTAGCAGCGGGCTCCTCCGCGGGCTGGGCCAGCGGGGCAGACAGGAGATCCGGAGGAGGCGGCGGATCGGGGCTGGTGGCCGGGATCTCGGGCGGCGGTTCCACCAAGACCGGCAGGGCCATCGCGGGGGCAGGCTCCTTCTGGCGCTGGAAGGGGGCCGGCGCATCGCCGCGGCGGGCGTGGTGGCGCCGCCCGGGTGTGGGCGTGGAGACCGCCACTGGGCCGGCGACGCCAGCGGGTTCGCGGGACGTTGCGCGTGGCGGGGTGCGCCGTGGGTACAGTACAGCGGCTGCGACGGCAATGACGGCCAGCGCGGCGGCCAGCGTCCAGGTTGGACGGACCCCAGCTCGCGGGGGAGGCGGCGGCAAAGCGCCGACCAGCGACCGATCGTAGCGCAGGCGCTCCACCGGGTCGGTGAGCACCGCGCAGATCTCATTCAGCCGCTTCATCTGCTTTTCCGCCAGCAGGCGTAGACCTTCCTCCTGCTGTTGATCGGGATGGAGCAGGCGCGCCAGGTTGCGCCAGGCCCGGCGGATCTCCTCCACTTCGGCCACGCGGTGCACGCCGAGCTCTTCGTAGTAGTCCATCGCCTCTCGCTCTATCGGCGGGGCGAAGACGGAACTTCAGGCTGCCTGAGGAGGCAGGAGAGAGGAGGCAGGAGACGGGAACGGAATCGAGTTCGTTTTGTTTCGGGCGGGGGATTGCGGGCCGGGGGTCTTGCGGAGGTTGGTCAGCTTCCGGAGGGCGCCGAAGTACTCGGCATTCAACATTTTTTCGTAGCGGGCGAGGCGGGCGAAGGCGTCCATGCCGCTGTTCTTCTGGAAGAGAACTCCGAGGAGGCGGGTGACTTCTTCGTCTTCGGAGAGGTCGCGCCGGCGCCTCGGCGGGGCGGGTTCGGACCAGCTGGCGCGAGGGTGTTCCTCTTCGCGTTTGACGTCGTCGATGCCGGCCATGAGGAAGCCGGTTTCCATTCGGGCGGTTCGCAGCAGGCGCCACTGGGCGGAGGCCATCTGCTGAACGAGGAAAGCTTCGAGGGGTCCCTGAGGACGGAACTCGGCTTTGAGGGAGGCGAGGAGGTCGAGGTAGGCCCGGTGGTCCTCCTGTGGCAGGACGGCGTTACGGGCGAAGAGGCCGTGCCGGACGGCGTTGAGGCTAGATCGAGCCTTGCCGAGAGCGGTGGTGGGCCCGGTGCTGAGGCGGGCGTTTCTGCGATTCGCTTCGATCTGACGGTCGGATGCCATGCAGTCTCCTTTTCGGCTCCATGAGAGCACGGGCAGTCAAGGCAGCAGCCGGGCGATTTTGGCGAAGTGGTTGGGGTAATGGGAGAAAGATTGACGCGAGGGCGGTGATCACCCTTTCACGTAGGCGAGCTTGGCTGCCACTTTTCCTTCGCGTACGGTGAAGATGTCGACGCCACGCAGATGCCAGGGTTTTCCGTTGCGGACCTTGTGATATATCCAGCGCACCACGGCGCGGTCACCGCTGACGATGATTTCCTCGGCCTCGAATCGCGCATCAGGGTTGCGCGCGAACCACTCGCTCCAGAACGCCATCACGGCGGCCTTCCCCTCGATCCGGCGGCCGTCCGGCGCGGGAGACGTGTCCTCAAAGATGGTGTCTTCGGTCAGCAATAGCGACAGGGCTTCCGGATCGTGGCGATTGAACGCCTGGTTGAAGCGATCGACCACGATGCGGGTCGTGGCCGGTTGATCGGCGGTCCGCGAATTCTGTTCGACGCTCATATTCATCCCGTGGGCCCGCCGCGGCGCCGTGGAAGCGATGAGCACGAGCGCAACACACGCGACGGCAAACAATTGGCTTTTCGGCGGCAGTTGGGGCATCCGGTCCTCCCGGAAGGGATTTTACCAAGTAAACCGGAGCGGCCATCACAATTTGTTTACATCTTTGATGCCCGGCGAGCAGAACATTTCCGGAACCGCTTCGTCTTCCTAGGTACGCCACCCGGCACGAGCCCGGGTGAGCAGGAGGGGAAATGAAGACACGACTTTTGGGTCTCGCGCTGCTGGCGCTTTCGGCGGCGGTCGCGAAGGACTTCACGATTACGCTCTATCAGCCGGCGGTGGTGGCGGGCAAGAGCCTTCCGGCGGGCGACTACAAAGTCGCAGTACACGGCGACACGGCCATCATCTCGCACGGGAAAGACAAGGTGGAGAGTCCCGTGAAGGTAGTCGAATCCGATCGCAAGTTCAGCAGCACAACCGTGAAGTGTGATACGGAAAACGGGCGCAACGCTGTCCAGGAAATACAGGTCTCGGGCACGAAGACTCGCCTGGTCTTCGAAGGCGCCGAGGCGCCGATGGCCGGCGGCGAGAGCGCGCACGCGACTCCGTAGTCGTTCGGTCCCGCACTTTTGAGCCCTCCGTGTGAAGACACGGTGTCTCGCCGGAGGGCTCGCCCACGAATCAGACAGGCTGATGCCCTGGAACTGCCGCTAGACGCTGGAGCGGTGAAGTATGATGGATCCTGTCCGGCCGAAGCCGGCCACGGAAACCGTCGAAAATGTTCCGCTCCGTCCTGTACGCCCGCGTTTCCACGAACGATCAGCAGACGCTGTCCATGCAGAGTCGCGCCATGCGGCAGTATGCTGCCCGGACCATTGCGGTGAACGTCCGTGAGGCCGGGAGATCGGTGTCGTGCTGGTGTGGCGGCTGGACCGCTGGGGCCCGATATGAATAACGGCGATCAGTACGACGCGTTCGCGGCAGACTACGACTGGCTCTTTTCCGACACCAAGCTGTCTGGAGACCCGCAGATCGAGGAGTTGATGCCGATCCTCGCGGCATTCAACAAACCCCACATTCTGGACTGCGCCTGTGGGACGGGTCTAGCGGCCCTCGCCCTTGCCCGGCGTGGCTACGAGGTCCTCGGCACCGATGCCAGCAGCGGCATGGTGGTGATCGCACGGGGACACGCGGCCGAGCAGAAGCAGCAGGTGCCGTTCGAGGTCTGTCGGTGGGAGTTCCTGCCCGCGACGATTCAGGAGCCCGTTGACCTGGTGATTTGTTTGGGCAACGCACTGGGGCACTGCCGCGACGAGCATGAAATGCTTCGCTCGTTGCAGGGCATGCGGGCAGTGCTGCGAGAAGGGGGCCGGCTTGTGATTGACTCGGTCAACTGGGAGAAACTGCATGCGGACCGGGTTCGCTTTACGCACTTTGGTCTGCGGGAACGGGCCGGCATACGCTGCATCCCCCTATACGTCTGGAATTTCGGTCGCGAATTGCATGATCCGCTGGTGGTCGAAGTCGTTCTCGTATTTGAGCAGCAGGGGAAGGTTCGACTGCAGACGTACGACATCGCATATCAGCCATTCCATACCGAGCAGCTTCATTCGCTCCTGGAGCAGGCCGGGTTCAGTAATCTGACGACTGACTGGACGTCCCAGGCACACTCATATAGGGTTGCGGCAAGTGCTGGGACATTCAATCCTTAGCAAGGGCAGAAATCGCTGCGTCGCCGCCAGCTTAGACGTGCTGATCGACGAGGATCGGGTTTCCATCGGGGTCCACGGCGATGAAGCTGGCCGGGCCCGTGGTGGTCTCGTCGGCCTCTTGCACCAGGGGCACGCCTTGCGCCTTCAACAGGCGCTGCAACTCGCGGACGTCGGTAAAAGAGGCAAGGGGCTGCGCGTTGCTGTCCCAGCCGGGGTTGAAGGTGAGGATGTTCTTCTCGAAGACCCCTTGAAAAAGGCCGATGGCGTGATCGCCGTTTTTCAGGATGAGCCAGTTCTGCGACGCGTCCCCGGCGAAGGGCTTGAAGCCGAACTTTTCGTAGAAGGTTTTGGAAGCCTGGATGTCTTTGACGGCCAGGCTGATGGAGAATGCGCCGAGTTGCATGTGTGCCCCCTTCCGGTACGGCGTGCGGCTGATCCGATTCTAACAGCCGTTTGCGAAGTCCGTCAGGTGCGGTTTACCACAGGTGCGGTTTACCACGAAGGACGCGACTGAAGCCCGGACGAGGGCGTTACGCGAGGCTACTCGAATCGCTCGCGCCTATGCCGAGGCGCTTGCGGCAGCCCAAGGGGTGGAACTGGGCAAGGTGCTGTCGCTCGATGGTGTGACTCCGCCGGATTGGGTTGCCCCGTCGGTCTCGAATTACCGCGCTATGCCTGGGCAAGGGGAGAGCATCGCCGTGCACGCTTCCGTGGTGCTGACGGTGGCGATCCAGAATAGGCACCCTGCCAGTCACTGAGTTTGATGCGCCAAACCGGATAGAATCGAAGCCAGGGGCGGCGTATTCTCGGGATATGAACGAACAGCAGATGCGGAGAGCCGGTGGCCGCTCCCTGACGGTCGCGGTTCGGGGCGGCATGAACGAGAAACAATTGTGGCGGGCGGTGGAGACGCGCGATGCGCGGTGTGACGGGAAGTTCGTCTTCGCGGTCGAATCCACGGGGGTGTATTGCAGGCCGTCGTGCCCGGCGCGGCGGCCTCTGCAGACGAACGTTCGGTACTTCCCTGCCCCGGAGGCCGCCGAGCGGGCGGGGTTTCGCGCCTGCCGGCGCTGCAAGCCTCGGGAGGATTCCGGACTCGCCCTGGTCGAGCGCGCGTGCCGGAAAATGGAGACGGGGACGGCGCGCCTGGATGCACTGGCTACTGATCTCGGCATCACGGCGCAGCGCCTCGCTCGCCTGTTCCGCCGGCACCTGGGGATCACGCCGCGGCAGTACGCCGAAGCCCGCCGCATCGACACGTTCCGCTCCGAGGTGCGCAACGGGCGCTCTGTCACGGATGCGCTCTACGAGGCGGGCTACGGGTCGGGAAGCCGGCTCTACGAGCGCGCGTCGGCGGAGCTGGGGATGACGCCGGCGACTTACAGGCGCGGCGGCGCGGGCGTCCATATTTCCTACTCGGTGGTGCCGTGCGGGCTGGGGCGGCTGCTGGTGGCGGGGACGGAGCGCGGCATCGCGGCGGTGGAGCTGGGGAATGCCGAGGCGGGCCTGGAGGCGGCGCTCTTCCTACAGTTCCCCGGGGCCGAGATCGAGCGCGACGACGACCAGCTGCGCGAATGGACGAGCGCGCTGGTGAGGCAGCTCGAGGGACGGGAACCTTCGGCGGAGTTGCCGCTCGACGTGCGGGCGACGGGGTTCCAGCGGCGCGTGTGGGAGGAGCTGCGGAAGATTCCGTGGGGCCAGACGCGCACTTACGGCGAGGTGGCGCTGGCGGTGGGGCAGCCGACGGCGGCGCGGGCGGTGGCTCGGGCCTGCGCTACGAATCCGGCGGCGCTGGTGATCCCGTGCCATCGCGTAGTGCCGGCGGGCGGCGGCTTCGGCGGGTATCGTTGGGGCGCGGCGCGGAAAGCGCGGCTGCTCAAAGCGGAGGCAGCGTGTTCGCCCAAAAGCTGAGAGTGACGCTGGTGGCGGGCGGGGTCGAGATCCCGGCGCCGCAGGCTTGGCTGGACCAGTTTTTCATGCGGGACTTCACGGGGTCGAGCGCGTTCGACGAGACGCTGGTGGGGGGCGATGGGGAGTTGGAGGCGGGCTTCGGGGTCGCGCCCTTGGAAGCCAAGGCTCAGTTCGAGAAGTGGCTGCGGGGGCGGAAGATGATTGCGGCGGAGGCTGAGGTGGTTGTCAAGGATGAAGCTGGTTCTTGAGGCCGCCACCAACTCCGATGCGGCCGAGCTTGCGGCGCTGCACGCGGCGGCTTCCCAGGAACTCACACGGCAGTTCGGACGCGGGGTCTGGTCGTCAGTCCAGACCGAAAGGGCCGTGCTCAACCAGATGCGGCGGCCGGAGTTCGAGCGGATCCTGTTGGCGCGCAACAAAGGCCGCATCATTGGCGCGTTGCGACTGGCCACAAAGAAGCCTTGGGCCATCGATACGGCGTATTTCACCGCGGCACGGCGGCCACTGTACCTGACTGGCATGGCGGTCCTTCCGGAGTTTCAGCGCAGGGGAGTTGGGCGGTTCCTGATGAAAGAGGCCGAAGCCCAGGCGCACGCGTGGCCCGCCGATGCCATTCGCCTCGATGCCTTCGACGCCGGCGCGGGAGCCGGACCTTTCTATGCGAAGTGTGGATACCGCGAGGTCGCGCGGGTGACCTACAGGAATGACCCGCTGGTGTATTTCGAGTTGATGCTGCCCGCGATGGCCGGCTCTACCGCAGCAGGTCTTCGAGCTGGATCTTAGAGTCGGTGCGGGCGTCGCGGTACTTCACGATCACGGGAGTGTAAAGGGAGATGCCCCAGTCCTTGCCGCGGCCGTGCTGGATGGCGCGGGCTCCGGCGACCACCACGGCTTCTTCGGGGATCACGAGCGGTTCGGCGTCGGTGGCAGTGTAGACCTCGCCACGGACCAGGTCGTATACCGGCGTCGAACGATTGAGGACCGTACCGGTGCCGAGCACGGCACGCCGCTTCACCACGGTGCCTTCGTAGATGCCGCAGTTGCCGCCCACCAGCACCTCGTCTTCGACGATGACCGGCAGCGCGCCCACGGGCTCGAGCACTCCGCCGATCTGTGCCGCCGCGGAGATATGGCAATTGCGGCCCACCTGCGCGCAGCTGCCCACCAGCGCGTGCGAATCCACCAGCGTGCCTTCGCCTACGTAAGCACCCACGTTGATGTACATCGGCGGCATGCAGGTGACTCCGCGGCCCACGAAGCAGCCGTCGCGGATGCTCGATCCGCCCGGAACCATGCGCACGGCGTCGGCGACCGCGAGCCGCTTCACCGGATACGTGGCCTTGTCGAAGAAGGGCTGGCGCACGGGGTCCACGGACATGTCGACCAGCGCGCCCATGCGGAAGCCCAGCAGCACGCCTTTCTTGACCCAGGCGTTCACGCGCCAGCCGCTCGCCGCCGCGGCGTCCGGCTCGGCGGCGCGCACTTCGCCTCGGTTGAGCGCTTCCTTGAAGGTCTCGAACAGGCGGAAGTGCTCGTCGGTGTACGACTCCGGTTTGTGGTCGAACAACGCTTCGATGTCAGCTTGCAGCATGAACCGGGATCAGTCCTAGGGCTGTGAGAACCTTCTCGATGCGGGCCTGGCTCTCGGGCTTGGGCGGAACCAGCGGCAGGCGCCAGACCGGCTCCAGCAGGCCCATCAGCGCCATCGCGGCCTTGACCGGGATGGGATTCGATTCGATGAAATTGACCTCGATCAGCGGCAGGTAGCGGCGCAGGATCTGGCGGGCGGTGACGAAGTCGCCGCGTCGGGAGGTGTCCACCAGTTCAGCCATCTCCGCGGGGATTTCGTTCGAGGTGGTGGAGATCAGGCCGCGGCCGCCGAGGGCGATCACGGGCAGCGCGACGGCATCGTCGCCCGAGAGAACGTTGAAGGTGTCGGGGACCTGCGCCAGGATCGATGCCACCTGCGCGAGGTTGCCCGAGGCTTCCTTGACGCCCACGATGTTGTCGATCTCGGCCAGCCGCTTCATGGTGGCGGGCTCGATGTTGACCGCGGTGCGGCTCTGCACACTGTAGACGACCATGGGGATCGAAACGGCCTCGGCGATGGCCTTGAAGTGCTGATAGATGCCCTCCTGCGAGGGCTTGTTGTAGTAGGGCGTGACGGAGAGGATGCCGTCGGCGCCGGCGGACTTCACTTCTTTGGCCAGCTCGATGACCTCGGCGGTGTTGTAGCCGCCCGCGCCGGCGAGGACGGGGATGTGGTCCTTGCGAGCCTCATCGACCGTGATCCCGACCAGGCGCAGGTGGTCGAGGCGCGTCAGCGTCGGGTTCTCGCCGGTGGTGCCGCAGGGCAGAAGGAAGTTGATGCCCGCGTCGATCTGCCGCCGCACCAGCCGGCGCACGGCGTCTTCGTCCAGTGATTGATCTTTCCGGAAGGGCGTCACCAGCGCCGTTCCGCAGCCTGTGAACATGGTCATCACCTCACGATGTCCGCTCCCTGACGGTCGCGGTTCGGTGCCCCGGAGCGTTAGGGAGCGGGCGTTGCGCTTTCCAGAATACCAGGAGACTCAGGACACCTTGTCTACGGTGTAGTCCACGGTTATCGAGCCGTCTTCCGACGCGGCGTGGAGCTTGATCTGGTTGTCCTTGACGACGCCGGTGTAGTGCAGCTTGACGTCGACGCCCTGGATGGTAAAGGCGATGTTGAACTCGATCTTGTCGCCGTCGATTTTGCCGTCCGAGATGGTCGACTTGCCGGTCATCGAGCTCGTCGTGTCGCCGGTGAGCTTGTTGCCGTCAGCCTTGAGCACGAAGGTCCTCTCGACCTTGCCCATTTGTGTTTCGGCGGTTCCCTTCCAGGTCCCAGTTACGTCGGCGGCCAGCGCCACCAACGCGAATGCAGCCGTCAGCAGTAGCAGACGCTTCATGTTGCCTCCCCCTTTGTTTACCTTATAACTTCTACCCGGATGGTCAGACTTCCCAGGCGGACGCCGTGCAGTTCTTTCCAGCGGCGATCCGCAGTGACCGCGACGGCTCCCAGCCACGCAGCTACGGTCAGGCACACACAGTCTCCCAGGGACAGGCCGAGATCCCGGCGCGTCCCCAGCAGAGTGCCGCAACGCTCGGCCTGCGCGATCCCGAATTCTTCGTCCACCTCAAGATAGAGGCCGCGCAGCGTGGCTGCGGCCCGGTCGGCCGGCATCCCGGATCTCACCAACCGCCCGATCACTTCAGCCAGATTCACCGCATGGATCCGGGAGCGGTCGACGATCTGATTGACTCGATCGTGGCCCGGCTCTTCGAGCAGGATGCTCAACACCGCCGAGGCGTCGAGCACAAACTCGTCTCTCACGGGCGAGTAGCCTTTTTGTCTTCGCGCTGAGCTTCCGCGCGACGGTCCTGTATCAACTCCGCCACCAAATCCCGGCCAGCCGGGATGTACTTTCGAATCTCCTCACGCGCCTTGGCCAGCGCTTGAGATCGCGACGTCACCCGGATCGCTCCAGATTTCTCGACCTTGACAATGACTTGAGAACCCTCGGAGAGGCCCAGTTGCCGCCGGATGGCGGATGGGATCAGTATCCTGCCGGATTTCTCGAGCCGCGCCGTGTAGCTCTCCATAGCCGTAGTATACCCCAGCATACGGCAGAAGCCAGCATCTGCCGTTTTGTGCATCTTGCCGTATCAACCGCCAAATAGTACCTCACTGAACTCGTACATTCCCTTCTTGCCGGCGATCCACTGAGCGGCGCGGAGGGCTCCGCGGGCGAGACCTTCGCGGCTGCGGGCGGTGTGCCGCAGGGTGATGGTGTCGGCCGCCGAGTCGAAACCGATCTCGTGCGTGCCGGGGTGGCGGCCCGCGCGGCTCGAAGCGGTGTCGATGGGCAGGGTGTAGCCGGCCTTTTTCATTTCGGCTACCAACTTCAGAAGCGTTCCGGAGGGGGCATCCTTCTTGGTGGCGTGATGGATTTCCCAGGCCCAGGCGCCGTAGTCCTTCTCGGTGGCCATCAGGCGCGCGGCCTCCGCCACGATCCGCGAAAACACGTTGACGCCGATGGAGAAATTCGGGCTCCAGACCAGGCCGATGCCATGGCTCTCGACGGCCGCCCTCACCTCGTCCATGTGACTGGCCCAGCCGGTGGTGCCGATCACCAGGTTCACGCCCAGGGCCGCGATGCGCTCGACGTTGGCCACCACGGCGGAGGGAACGGAGAATTCTACCGCCACGTCGACACCTCGGAAGTTTTCGGCGGTGAGGCCCGCGGAGTCGGCGTTGTTGAATTCGTCGAGGGTGAGCGAAACCGTCGCTCCGTACTCGGGCGCCAGCTCGGCGATGAGGTGGCCCATCTTGCCGTAGCCTACGATGGCGAGGTTCATAGGGACTCTGGGGCGGGCGCGTCGAACACGGCGGGATCGAGCTGGGCGAAGAATTCGCCATGCAGCAGCCGCACCGCCTCCTTGAGACTCTCCCCCGCGATCACGATGCTGAAGTTCCACTGGGAGCCGCCCTGGGAAATCATGAGCACGTTTACCTTTTCGAGGACGCGGAAGATTCTGGCCCCGATACCGGGAGTGTAGCGAATATTCTCGCCCACCAGGGCGATGATGGCGCGGTCGTGCTCCACCGCCACCTCCGCAATTTCCTCGAGCTCGGCGCGGATCTCGGCCAGCCGCTTCGTGTTGTCGATGGTGGCCGAGACGCTGACCTCGGACGTTGCCACCATGTCCACCGGCGTTTCGTAGCGGTCGAAGACTTCGAAGATGCGGTGCAGGAAACCGTGAGCCATCAGCATGCGCGTGGAGTGAATGTGGACCACGGTGATGGGCCGCTTCGAGGCGATCGACTTCACCGGGTTGGAGCAGGGCACGCTCTCGCGCACCACGCGCGTGCCGGGAACGTTCGGGCGGCGCGAGTTGAGGATCAGCACCGGGATATTCTGCTCGACGGCCGGGAGCACGGTGGAGGGGTGCAGCACCTTGGCGCCGAAATAGGCCAGCTCGGCGGCCTCGGCGAAGGAGATCACCTTGAGCCGGCGCGCGCCGGGCACGGTGTTGGGATCGGCCGTGAGCATGCCATCCACATCGGTCCAGATCTGGATCTCTTCGGCGCCCATCGCCGCGCCCACGATGGAGGCGGAGAAATCAGAGCCGCCGCGGCCGAGCGTGGTGGTCACTCCATCCTCGGTGGCTCCGATGAAGCCCCCCATGACGACCACTTTTCCCGCCTGGATCAGCGGCGCCACGTGGGCGCACAGGCGGGCGCGGGTCGCATCGAGCAGAGGCGCGGCCTGCGTGTGGCGGCGGTCGGTGACCAGCACCCGGCGGGCATCCACGTGAACCGCGTCCAGGCCCAGCTTACGAAAACCCGCCGTGACGATGCGGCTCGAAATACGCTCGCCGTAACTTGAAATCGCATCCACCGAGCGAGGCGTGAACTCGCCCAGAACGGCCAGGCCCTTGACCAGCTCGCCCAATTCCTGGAAATGCTTGTCGAGCATGCGCTCGACTTCGACTTCGTCGGACTCGGACGCCAGCTGCAGCGCGTTCTCGAAATGGTACTCGCGCAGAGTGCGGAGCTGCTCCAGGGCTTCGTCGCGGCAGCCGGCGACCGCGTCCGCGGCGAGTGCCAGCAGGCGATTGGTGGTCTTGCCCATGGCCGACACGACGACCACGGGCCCGCGCGCCACGCGCGCTCCTACGATCCCGGCGATTCTCTCGATGGCGGCGGCCGATTCGACCGAGGTCCCGCCAAATTTCATTACGATCATTAGTCCAGGAATCCTTCCGAGTACATCAGCTCGGCGTTGAGCACGGCTGCGCCCGCCGCTCCGCGGACGGTGTTGTGTCCCATGGCGACGAACTTCCAGTCGAGGGCCGGGCAGGTGCGCAGGCGGCCCACGAAGGTGCTCATGCCGTTCTCGCGCTCGACGTCGCGGCGCGGCTGCGGGCGGTCCGGCTGTTCCATGCAGATGACCGGGTGGGGCGGCGCGCTGGGCAGTTTGCGTTCCTGCGGCAGCGCGGTAAAGGAAGACAGAGCGTCCAGGATCTCCTCGCGCGAGGGCTTCGAGGAGAGCTCGATGGAGACCGTTTCGGTGTGGCCGTCGATCACCGGCACGCGGTTGCAGTGCGCGCTGACCCGCGCGGCGAGCGGCTCGATGCGATCACCACGGTAGTCGCCGAGAATCTTCTGCGTCTCCTGCTGCATCTTCTCCTCTTCGCCGCCGATGAAGGGGATGACGTTGCCGATGATGTCCAGGCTGGGGACGCCGGGATAGCCTGCGCCGGAGACGGCCTGCATGGTGGTCACGATCACTCGGGCGATTCCGAATCGCTTCAGGGGCGCGAGCGCGAGCGCCAGCACGGCGGTGGAGCAGTTGGGATTGGTGACGATCTGCCCCTTCCATCCGCGGTTGCGCTGCTGCACGGGGATGAGCTTCAGGTGGTCGGGATTGGCTTCGGGCACCAGCAGCGGAACGTCCGGCTCCATGCGGTGGTTGCGCGAGTTCGAGACCACGATGTGGCCGGCGGAGGCGAAGGCGCGCTCGATATCGGTGGCCACCGAAGCATCCATGGCCGAGAATAGCAGCTTCGGCGCGTTGCCCGGCTTCGACTCTTCGACCGTGAGGTTCCTCACTCCTGTCGGCATCACGCCGTCCAGACGCCAGCTCGTGGCGTCGCTATACTTCTTGCCCGCCGAGCGATCGCTCGCGCCCGCCCACTTCATCTCGAACCAGGGATGATTCTGTAAGAAACTGACGAATTCCTGGCCCACCATTCCGGTGGCGCCGAGAACGCCCACTTCGATTTTGTTCATGCCAGCAGCCTTTCCACCATCGTGCGATAAATGTCGACAGCTTCGAGAAGCTGCCGCTTCGATACCTTTTCGTCCAGCGTGTGCGCCACCAGAATGCTGCCCGGCCCGATCAAGAAGGGCTCGCCCCAGGCGCGGCCGAGAGCCGGGATGTCGGTGGTGAACGAGACCACCGTCGTAGGCAGGTCGGGAACCGAGTTGAGGCGGATGGCGGGGATGCACATCACCTCGCTCGCCTCGACGCGTCCGGCCGCCGCTTCCTGGATGGCGGCGCGGATGGGACCGGCGTCGGCCACCAGGCGGATCAGCAGCTCGGCCCGCGCCTTGTCGGGAATCACGTTGGGCGCGCGACCGCCGCTGATGGTGCCGATATTGAGGGTGCCGCCGCCGAGCACGGGATCCTGGGGCATGGGAATGCGGCGAATCTTTTCGAGCACGTCGAGAAGCTTCTCGATGGCCGAATCGCCCAGCTCGGGATAGGCCGAGTGCGCCATACGTCCGCGCGCGATGATCTCGTAGCGCAGCGCTCCCTTGGAGCCTAGGGCGAGCTGGTTTTCGGTGGGCTCGCCGTTGATGACGTAGCGCGAGCCGCGTCCGCTGCGGGCGGCGGCAAATGCTCCGGCGCTGTTGCGCTCCTCGCCGACCACGAACAGCAGCGCGAACCCGCGGCGGCCGGCGGCCAACAGCTTTTCGGCGGCTCCGGTCATGGCGGCGATGATGCCCTTGGCGTCGCAAGAGCCGCGGCCGTAGATGTAGCCGTCGTCCTCGTGCGAGGGGAAGAAGGGTGGGACCACGTCCAGGTGAGTGGTGAGGGTGACCTGCGGCTCGCCCCAGGAGGCGAAGACGTTGAATCGGCCGGGCTCGACCTCCATGCGCTCGACGGCGCCGCCGGTGGTCGCAGCCAGTTGCGAAAGATAGTCGGACAGCCAGGCGCCGACCTCGCCCTCGTTGTTGGTGATGGACTCGATATCCACCAGCGCTCGCGTAAGTTCGAATACGTTCATGGCTGTGATCCTGGGCGGAAGCGAAAAGAAGGGAGAAAAGACAAGCGATCCCTTCGATAGCGCTCCATCCGGTTCTGAAACCCGAATGACAGTGGGCGGGATTTAGCCCGGCCCCCCAGCCGGCGCATGGAGGGCTCTCGCGGCGGCTTCGGCGGAGATTGCGAACCCCTTTCGCGCGGGCCTTCCGGAGCTCCCCGGAACCGCGACCCGCCTACTGATGGCCTCCGCGCCTCTATCGAAACAAACTTCAGGATATAGGGTTGCGGGGCGCGGGGTCAAATGCGGGGGGAAGGAGACAGGAGACGGGAGTCAGGAGACAGAATGCGGGCTGGGGCCATCCCCCTTGAGAGAGCCGGGGATTCGGTAGCACTAGTCTTGTGGGACTAGAGCGGTACCCCTGCGTGCACTGATGCGAGATGGCACCTTCAAGCTGGACCTCGAAGACACGCTCGCGCTGAAGGGCATCGCCATCCTGGCGATCGTGCTGCACAATTACTTCCATCTTCTCGTACCCATCCGAGAGAATGAGTTCAGTTACGATCCCGCCCGGCTGGCCGCTTTCCTCGACGCGATGCGCGATCCGCGGCTGGCTGTACAGGCCATGTTCTCCTACTGGGGCCACTACGGCGTCCAGATCTTCATGTTCCTTTCGGCCTATGGGCTCGCGACGCGCTACTGGGACCGGCCGATGGGCTGGGGGAGATTCATCTGGTCGAGGCTGAAGAAGATCTACCCGACATTTCTCCTCACAGTGTTGCTGTGGGCGCTGTTTATCGCAGCCATGCTCAGCATCCTGGGTCCAGTCGGCCCGGTCAAAAAGAACGCGGCCGCGCTCCTGCTGACGTTTCTGGGCGTCGAGAATCTGGTGCCCGGATTCGGTCTGCCTCCGGTGGGGCCCTGGTGGTTCCTGCCTTTTATCATGCAGTTCTATTGCGTGTGGCCGGCCCTCAGACGATTTGGAGCGCGATTCGGGATGACGGGCTTGATCCTGCTGTGCTGTGCGGCGGTCGCCTTGCTGGACGTAGCGAACGGCTCCCTAGTCAGGCGCTGGCAGATCAATCTCTACGAGATGCCGCTCGGCCATGTCCCGGAACTGTGCCTGGGCATCGCCGGGGCCCGATACGGGATATTGTCGAAGCGCTGGGCAGGCGTGGCTGGAGCGGTTCTGTTTGCGGCCGCAATGTCCATCGAGCCCCTGCGACCGCTGCGGTTCGTCGGGGTCCTTCTCTTCACGCTGGGGCTCTACATGCTCGCGCGGGACCACGTGAGGCACTGCCGTCCCCTGATCTATCTGGGCGGCTGCTCGATGGCCCTCTTCTTCGTGAACGGCTTCACGCGGTATCCCTTCCTGGTTCTGGCGCTCGAGTTGAACACGTGGTTCTGGGGCCTGCTGGTGGGGTTTGTCAGCGCGGGGTTCGCGGTCATTCTGGCTCAGCTTGTGGCAGGGACGGAGAAGAAGCTGCGGGGCGGTCCGCTCGCTCAGAAGCTGTGAAAAAATCGACCGGTCGTTTGGTTTTCGCA
>CAZBQQ010000098.1:0-20782 GCA_964493965.1 uncultured Solibacteraceae bacterium
GGGGCGAAGACGAGATCGGCGCCTAGCGCTTCCGCGAAGGCGGCGTCGGTCGCGAGCGTGCGCGGGTAACGCTCGTAATCGTCCGCGCGATCGAACTGGATGGGGTTGACGAAGACGCTCACCGCGACGGCTCCGCATTCGGCGCGCGCGGTTTCGATGAGGCGGCCGTGACCGGCGTGGAGCGCGCCCATGGTGGGAACCAGGCCGATGGTTTTCCGGGCGCCGCGGAGTCGCGCCACCGCCTCGCGCACGCCGGCGATGGTGTGAACGAGTTGGGCGCTCATGCCGGATAGAGTCCTGCGCGGACCTCGTCGGCGTAAGCCTGCGCGGCCTTCACCATCAGTTCACCGATCTGCGCGTATTGCTTCACGAACGGCGGTACCGGGCCCTCGAACAACCCCAGCGCGTCGTAAGAGACCAGCACCTGGCCATCGCAATGCGGTCCGGCGCCGATGCCGATGGTGGGAATCGCCAAGGCCGCCGTCACCGCCGCCGCGACCGCGTCCGGGATCGACTCGAGAACTATGGAGAACGCACCGGCGTCCTCGAGCGCGTGAGCGTCTTCGAAGAGCCGCTTGGCGGCGTCCTCGCTCCGCGCCTGCTGGCGGTAGCCGCCGATCTGGTTCACCGATTGCGGCACCAGTCCCAGGTGGCCCATCACAGGAATCCCGATCTCGACCAGCCGCTTGACCACGTCGATCATCGGCCGCCCGCCCTCGATCTTCACCGCCGCCGCGAAGCCTTCCTGCAGCAGGCGACCGGCGTTGCGCACGGCCTCGGGCACGGTGACCTGGTAGCTGAGGAACGGCATGTCGGCGACCACCAGGGCGCGGCGCGCGCCGCGGCTCACGGCCCGCGTGTGGTGTACCATGACGTCGAGCGTCACGGGCAGCGTGGTCTCCTCGCCCATGATGACGTTGCCGAGCGAATCGCCCACCAGCAGCACGTCGATGCCGGCGCGGTCGAAGAGGCGCGCCATGGTGGCGTCGTACGCGGTGAGGACGACGATCTTCTCGCCGCGCTGCTTCTTCTCCTTGAGATCGGGGACGCGGATACGTTTGTCGGCCATGGCTAGTCTCCTCTCGCGGGGTGGTCGGGCGCCCGCAGCAGCATCTCGATTTCGCGAGCCTTGGCCTCGGCGAGCCCGCGGCGGCGCGCCACTTCCAGAACGTGCAGGCCCGCCGAACGGTACAGGCCGGCCACCGACGGCGGCACCGCAGCGAGGCTGGGCAAGTGGCGGCGCACGGTCTCCGCGTCGCCGCGCTCGATGGGTCCGGTCAGCGCTTTCTCGGGTCCGAGCGCCAGCGCGTTCGCCACTCCGCCGTAAATCAGCGGGCTGAGCGCGTCGAGCGCCGTCTTCTCGTCGATGCCCGCCGCCTTCATCAGAATAGCAGCCGCGTCGATGAGGCCGGCAACGTAGTTACTCGCCATCACCGCGGCCGCGTGATAAAGCGGCATCGAGTCCGCCGCGACGTGCAACGCGGTTCCGCCAAGCACCTTGACGATCCGCTCGGCCCACGCGACCGCGGCAGGGTCGCCGCAGACAGCGAACGTGGATCCGGGAAGAGCGTTGACGCCGGCCTCGGGAGTCACGACGGTCTGTAGCGGGTGCAAGACACCGCAGGCGATTCCCGCGCGCGCCAGGAGTTCGAGAACTTCCGGCCCGCGCGCGCCGCAGGTGTGGAGCGCCGCGCCCTGGCACCAGCCCGAATGCGCCAGCGTGTGCGCGACGCCGGCCACTGCGGTGTCGCTGACCGCGATCAGAATGCGACCCGCGTGTTCGTGAAGCTGGCGCGGAGAAACGGCGGCGACTCCGATGAATTCGGCCGCGCGCGCGGTGCGCCCGGGGCTCCGACCGGCGACGGCTACAACCGGTTCGCCACGCTCGCGAAGCAGTCGCCCCAGAGCCTGCGCCACACGGCCGGTTCCGGCGATGCCAATCGATTCCTGAAGACTAGCGTTCACGTTCGGAACAGCACCGATTCCTTCGAAAAGACGCGGACCGCCGCCAAGAATGCCACGCACGCATAGAAGATGTTCGAGGCCATGGTGATGGCGAACGCGAGACCACCGTAATCGCCGAGGAATATCTCTTTGATGAGCTGGCTCACGTTGAACAGCGGAATCAGGGCCAGGGCCGGCGTGAGTTGCAGTCCCGGAAGCATCCCCACAAGCAGCGGGAAAATGGACGCCATAATCAGGGGTGTCAAGTAGCTCTGAGCCTCTTTGAAGCTCTTGGCGAGCAGCGCGATGGCGACCATCATCGACGCGGCGAGAACGGCCATCGGCACCAGCGCGACGAATACAAGCGCGATGTTCGTGGCGTCGAGCGGAACGCCGGTCGCCGCTTTACCGGCCTGTTTCCCGAAGTCGACGAAGCGGAAAGAGACGATTAGGCTCAGCATCGCCAGGACGGCTGTGACGAGCACCGCCGTGGTGGCGGCCAGGACCTTCCCAAGGATGATGGCGTGGCGGCTGGCGGGCGAGGATAGCACCACCTCCAGCGTACGCCGTTCCTTCTCGCCCGCGGTCATGTCGATGGCCGGATACATTCCGCCGGTGAACATCAGAAGCACGACGCAGTAGCCCATCATGCCGCCCCAGAACATGCCGGCCATTTTCTTTTCCGGCGCGAGGTTGACGGACTTGACGGTGAACGGGTTGATGACCGAATCGGGCTGGCCCAGCGCGGCGAGCTTCCGCTTCAAGCTGTTTTCCTTGAACGCGGCGAGCGCGGCATGGATACGGCCGTCGGCCACGTCGGAGCTGCGCCTGGTGAGGTCCGAATAGACCCGCACCTCGATCCCGGCGGCGCCCGGCAACTCCACTGGTTCGACGCCCGCAGCGATTTCCTTCTTGTCGATGGCGGCCTTGAGATCGTCGCGCGAAGTCAGCCTGAAGCCCGCCGCGGTCAGCGCATTCAGTAAGCCCGGCAGGCGGCCGGCGCCGCGAACGGCAATGGTTAGCGCCTCGTCGCCCGCTTGCTTTTCCGTGGAGCTGACGAACCTGCTCATCACCAGCAGGAGCAGGGGAATCGCCAGCAGCGGCACCGCGATCATGCTGATCAGCGTGCGCCGGTCGCGGATGGTGTCCAGCATTTCTTTCCTGTAGATCGTGAGGACCTGGCTACGACTCATGCACCCTCCGGGCCGCGTCTGCGATGCCGAGCAGTTCGAGGAAGATCTCGCGGAGCCGCTGCTTTCCGGTGGCAGCGCGCAGATCCTCCATGGTGCCCACGATCTTGATCGTGCCTTCATGGATCACGGCGATGCGGTCGCAGAGGTACTCGGCCTCCTCCATGACGTGAGTGGAGAAGAGCACGGCCTTGCCGGAGTCGCGGGCTTTGAGGATGAACTCCTCGATGACGTGTGCGGTGGGAACGTCGAGGCCCGAGGCCGGCTCGTCCAGGATGAGGATCGGCGGATCGTGGACCAGCGCGCGGGCGATAGCAACCCGCTGGCGCATACCGGTGGAAAGGCTATCGATCTTCGTGTCGCCGAAAGCGTTCATGTTCAGCAGGGTGAAGATCTCTTCGATGCGCTTCGCGAGCGCGGCGTCGGGCATGTCATTCAGCTCGCCGAAGAACTTCAGAACCTCGCGCGCGGAGAGGCGGTGGTAGAGGCCCATGTCCGCGGAGAGGAAGCCGATGCTGGCGCGGACGGCTTCCGGCTCCTTCAAAATGTCGTGGCCGTTGAGGACCGCCGTGCCGTCGCTCGGGCTCATGACGGTGGCGAGCATGCGCAGGGTGGTGGTCTTTCCCGCGCCGTTGGGGCCGAGCAGGCCGAAGATTTCTCCGGAGCGGACCTCGAACGAGATGTGATCGACAGCGTGCACGGCGCCGCGCTTCGAATCGTGGAACGTCTTGGTGAGGGCCTGAACCTGAATCATTAGGCTGGTGCCATTGTATCGCCGTAGCGTTCGAACATGTTCTAACTCGCTGGGTCGCCGCCTTCGAATCCGTACGAGAGCGTGAAACTGCCTTCGGGGCTGGCGACTTCCACCCTCACCTTCTCCCTGGCGAGCGCTTCGACGATGCGGAAGGCCCCATCAAGACGGTCCAGCGGCAGTTCCGTGAAGATATCCAGGAGCTTTTCCGAATCCTCTTTCTTGATGGGGCTCCAACTCACCGACATTCCCCGTCCCTCACGCTCGCTGGGAGGCAACATCGCTGCGGCCACCGCCCTCACATCTTCGAGCCGCATTCCGTTGCGCACCAGAATCTCCGCCACGACGCCCGAGGGCTCGCGCAACAGGCCCAGGACGAGGTGCACCGGCCCGATCCAGTTCTGCCCCAACCGCTCGGACTCCTCCGTCGCGCAGGCCAGGGCTCGCTTGAACTCCGCGCTCAATGGTATGTCCACGGAGGTTGAGACACGTGGCCGGGGTGGAAACCGTGCCTCGATCTCCTTGCGGATGGCTGTGGCCCGCTCGCGCGATTTCAGGAACGGCCCAAATACGATCCAGCCCTCGCGGAACAATGCGAAGAGCAGGTGGTGACATTCGAGCAACGCACTACCGGCTTGCCTCGCCTCGTAGTGCGCGAAGAAGACCGCTCGCCGCGCCCGTTCGTCGAACCGTTCGAACATAGGATCCCCCGCGCCGATCTTAGCAAGAGGCCCGCTACAATTGTGTGGGGCGGGACGAGTCCCGGCACGAGTGCCGAGACGGCAGGCTGAGAGGCTGCGCCACGGGAGGGAACGAGCGATGGATGCGGGCGAGGTTGGCGTTTTCAGATCGCAATTGCTCGAGCGGCGGGGGCGGATCGAGGCTGTGCGCGCCTCGGTGGGCGAATCGCCCGATCTGGCGCGGCTTCTGGGCGAGGTCGATGCGGCTCTCGCGCGCATGGAGCACGGTACCTTCGGCATCTGCGACACGTGCCACGACACCATCGAGAAGGACCGGCTCACGGCCGATCCGCTCATCACGCTGTGCATCGACCACCTGAACGCGAACCAGCGGCGCGCGCTGGAGCACGATCTGGAACTGGCGACGGCGATTCAGACCAGGCTGCTGCCCGACCGCGATCTCAGCTGTCTCGGCTGGACGGTTCACTATCGCTACCAGCCGGCCGGCCCGGTGAGCGGCGATTTCTGCGACCTGACGTCGGATGGCGGCGACCGCCTGTTCTTCGCGCTGGGGGATGCTTCGGGCAAGGGCGTGGCTGCGTCGCTTCTGATGTCGCACCTGCACGCCACCTTTCGGACGCTGCTCTCCCTGGGGACGCCGGCGTCCGACATGATGGAGCGCGCCAACCGGCTTTTCTGCGCCAGCACACTGGCCTCGCACTATGCCACCGCCGCCTGCGGATTCGCGCACCGTTCGGGAGAGATCGAGATCGCCAACGCGGGCCACTGTCCTCCGCTGGTTTTGCGCCGCAGCGGCCTCGAAACGATCGCGGCGACCGGCCTTCCGCTGGGCCTGTTTTGCGACGGCCGCTACTCGGCCGCGCGAATCAAGCTCGATCTCGGCGACGCTCTGGTTCTCTACACGGACGGGGTAACGGAAGCGAGGAATTCCGCCGATCTGGAGTATGGGCCGGAACGGCTGGCGGCTCTCCTTCCGCGCTACGCGGGGATGGCGCCGCAACACATCGCGACGGCGTGTCTGGAAGATTTTGGGACGTTCCTCGGCGGCGCGAGCCAGGCCGACGACGTGACGCTCATGGTGATCGGAAGGCAGGGAGCGTTCCAGCCGGCGGGCCAGTTGGTGTAAGCTACTGCTCGATGGAGGGACGGTGAGCAAGAACAAGCATAAGTCGGATTCCGCGATTTGCCTGAGCGCTGCCGACTACGAGAAGGAACTGCGGCGGTTGCAGATCGAGTTGGTCAAGCTGGAAGAGTGGGTCAAGCACGAGGGCCTGAAGGTCGTCGTACTTTTCGAGGGCCGCGACGCCGCGGGCAAGGGCGGCGTGATCAAGCGCATCACCGAATGCCTCAACCCCCGCGTCTGCCGCGTGGTCGCCCTGGGCGTCCCCACGGAGCGGGAGAAGACGCAGTGGTATTTCCAGCGCTACGTTCCCAATTTGCCGGCGGCGGGCGAAATGGTCCTCTTCGACCGGAGCTGGTACAACCGCGCCGGCGTAGAGCGCGTCATGGGGTTCTGCACGGAGTCCGAGTATCTGGAATTCATGCACTCCTGCCCCGAGTTTGAACGCATGCTGGTGCGGTCAGGGATCGTTCTGCTGAAGTACTGGTTCTCGGTGAGCGACGAGGAGCAGGAGCGCCGATTCCAGGCGCGCATCAAGGATCCCACCAAGCGCTGGAAGCTCAGCCCGATGGACCTGGAGTCGCGCCGCCGCTGGGTGGAGTACTCCAAGGCCAAGGACGACATGTTCTCGTACACGGACGTGAAGCAGGCGCCTTGGTACGTGGTGAACGCCGACAACAAGGAATGCGCGCGGCTGAATTGCATACGCCACCTGCTGTCGATGATTCCGTACAAGGACCTGACGCCCGAGCCCATCAAGTTGCCGGACCGGGTGCGCAGCGCGTATGTGCGGCCGCCCATCACGGACCAGACTTTCGTGCCGGAGATTTACCGGCCCTAGCTTAGCTGAGCCACGCTACTGTTCGACCAGTTCCACGCGGCGGTTCTTGGCGCGGCCATCTTCGGTTTTGTTGGAGGCAACGGGGGCCAGCGGGCCGGCGCCCTGAGCGATGAGTCGCGCCGCGGCAATGCCGTGCTTTGTCGTGAGCACTTGAACCGCGGCGGCCGCGCGACGCTTCGAGAGATCCATGTTCGAGGCGAGCGCTCCGACGTTGTCCGTGTGCCCCACCACGAGCAGCTTGAGCGCGGGATCCTGCTGGAGCATTTTCGCGATTTCGGCCAGCGCGGCCGCGGATTCCTCTTTGACGTCCGCCTTGCCGGTGTCGAATAAGATACCGTAGACGGCCGAGTGCCCGGTCTGGGCGATATCGCCGGCCAGGGCGGCGGCGTCCACAGTCACGAGGCCTCCTTCCATGGGCTTTTCCTCGACGACATAAAGATGAACGGAGGCGCCGTTGGAGAGGTTGCTCCACTGGCCCACGAACAGGCTGAGGTATACGTCGCCCTCGGCACGGGCGAGTTTTGCCGAGAGGTAGCGCTGGCCCTTGGGCCAGTTCCAATCTTCACGGCCCTTCGCGGCAAACAGCGTGGGCCCGTTGCCTCCGCAGCCCTCTTCGTTGACGCACGAGAACAGCACCTGGAAGCCGCCGCTTTTCAGCGCGCTCTCGTAGTTGCGGTAGATTTCGAGGATGGAGCGGCCGACCGGAGTGTCGTAGACGATGCGGGTGATCTTGCCTTCGAGGTGCTTGCTCTTATCGAGCGTGCCGTCGTCCTTCGCCTTGCTCAGCGGCAACGTGAACTCATCGAACTCGACGAACTCGTGTTCACTGATGAACGAGCCGGGATAGCGCGACACCAGGGGGTGGTCTTTCGCTCCCTCGATGTCTTCGGTTCTCTGGGCGAGAGCGGTCGAAGCGGCGAGCACCGCCAGAAAACAGCCAGCCATGATGCCCTGGTTCCGATTCATAAGTCCTCCTTGGCCCGTTGGGCGGCCCTCGGTATTATGTCAGTAAATCAGCTTCAGTGAAAACTGTATCTGCCGGGAAGATCCGGCGGTGCGGCTGATCTCTCCGAACCCCGGGCCGGTCACGATGTTCGAGGGCAGGCCGAAATTCACCAGGTTGAACACATTGAAGAACTCGGCGCGCAGTTGCAAGGTCGCCAGCTCCGCGCCGCCCCGCGCGCCGAAGGGCGTGTCCTTGATCAGGGCCATGTCGAAGTTGCGGAAGCCCGGCCCGCGGAAGGTGTTGCGGCCGAGCGTTCCGAAGCGGCCGTGGTTCGGACCGGTCCCGCCCGGCACGTTCACCGGAATGGAGAAGAACGACGCGTTCTGGGCGCCGAGCCCGAAGTAGTCCTCGCGCACGGTTCGGCTGGTGGAGAACTGCGGGGCGCCGATCTGATCGGGGCGGTCCGTGCCGCCCGCGCCGGCGCTGGTCTGCTGCACGCCGGAGTAGACGGTGAACGGGGCGCCACTCATTACGGTTCCGATGCCCAGCAACTGCCATCCGCCGGTCAGTGTCTTCCCCAGCGGCTTCAGCAATGCCAGGCGGTCGGCGTGCAGATCCTGGAACAGGCTTAGCGTGAACGCGTGGGCGATGTCGAACGTGGACGGCCCCCGGTCACGGCTCGGATTGAATGGGTCCTGGGGCGAGGGCTGGGACACCGCGCCCGACGATCCCGAGACGAATCCGCCGATCACCGAACTGGTGTCGTCGATGGACTTGGAGAAGGTGTAGCTGGCCTGAAATCCGAGGCCGGAGGCCGTGAGATCGCGCTGCGCGGACACCTGCAACGAATGGTAGGTGGAGTGCGAACGGTTGGTCATCAGCGTCACCGGGCCGTAGCCGCCCACGGCACTGCCGGACGCGTCGAACTGCGTGTAGGGCGCGTAGGCGCCGTCCGCGCCTGTGAACCCGTTGGGAAAATCCATCGCCGGCAGCTTGACTCCGGCCGCGCCCACGTAGGCTGCGTTCAGGCTGGCTCCGCGGAGTTTGCGCTCCAGGCCGGCCGTCCAGGAAGCCATGTAGCCGTTGCGGAAATTGCGGGAGATCCCGGCCGTCCCTAACGGAGTGATGCGGCGATCGGGCGAGAGCGCGGCCAGGTCCTGCTCGAAACGCTGGATGTCCATCACGGTGTTGCCGGGCACCTGCTTCGAATCGCCGGAGGCGAACGCGGGCGATCCCGAAGTCGTGTACACGATGGGGAGCTGCTGCGGCGTGACCGTCATGCCGAAGCGTATGGACTGGCCGGGCGCCGCGGTCAGGCGCGGATAGACGACGAAAGGCGTGCCGCCGGTGAGCGCATTGTCCTGCCAGAGGTTGGTGAGCAGCGTGGTGATTCCTCCGCCGACGCGGACGAGCGTGTTCGCGGCGGGGCGCCACTCGACGGACAGGCGAGGGCCCCATCCGTTCTTGTCCAACGCATATGCCGGCTGCGGGTTGATCAGCATTTCCGATCCGGGCAGGCGGCCCGGCGACGGCGAGAGCACGGGGGCCGATGTGCGCTTGTCGGTCTCGCGGATCGGCGAATCGATTTCGTAGCGCAGGCCGTAGTTGAGCAGCAGGCGATCCGACACTTTCCAACTGTCCTGAATGTAGGCGTTGTACGCGTCACGGTGGATCGCTGAGTCGCCGATGCTATCACCCTGCGCGAACATCAGCGGCGCCACGGCGATGGTATAAGTGAACGCGCTGGCGGTGAGCAGGCCGCTCAGCGTGTCCGGCAGGGCGGTGCCGGCCGCAATGTCGTGCGCGCCGCTCGCGGACCGGATGTCCACGGGAGAGTAAGCCACACCGCCGCCGAACTGGTATTCGCCGTTGGGACTGAGCCCGAACAGCGTGGTGTCGCGGTTGGCGCGCACCTCGCCGCCGAACTTGATGGTGTGCTTCCCGCGAATCCAGGTGAAGTTCTGGCGCGCCTGAAACAGGTTGCCGTAGGCGGCGATCACGCTTCCGGCGGAGTTGTTGAAAGCCTCGTAGAGGCCGTCGCCGAACTTCAGGGCGGGGTCGGTATGGTCGGAGGTGGGGAACGAAGGGGTGGTGCGCGTGAAGCTGATCGACGACTCGGATGTGAGATGCGGCGAAGGCGTGCGCGTGAAAGTGACCACGGCGTTGCGCTGGCGGTCGATGTAGCGGGTCGCGAAATTCGGGTCGATGGCGGTCTGGCTGGGGTTTGTCACCGGTCCCGTGATGTCGTTGAGGCTGAATCGACCGAACAGTTGCGACTTATCGGACAGGCGGTGGTCGATGCGGAGCGAGAACTGATCCGAGACGGTGGTCACCTTCGAGGACGTCGCATAGGTGCGCGCGCCGTAAGGGCCCTGGACGTCGTTGGGGAGCGGATAGCGGGCCAGCAATTTGGCGATGCTCGCGTCCACTGGCACGTAGAGCGTGTCGCCGGGGAAGGCCGTCGTATCCTGCCCGGCTCGTTCGGCGGCGGTGGGGACGGGGATCACTTGCGTGGTGCCCAATACCTGGCGGAAACCTTGATACTCGACGAAGTAGAAGGTGCGGTCGCGGAGGATCGCTCCTCCGTTGGTGACGCCGAACTCGTTGCGGACGAATGGCGGGATGCGGCCCGGATTCGCTTCCGAGCGCCGGTCGAAGAAATTGCGCGCGTCGAGCGCCGCGTTGCGCAGAAACTCAAACGCCGAACCGTGCATCGCATTGGCTCCGGAGCGGGTGACGATGTTGGTGAAACCCGCCGCGCCGCGTCCGATCTCGGCCGGCATCCACCCGGAGTTGGATTGGATCTCCTGCACGGCGTCCACGTTGAAATTGGAGAAGGTGGCGCCGCCGATTTCCGGATCGCTGTTGTCGGCGCCGTCCATTGCGAAGACCGCCGCGGTGCCGCGCTGCCCGTTGACGGCGAACTGCTGGGTGAAGTTCGCGGAGCCGTTGGAGTCGGTCATGGTGCCGGCCGCGAGCAACAGCAGCTGGCTGAAGTCGCGCTTGTTGAGCGGAAGGCCGGAGACGGCTTTGCTGGACAGTTGCTCGCCGCCGGTGCTCTCGCGCGGCTTCTCTCCGGCAACGATCGTCAGCTCTCCGGTGGCCGGCCATTCGAGAACGGCCGCCGGGCAGCCTGCGGTGAGGTCGACTTTTTGTGGCGCGGTGACCGAGGAGCCGTTGCGTTCGGCCGTGACCGAATAGGCGCCGGGCGCGAGGGCGGCGAAGGTGAAATGGCCGTCCGGCGCGGTTCGCGCGGTGGCGCGGATGTCGCCCGCTTGGACGCTCACGGTCGCGTCCGCAATTGGCGCGCCGTGGCCGTCGCGGAGTACGCCTGTCCACTGGCAATCATTGGCGGGCGGGGCGGCGAGCCCGGAGATTGCGATCACTGCGAGAGCGAACAGGCGTGCGGGCATCTCCGACAGTTTAGCTTGTGAAGGAGCGTGGGCGGGTCTGGAGACCCGCTGCAGGTGTGGACACCTGCCCCACAAGTGCGGCGGCGGCCTCCATCATGATGAAGAAGGCCTGGCCCTCGGTGGCGACTCCGGCGTGGTCGAAGTTGGGCGCGCCACATACTCCTTGCACGTAACCGAACGCGTCCATCTTGTCCCGCGCGGCCGTTCGCATGCGGGCGGCGGCGGCGAGATAGTCCTTCGGCAGCCAGCCGCCCTTCACGCCGGTGTAGATGGCGAAGGCCAGCATCTGAGCCAGGTTGGTTTCTACGAACGTCTCAGGGCGGTCCACCACGTTGTGGAAGAGGCCGTCGGGGCGTTGAAAGGCGAGGCATCCGTCGATGATGTCGCGGGCGAAGGCGGCCAGCCGCGTGCGGTCTTCCGCGCGCTCCGCCGGCAGGGCGCGAATCACGCGCGCGAGGCCGGCCGCTGCCCAACCGTTGCCCACTCCCCAGAAGTTGGGGTCCTTGAACTGGCGCGCGCCGTCGTCCCAGATGTGCGCGAGAAGCTTCTTGCCGCGATTCCAGAGGCGCTTGCGATAGCCTTCGATCTGGCGCAGCGCCTCGTCATAGTGACCGGTCGCCGCGAGGAATGGTGGAGCTCCGTTGAGGCCGTCGGACCACATTTCGGGTTGCTTGAAGACGTGGTACAGCGTCCCATCGGAGCTGCGCGGCGCGTGCAGCAGGATCCATTCGAGCAAGCCGCGCGCTGCTTCCTGGATCTTGACGTCGCCGGTCATCTCGCCGGCGCGCCAATACGCTTCGCCGCCCATGGCCGGGTCCGTGGGGCTGCCTTCGATCACCACGCCCAGGCGCCCGTCGGGGACTCGCTGAACGATGGCAGCCTTGGTGAGCAGAATCACGCGATCGCGGTCGCCGGCCTCGAGGAACGCCTGGGCCAGGATTCCCTGTTCCCAGTCGCGGCGCTGCATGGCGAGTGCCGCCTCCGCCGCTCTGGCGATCCACCGAGAGGCGCCTGCCTGGACGCCGGCGGGGCCGGTCAACCCGAGCAATCCGGAACTATAGAGAAAGCGGCGGCGGTTCATCGGTTGACCATTCTAGCGAGTCGCGGGCGGGTTTTGGCCGCTCAATGTACAATGAAGTTCCAGAAGTGGCCGATAAAATCAGCACGGACGTTGGCAAGAAGGCAGCCACGCTTCTACGGCAGCTCGGCATCTTCAGCGCCACCGCGCTGGTGATCTCGAACATGATCGGCCAGGGCATTTTCACGAGCACCGGCTTTCTGGCGGGCGATCTCGGCAATGCCAGGCTGGTGCTGGGCATCTGGGTGGTGGGCGCGCTGTTTGCCCTGGCGGGCGCGCTCTGCTATTCCGAACTGGGCATCAATTTTCCGAGCTCCGGCGGCGAGTACGTTTACCTGACGCGCGCCTACGGCCCGACCTGGGGCTTTATGACCGGCTGGGTTTCGTTCTTCGCCGGGTTCTCGGCGCCCATTGCGGCCGCTTCGCTGGCCTGCGCGAAGTACCTGGGCGGAGTGCAGGAAGCTGTGAGGCGGGGCGTCGGCAACGGCGGCCCGGAATGGGCCCGGACCGTCAGCGGCCTGCTGCCCGATCTCGGCGGGAACTGGATCACGGTGAGCATGGGATGGGGCCACATCCAGTTGCAGTTCGGTCCCGCCCAGGTGGTTGCGGGGACGCTGATCGCCGTACTGACCGCGGTCAACATCTTCGGCGTGCGGCGCGTGGCGAAGCTCCAGAACCTGCTCACGGGCGTGAACCTGACCGTCATTCTGGCTTTCATCGTGCTGGGCCTGGTTGCCGGCCACGGGAGCTGGGGCCATTTCTCCGAAGGGGTGGCGCGCACTTCGAAATTCCCGGTGGGCGCGCAGTTCGCTATCAGCCTCTTCTGGATTTACGTGTGCTACAGCGGCTGGAATGCGGCCACTTATGTGGCGGAGGAACTCAAGCTGCCGGAGCGGACGCTGCCGATGGCGCTGACGTTCGGCACGTTGCTGGTGGCGGCCATCTACATCGCTCTGAACGTGGTGTTCCTCTATGCGCTGCCGCTTTCGGGGATGAGAGGCGCCGACGGCAAACCGATCCTGGAGATCGGCGCGACCGCCGCCACCGCGCTGTTCGGGCCCGCGATGGGCGGCCTTTTCGGCGCGCTCATCGCCCTGTGCCTGGTGGCCACGGTGAACGCCGAGGTCACGGTGGGACCGCGGGTCTACTATGCGATGGCGCAGAACCGCGCGTTTTTCAAGATGGCCGCGCACGTGCATCCGCGCTGGCGCACGCCGGTGATCGCGATCCTGTGCCAGGGACTGTGCGCGGTGCTGATGACGCTGACGCCGTTCCCCGACCTGGTGGTCTACATCGGCTTCAGCCTGACTTCGTTCGCCGTGCTCTCGGTGGCGTCGCTGTTCTTCTTCCGGAGGCGGCCGAACTGGCAGAAGCTGCGCATTGTGAGCTTCGGCTGGCCGCTGATCCCGCTGGTGTTCATCCTGGTGGGCCTGTGGACAATCGTCTACGGTGTGATGCTCCGGCCGGGGGTTTCGATCGCGGCCATCCTGACCATCGCCGCCGGGGCAGCGGTGTATCATGCGCGCATCAAGCGGGCGTGAGAGTCCGTTCCCTCGCGGTCGCGGCTCGGTGATAGGCACTTCCCACCCGTGATATTCTAGTGACGCTCAACCGATGCCGTCGCCGGAATCATTCCCGCGCATTGCCGTCGCACTAGGCTTTTCTACGCCCGAGAAGCTGCTGGAGCACGCCCGGCGCGAGGTGGTGTCGGGGGAGACGTTTCTGGAGTTCCGGCTGGACTGCCTGGACGAGCCGGAGCAGGGCGTTGCGGTCATCGGCAGCCTGCTTGCAGCGCACCCGGACGCTACGATTCTGGCAACTTGCCGGCGCCGCCAGAACCACGGCCGTTTTAACGGAAGCGTCGAGGAGCAGATCGGGGTCCTCGACGGCGCCGTCACGGCCGGATGTCGCGCCGTCGACATCGAAATCGAAACCGCCGAAGCGGCCGCGGCTAAGCTTGACCTGTTCCGAGGGCGCGCGCGGCTGCTGCTCTCCTATCACAACTACGAGGGCACGCCAGCGCTGGAGACGGTGCTGCGGCGGATGCTGCGCATTCCCGCGGACGCGTACAAAGTTGTCACCACCGCGCGCAAACCTTCGGACAACCTGCGCGTGCTCGCGCTGGCCCGCGCCCACCCACGGGTTCCTCTGATGGCGCTGGCGATGGGCGAAATAGGATTTCCCTCGCGGGTGCTCTCGCCGGTCTTCGGTGGGTTGTACACCTACGCTGCACCGAGCGCGGCGGAGGGCACTGCGGCGGGGCAGGTCTCCGCGCGCCAGTTGCGGCACATGTACCGCGCCGAGAAGCTGAACCGCGACACACGCGTCTATGGCGTGATCGCGGATCCGGTGCGCCACTCCATCTCTCCGGCCGTTCACAACCGGGCTTTTCAGGCGCGGCGAATGGATGCGGTGTACCTGCCGTTTCTGGTGCAGCCGGCGCAGTTGAAAGACTTCATGACGATGGCGGAGAGCCTGCCCGTGGCGGGCTTCAGCGTCACCATCCCGCACAAGCAGAAGATCGTCCGCTACCTCGATATCGTGGAGCCTCTGGCGCGCCGCATCGGCGCGGTCAACACGGTGTGGCGCAAGGCCGGAAAATGGCGCGGCGCAAACACCGACGCGCCGGGGATCACGGTTCCGCTCTCGAAGCATCTGCGCCTGGCGCGTTCGTCGATCCTGGTGGTGGGGAACGGCGGCGCGGCCCGGAGCGCGGCATTCGCGCTGGCGGACGCCGGAGCGACGCTCGCCATCACGGGCCGCAATCCGGACCGGGTCCGCGCGCTTGCCAAGGCCTGCGGCGCCGAAGCGATTCCGCGCGACCAGGCGGCGGCGCGCACATTCGACGCGCTGGTGCACGCCACGTCGCTGGGGATGTGCCCGAACGTGAACGAGAGTTTCTTCCCGGAACGCATCCCGGCCGCGGTGGTTTTCGATATGGTCTACAACCCGCTCGACACGCTGCTGATCCGCCGTGCGCGAGAGCAGGGCGCCGAGGTGGTGCAGGGGATCGAGATGTTCGTCGAACAGGCGACGAGGCAGTTCGAAATCTGGACCGGCGACAGCGCGCCGCGCGCGGCCATGCTGAAGGCGGCGCTCGAAGCCCTGGCGGGCTCGGGCGAGCCTATAATGAACTCCAAATGAGACTGACGCGCAGAGAACTGGCCGGTCTTGTGGCCGCGGCTCCGATGGCCGCGCGGCGGTTGGCCCCGGCCAAGCCGCAAGCGGCGCCGGCGCCCGATTCGGCCCCACCCGCGCCGCAGTCCGCGGCGGAGGATCTTCACAAGAACGTCGCCGCGGTGCGGAAGCTGGCCGTTCCGGCCGCGACGGAGCCGGCCTTCTCGTTCCGCCCCCAATAGCCATGCGTGCATTTGCCGACGACGTCTTCTTCGCCACCGTGGGCGAGCTGGGCTCGCGGTTGAGGGCGCGCGAGTTCTCAGCCGCCGAACTGGTGCGGGCCTTCGCGGAGCGGCTGGAAACGAATGGGCCGCGGTACAACGCGCTCGCTCTTTCGCTACGCGAGGACGGGATGAAACAGGCCCGCACCACCGACGACCGGATGAAGCACGGCCATCTGCGCGGTCCGCTGGAGGGAATTCCGTACGGCGCAAAGGACCTGCTGGCGGTCCAGGACCGCATCACCACTTGGGGCGCGCGGCCCTTCAGCGGGCAGGTGTTCGATCGGGACGCGACCGCCATCGGCAATCTCGACAAGGCCGGGGCGGCGCTCATCGGCAAGCTGTCCATGATCGAACTGGCGGGCGCGGGCGGATACCATTCGGCTTCGGCGTCTCTCTTCGGACCGGGCCTGAATCCGTGGGACCGCACGCGCTGGTCCGGCGGCTCCTCGAGCGGCTCGGGCAGCGCCGTGGCCGCGGGACTGATTCCCTTCGCGCTGGGTTCCGAAACCTGGGGATCCATCATGAACCCGTGCGCCTATTGCGGCATCACGGGCCTGCGGCCCACTTACGGCCTGGTCAGCCGCGCTGGCGCGATGCCGGTCTCCTGGACCATGGACAAGATCGGCCCGATGTGCCGCTCGGCCGAGGACTGCGCGATCGTGCTGCACGCCATTTCGGGCGCCGATTCCCACGACCCGGGCTCGGCCGGCCAGCGCTACTACTACTGGCCCGCGTACGCGCCGGACTTCAAGGAGATGCGGATCGGCTTCGCGCCGGTGGATTTCTCGGAGTGGGCCGAGCCCTCCGCGCGCGCGGCATTCCTGGCGGCGCTCGATGTCATCCGCGCGACGGGCGTTCAGATGATGGAGGTCGCGCTCCCCGATTTTCCGTACGAGGAGGTCGCGGAGGTTGTCATCGCCACGGAAGGTTCCGCGGCCTTCGAGCGGCTCATAGAGAGCGGCGACGTGGACCAGCTTGCCGATCAGAAGCAGATCGCGGGCCTGAGGGCGGGGCTGGACGTCGCGGCGCGGGACTACCTCAAGGCGATGCGCGCGCGGCGTTTGATCCAGGAGGCGCTCGGCAGGCTGTTCGTGGAATACGACCTGCTCGTTTCACCTTCGTGCTTCGGCCCGGCGAGCAGGATCGCGGATCCGGTGGACAGCGAGCCGGAGCGGCCCAAGCCCAGCCAGCGCGGCCTCTCCGACCTGTGCGCCGCGGGCAACCTGGCGGGGCTGCCGGCGCTGTTTTTGCCGTGCGGCTTCGCCGATGGATTGCCGGTGGGGATTCAGGTGGTGAGCCGGCCGTTCAGGGAAGCGCTGCTTGTCGCGGTTGGGCGCGAGTTCCAGACGCGGACCGATTGGCACCGGCGGCGGCCGCCGGTGGCCCCGGCAGCATAGGCGCACCGAACCACTTCGCCATGGCTTACAATGGCGCGCATGAACCCCAAACATTCTGAGTCGGCCGGGCTGGGGCGCCGGTCGTTCCTGGCTTTTGCCGCCGCGGCTCCCGCGATGGCTCAGACCCAACGCGACTGGACCAACGGCCAGCCCGT
This sequence comes from uncultured Solibacteraceae bacterium, assembly GCA_964493965.1. Lineage (GTDB taxonomy): Bacteria > Acidobacteriota > Terriglobia > Bryobacterales > Bryobacteraceae > DASWZN01. Next base: position 16,938 of record CAZBQQ010000098.1, read on the forward strand.
GCGCTATCCCGATCCGGACGTCGTTACGGTCGATAAGAGCTTCGCGAAATACCAGGTGTTCAATGCCGCGATCTACCGGCATTACGTGGGGACCAAATGGGCCGAGGGGCCCGCGTGGTCGGCACAGGGCCACTACCTGGTGTGGAGCGATATTCCGAACAATCGCCAGTTGCGCTTCCTCGAAGAGGACGCACACGTCACCACTTTCCGCAGCCCTTCGGGTTACAGCAACGGCAACACGTTCGACTTCGAGGGACGGCAGCTTTCGTGCGAGCACGCGGGACGGCGCGTGGTTCGCTACGAGCACAGCGGCGCGGTCACGGTGATTGCCGATCGGTACAATGGCAAGCCGCTCAACTCACCGAACGATATCGTGGTCCACCCAGACGGGTCGGTGTGGTTCACGGATCCGCCTTACGGCATCCTCGGAAATTACGAGGGCAACCCGGCCAAGCCGGAGCTGAAAGAGGCCGTGTACCGCGTGGATGCGAAGACGGCCAGCGTCGAGATCGTAACCGACGCGCTCGACAAGCCGAACGGCATTTGCTTCTCGCCCGACTACCGGAAGGTGTATGTCTGCGATACGGGCGCCCCGCGGGATATCCAGGTGTTCGACCTCGTCGATAACAAGCTGCGGGGCCAAAAGCAGTTCACGGACATGAAGCTGAATGGCAAGCCCGGCCTGGCCGATGGCATTCGCGCCGATGTGGACGGAAACATCTGGGGCGGCGCGAGCGGCGGTCCGGGATACGATGGCGTGCACGTCTTTTCGCCGGAGGGGCAACGGATCGGGATGATCCTGCTGCCGGAGATCTGCGCCAACGTGTGCTTCGGCGGCGCCAAGCGCAACCGGCTGTTCATGGCGGCGAGCCAGTCGTTGTACTCGGTGTACGTGGGCACCCAGGGGGCGCACGTTTCGTAGCGGTTCTCACTTCGCGGCCGGGTGGTGATCGTAGCTGATGGCTCGCGTGATCTTCCAGACGCCGTCCCTGTAGCGCCAGAGCGTGACGAACAGTGCTTCGCCGGGCGGGTTGTTCGACTTGGGGTGGTAGAAGCGGTGCACGCCGGTTTCGACGGCGCCATAGCCCTTCATGTAGTAGATCTGAAGCGTGCCGGGCACCAGTTCCCGCCGCACGTCGCCGCCGCAGATGTTCTTCTTGACGCTCTCGGTCATTTTCTCTTTGCCGAGGGTCACGCCGCCCTGATCGTGATAGAACTCCATGTCGTCGTCGAGCAGGCTGCTGAACTTCTGCAGGTCGCAGCGGTTGTAGGCGTCGAAAAGGGCTGCATCCAACGACGTGACCACCTTATCCAGCTCCTCTTGCGTCTTGATGCTTTCCAGGGCCTGGGCGCCGGCCCGGCCGACAAACAGCGCCAGCACGGGCAGCAGCAACGCAGTTTTTGACATCGAGGCATACTCCTTCCCAGAGATGCGGTCTGGTGGAGTATACGCGAGGGATGTGGGGAATGTTCCGTGAGGCGGCGTCCGCTTCCTCACGGTCGCGGTTCGGTGCTGAGGGGGCTTATAGACTAGCCTCTGCCCAGGGCATCGTTGAGCACTGCGCGGACGTGCTCGCTCAGTTCCCGGACCTCGGCGCCGCTGGCTACGGGGCCGTGGCCCGGAACGACGGTCACGGGGGCCAGACGCTCGATGCGGGCGAGCGAGTTCAGCCACTGGCGCCACTCGGGCGCGGCGCCGCAGGCCAGGTTCGGCATGTAGCCGTTGACCAGGCAGTCGCCGCTGTAGAGCACGCCTTCGGACGGGACGTGGATTGCGAGGTTCGACGGTGTGTGGCCCGGCGTCAGCAACACCCGCACCTCGAGGCCGCCGAGGTCGAGCGTTGAGTCCTCGGTGATGAATCGGTCGGGGGCGGCAAGGCTGGTACCGCGGTAGAAAACCTCGGCCTCACCATTCGCGCGCCGCACAGGGTCGGGGATCGCGGCGTTGAACTCCGCGATCTCGGCCTGGAATTCCTCCTCGGTGCGGGCGCAGGCAGGGTGGCCCAGGATCTCCGCGCCGCGCTCGCGGAAATACGCGTTGCCGCCTATGTGGTCGAAGTGTCTCTCGGTGTTGATGACGAGGAGGCGATTGCCGGGGCGCGCGAGTGAGGCGTAGCCGTGAATCGTTGCCGCAGCCAGGGCGCTGGCGGCAGTATCGACCACCAGCGTCGTGTGGCCGCCGGCAATGAACCCGGCGTTCAACTCCCAGGGCGGCAGGTAGGCCAGGCCCGTGACTGCCCAACAATGCGAGGAAACCTGCATGACTCAGGGTACAAAAGCTGGCACGGGGAAGGCGGCGGCGCAGTCCTTCACCTCGTTCAACAGGCGCGAAGCGTCGTCCGGATGGCGGAGGGCAGCTACCAGCCAGGCGGCTATGCGCGGCATTTCCGCCTCGGTCATTCCGCGAGTCGTAATAGCCGGCGTTCCTATGCGCAGGCCGCTGGGGCGCATGGGAGGCCGGGGATCGTCAGGGATCACCTGCTTGTTCGTCGTGATGCCGATGCCGTCGAGCACTTCTTGCGCGCACCTCCCGTCCAGGTTGAAGCTCGCGACGGTATCGATGACCATCATGTGGTTGTCGGTGCCGCCGGTCACCAGCGTCACTCCCTCGGCGAGCAGGGCGTTGGCCAGCGCCTTCGCGTTCGTGAGGATCTGGCGCGCGTAGACCTGGAACTCCGGCTCGGCGGCCTTGCGGAAAGTGACCGCGGCGGCGGCGATGGAGTTCATGTGGGTCCGCCTTGCAGTCCCGGAAAGACCGAGGCGTCGATGGCCTTCGCGTGTTGCGCGCGGCAGAGGATCATGCCGCCGCGTGGGCCGCGCAGACTCTTGTGGGTGGTGGTGGTCACGATGTCGAAGCCCGCGTCCATCGGGTTCGGAAGGGCGCCTCCCGCGATCATGCCCGCGACGTGCGAGACGTCGGCCATGGCCAGCGCGCCCACTTCGTCCGCAATGGCTCGGAAGGCCGCGTAATCGTAATCACGTGGATACGAGGTGTAGCCGCAGAGGACGACCTTCGGGCGGTGCTTCCGCGCCGTGTCGCGCAGGGCGTCGAAATCGATGGCGCCGTCGGGCTGGGTTTTGTAGCGGACGAAGTTGAACAGCCGCCCCATGTGGGAGACCGGCGAGCCGTGCGTCAGGTGGCCTCCGTGGGAGAGGTCCATGCCGAGGATGGTGTCGCCGGGCTGCATGAATGCGAGGTACGCTGCCTGGTTCATCGGTGAGCCCGAGAGCGGCTGCACGTTGGCGGCTTCGGCGCGGAAGAGGCGGCAGGCGCGGTCGCGGGCGAGGCTCTCGAGTTCGTCGGTGAAAGCCTGACCGCCGTAGTAGCGGCGGCCGGGGTAGCCCTCGGAATACTTGTTCGTCAGGACCGAACCAAGGGCGGCCAGCACTTCGGGGTACGTGTAGTTCTCGGAAGGGATCAGGTTGATGGATTCGCGCTGGCGCTGTTCTTCGGCGGCGATGGCGCGGAAGACTTCGGGATCGTTCTCAAACATGAGCAGTCCTTTCTGTTGGGCGCACCGGACACTCGCTATGGGTGCCCAGGCGATCGGCAAGGACTGCCCCGCGCTCCCCGGTGGTTGCCCACCTGAATCGCCAGTCACGCGAGGGACTCCGGCAGACGCTCCGGCACATCGGCGTCCCCGGAAAGAATCACTTTAACACGGCTTTGTGGCTGATAATGAAAGTCTGTGACCCAGGCGCGTGCATGGCTCGAGGCCGCTTCTTCCGTCGTGGTGCTGACGGGCGCGGGCATTTCCGCCGAGAGCGGCGTCCCCACGTTTCGCGGGCAGGGCGGCCTCTGGAAGAAGTTTCGCGCGGAGGATCTGGCGACCCCGGAGGCGTTC
>CAZBQQ010000099.1:0-20720 GCA_964493965.1 uncultured Solibacteraceae bacterium
AGTCCTTGCCGAGGAGCTGCACCGCCCGGAAAACACCGTTTCCAAATACCGTCACGCCCGCGTAGAAGTCACCCCTTGCGGCGTCCGACTTCACAATGAACGAGTTTCGCATCAGCCGTCACCGGTCAACGTCAGCGGTACGGTTGTCCCAGATCGGCTTGGTACCGCGACGGTGGCCACCGTCCTGCCATTCGGCCCGAGCCCGCTGGTCACCGCATGGACCACCGTCACGTTGACCGGCTTCGCGCCGAAATTGGCCAGCGCGAGCGTGGGCGTGAGCGTGTCGCTCCCCAGCAGGTCCGCATGCCCCATCGGCATACCGCTAAAAACGGTTGTGCCCGAATTCTCCGCGCCCGCATCTGTGAAATTTAGAGCGGTCCAGATTGGGTGGTCGGCCTGTCCCGCCACCAGGAAACCGTAGACGCACAACGAGCCGGCTTCGAGGCTGCTGCTTACAGAGATCCCGATCGAGCCCTTGGGATCGAGTGCCTTCTGGTTCCAGCCCGCATCGAGCGAAGGCAGTCGTTCACTACCCGCGACACAGGCCGCGCTCAGCACCAACTCACCCGGTGCGAGTTGAACGGTGCTCTGTGCAACCCCGCTGCGCTCATACACGCAAGTCATGGTAATGCTTTGGGGAAGCGTGCTGTTGCTCCGCAACGCCAGTACCGGAAATCCCAGCGCGGCGGGAGCCACAGCCCGGAGCACGCCGGAGTCAAATGGGGTTGTCATTGGGAACTCCTCCTCCAGGTAGACCGTTCCGCCGAGGCCAGTCCCCGAGATTGAGACCTGCCCCAGCACCCCCATGTTTTTCTCCGCCTCCGTATCCGTCTCGATCTTCGCCGAACCGAAAACGACCCCCGAGCGCGCCGCCAGCAAGACGTCCGCAACCTTCACGGCCCGCTGCGTGTGCGCCTCCAGTGCGTAAGTCTGACGTGTTATCTCGGCGCCCTGCTGGTCCAGCAGCACTACGTCAGCTTTTGTGCCGCGCGCCATCGCGTTGATGATGGTCACGGTTGTGGATAGTTGTCCGTTTTCGATGAATAGCGGAGCCACGATCGGCATCGCCATGTACGGCTCCTCAGCGCTCAGGGAACGCTGGGGACCCGCCGACGCCGTTAGGCTCGACATCATCAGACCCGCGAACAGAAATGAACACTGGATTGCCTGGAGCCAATTCACACCCGCAAGTCCGCATGTGCGCTACAGTATCTCGGCGACAACTCGACAGATGAACGATATCACGCTCCATTTATCGTGTCACTCGAATGGTTTTTCGGAGTTGCACTCACCTTCGCCTGCAAACCGTCGGAGGCATTTGCGGAATCCCACGGTCTTGGTTGAGGGGATCGGGCGTGAAGGAGGGCTGTATTTGGCCCGAGGTGCGCGGTCCACCACAAGTAATGCACGTCTGTGCCATCCTTTCTGCGGTTGTCTATGCGTAGGAATGCCGAAGTTAATGCCAGAAAAAGCGCCCGCTGGCCGCGAACGGAGAAAATCGGTTTAGGAATTAACCACCGTCTCTGACGGGAACAGCTCCAGCTGATGCTCGTCCACCGGCGCTGTTTCCTCGGCCTCGATGGGGAAGCACCCGTCCAGCAGCGAGCACGCATCCTGAACCGAGCCGCCGCTCACCCGCGTCTCTTCTTCGCCCGGCACCAGCAGCAGCAATCCCCCGGCTTCGATCTCGGCGTCCTGCAGCAGGTCTTTCGAATGGGTGGTCAGGAAAACCTGCCGCTGCGCCCGGCCCACGCCCTTCAGCATCGGCAGGATCCGCCGTATGACTTCGGGATCGAGCGATTGCTCGGGCTCCTCCGCCAGCAGCGGCCCCGCCCCATCGAGTGCGCTCCACAGCAGCGCCAGCAAGCGCAGCGTGCCGTCGGAGAACTGGTCCTCCGTCTGCCACGCGCCCTGCGGTCGCCAGTGGCTGTGCCGCGCCCGCAGGTGAGGCAGCCCGCGCGCATCTCGCCTCAGCTCGAGCCCCAGAAGCTGCGGCACCGCGGTCTGCAGCGCTTGAAGAATCCGCCGCAGCCGCGCCGTCTGCGTCTGCTCCGGAGTCCCCGCGATCCGCTCCAGCAGGTCGCCGCAGAACGGATCGTCGCGCCTCCCGGCCGAGCGCTCCGGCTCCCGCACCAGTTGCGGAACCGCGTTCACGTACCGCACCGAGTCAAAGAATTCCGCCAGCTCCCGGAACTGCCGGTTGGAGTGGACCTGTTCGAGCGCCGTCTGCGACAGCCGTTCCGGATCGTTGAGATCCTGCTCGTCCGGCCGCACCAGAACGTCCTCGCCGCCGCGCGCCACGCGCTCGTGCAGGATGACGGGCGGACCCTGGTCCTCCTGGCCGAACTGCAACCCGTACTCCCACTCCGGCCCCTCGCCATCCGAACCGACCCGCACCGAGATCACGACGTTCGGCTGGTGCCGCGCCGCCAGGCACCGCAACCGCGAAACTCCGCCCCGCCGCCGCACCGCGCGCTGGAACCCGCCGCCCTCGGCGGCAACATCATGCAGAAACCGGAGCGCGTCCAGCAGATTCGATTTGCCCGCGGCGTTCGGACCGGCCACCACCACGCGCCGCGCCAGGTCCGTCTCCACGCGCGTGAAGTTCTTCCAGCTTTCCAGGTACAGGTGGGTGAACCGCAGCGGCTTCGAGAGTTTGCTCATAGGGCGTCAGGCATCCGCGTGATGCCGTAGGAACCGGTCCAGTTGCGCTTTGAATCCCTCCGAGAGGTGGTCGGAAAAGTCCTCCATCTCAGTGGCGGAAAGTGGTTTGAAGTTCTTGGCGATTTCGACGTTCGCCTCGATCAGCTCGGTCTTCGGCATGCCCGCGACGGCCGTCGCCACCGGCAGCGACAGCGAGTACCGCAGAAGCATCTCCGGAGCCGCGGGCCCCACCAGCTGCCCCTGCCCGAAAACCTTCATCGCGATCACGCCGATCGCCTTGCGCCGCGTCACCGGCAGCACCACCGATTGAAAACTCATCTCGCCCTGCGACCTCGGCCCGCCGCTGGTCATACCCGCCAGCGCCCCGTTCAGCGCCATCTGCGTGCAGTCGAAGTCGTGGCGCTGGAGGGCCTGCGCCAGCACCGCCGGATCGGAGTGCGATGTGATGCCGATCGCCCGCGCCACCTTGTCGTCGCGCAGCTTGTAGAGCAGCCTCAGCACGCCTTGCGGAGACTGCACCGCCGCCAGGTCGTCCATGCCCTCGAGTCCTTGCACGTGCAGCAAATCGACGTGATCGGTCCCCAGCCGTTCGAGGCTCCCTTCGATCGTCCGCATGGCTTTATCGGCATCGCGCTCGGCCACCTTGGTCGCCAGGAAGACTTCCTGCCGCCGGGTCTTCATGACCTTCCCGACCCGTCGCTCGCTCTCGCCGTTGCCGTACGCGTAGGCTGTATCGATGTAGTTGATGCCCAGGTCCAGCGCGTGGTTCAGCGCCGCGATGCCCTGGGCTTCGTCGTACTGCAGGAACCGGCTGCCCGCGCCGAACGCGACGATACTCACCCGCGCCCCAGTGCGTCCCAGAAGCCGCTTCGGAAGGCCCTCGGCGCCCAGACCGGACGAGGCCGCAACGCTCCCCAGGGCCGCCGCCCCGATGAAGTTCCGCCTGGACACGAGCGCCACCCGCCAAACATATCACAGGCCGGATGTGGCGTGGGACCATTCCGGCGGCGGAGCACCGGCTTCACCCTATCCCCCACGTTTGCGTACCGATTGGCGGCGCTGAAGTGCCCCACGTTTTTCGAGAAATCTACGTGAGGCGGGAGAAACTTACCCTGGCAAATGCACAAAACCTACGATGACGAATGCACATGCAGTAGCGAATGCTCCTCATTTTACGGCAGGGCGCAAGCTATCTGCGGCCCTCTCCCTGTTGCTGTGGGCGACCGCGCCGGGCGCGGCGACAGCGCTGGCAGACACCGTGATCTTTTCCGACAATTTCACGGAGTCGACTCTGAACCCCGCCTGGCAGGTCCTGCCGGGCCAAGGAACGTATTCCCTCGCGGGGGATCTGCGCTATGTCAATCAGGGACCGCTGTCGTCCCCTTACGGTTGGGCGACCACCAGCCTCTCGCTCGCGCTGCCCTTCACCGGGACGGACTGGGAGGCCGACGTCAAGGCCAGCTACAGCCTGGCCTGGTGCGCCCCCGGCTTTACCTATACGGGCCCTCCGGTCCCGAACTTCAGCACTTCCTCCGGAGCGCAGCGCTCCGATGTGATGGTGAGCTTCGATCCCGTTACGGGGTCCGACCGGAGCGCGCTGAGCGGCAACAACGTCGCGGCGTTCGATCGCGGCGTCGACGCGTGGTACGGCGCAAACGTCCTTTCAGCCTCTTACGGTAGTGATTTGGCGTCGGGCTTGCTGAATCCCGCGGCTTCGACGATCGACAACAATATCGCCGGTGGCACTTACTGGTACCAGATCGTCAGGAATGGGGGAACGCTCACCATGAGCTACAGCTACGATGGCGTGCATTACTCCACCGCGCTCTCTACGTCACTTGCAGATCCGTCGAGCTCCTACAACGAGTTGTTGTTGACCGGCTGGACGTATTTGAATGCGGGCTCCTATTCGGATTTCGACTCCGTCACCATAAAATCGCTCAGTCCTTCGCCAATGCCGGAGCCAAGCGCCTGGATACCGTTGGCGGTCGGCCTGGCCTGCATCGCCGTGAAGCTCCGCCTGCGGAATCGCGCTCGCAAGGCGCAGCCGCGGGTGGTCTGATGCGCTACACTGTAGTGCATGAAGACCGAAGTGTATAGCTGGCGGGTCTCCACGGAGCTCAAGACCGGACTCGAGCGCGCGGCCCGCCGCCGCAAGACGTCGCTCTCCGCCGTTCTGGACCTGGCCGCACAGGAGTGGCTGACCAGGAGCGGCGCCGCTAACGAGGACGGCGCGGAGCAGCGGCGGCTTCAACAGGCCGCCTCGCCGTGTCTTGGCGCCTTCGCGAGCGGCGAAGCGCGGCGTTCGGAAACCGTGCGACAGACCGTGCGTCAGCGCCTGCGGCGGCGTTATGGGCGCTGACGCCCTGATCGATACCGGCGCCATTCTGGCCCTATTGGACAGAACGGATCGTTGGCACGCCATCTGCGTGCAGACTTTTCAGCAGCTTCGGCTACCGCTGCTGACGTCCCAGGCGGTTCTGACCGAACTGTTTCACCTGGTCGGCGACAACCGCAAAGAGATGGAGAGTTCCTGGAAGTTCATCCGCTCAGGCGCTTTGCTCCTGGCGTCAATCGAAGCCTCGGAACTCCCCGAAATCCACGCCCTGATGTCGCGCTATTGGGACCGCCCCATGGATTTCGCCGACGCCACTCTCGTCTATCTCGCCAGGCGCGAAAAGCTGTCGACCGTCTTCACGGTTGACCAGGCGGATTTCGAAACATATCGAATCGACGGCCGCCGCAAGTTTCGGGTGTTGCCTCGCAGCCACCCGGCCTGAGCCCCCCTGCGCCGTGAGTCTTCTCCGTGAGTCGTCGCTTGCGGTCGCTATCAGATGTGATAGTATCTGAACGTGACGGCGGGCGAACTGAAGCGGTGGCTCAGGCGGCAGGGCTGCTCCTTCCAGGAAGGCGCCCGGCACACGAAAGTCATGCTTGGCAACCGCACTTCGCAGCTTCCCCGTCATTCGGCAACCGAGATTCGTACCGGCACGCTTCAGGCCATCCTGAAGCAGTTGGGATTGCAGAGGAAACCATGAACGAATACCTGGCACTGTTCGAGCCCGCCGAGAAGGGCGGCTTCGTTGTCACGTTCCCCGATTTCGATTGGGGCGTCACCCAAGGCGACACCTTGGAAGAGGCCACCGAGATGGCCGTCGACGCCCTGGAGATGATAATCGCCGATCACATCCAGAAGGGGCAGCCGCTTCCTCGCACCTCGAAGCCGCGTGGCCGAAAATATCGCATCATTGGTCTGCCGGCCCGGGCCGCCATGAAGGCGGAGTTGTACCGGGCCTTCCGGGAGTCCGGGATCAGAAAGGCCGACCTCGCGCGCCGGCTGGGCATCCCTACCGCCAACGTGGACCGCCTCTTCGATCTGAAGCACCGCTCCCGAATCGACCAGCTTGAGGCCGCATTCAGGGCGGTAGGCAAGGAGCTGACCATCGGTATTCGGGACGCCGCGTGAACAGTGGGCGCGCGGCTCGGGAGCGTCACCGCCTCGAGGAAGATCGCAACCTCCCACTTCGACGCATCCAGACCGAGCCATCGGTCGCTGGTCTTCAAGAGCGGATTACAGTAGATCCAGGATTGAACCCGATCTCCTGCCGCCCCCCTACTCCACCGTCACGCTCTTCGCCAGATTCCGCGGCTGGTCCACGTCGCACCCCCGCCGCACCGCAATGTGATACGCCAGCAGTTGCAGCGGAACGATCTCCAGAATCGGCAGCAGCAGCTCGTTCGCGGACGGAATCTCGATGACGTGATCGGCCGAGCGCCGCGCCTCCTTGTCGCCTTCGTTCACCACCGCGATCACGATGCCCTGCCGCGCCTTCACCTCCTGTATGTTCGAGAGCGTCTTCTCGTACAGGATCTGGCTCGCCTCCGACGTCGGATCGCGCCCCGCGATCACCACCACCGGCAGCCGCTCGTCGATCAGCGCGTTCGGCCCGTGCTTCATCTCGCCCGCCGGATAGCCCTCGGCGTGTATGTAGGAAATCTCCTTCAGCTTGAGTGCGCCCTCCAGGGCAATGGGGAAGTGGATGCCGCGCCCCAGGAACAGAAAGTCCGTGGTGTGCGACAGTGGCCGCGCCAGCTCTTCCAAAACCGAGTCCCGCGAGAGCACCGTTTCGAGCTTCCCCGGCACCAGCAGCAACTCCTGCATCAGGCACTTGGACTGCTCGTCCCCCAGCGTCCCGCGCACCTGGCCAAGGTACATGCCCAGGATGAACAGCGCCGTCAGCTGCCCGGTGAAGGCCTTGGTCGAGGCCACCCCGATCTCCGGCCCCGCGTGCGTCAGAAGCGTGCCCGCCGCCTCTCGCGTGACCATCGAGCCGATCACGTTGCAGATGGCGATGGTCTTCGAGCCCTTCTGCTTGGCCTCGCGCTGCGCCGCCAGCGTATCGGCGGTCTCGCCCGATTGCGAGATCACCACCGTGAGCGTCTTGCTCGAAACGATCGGATCGCGATACCGGAACTCGCTGCCGTAATCCACCTCTACCGGGATCCGCGCCAGCTTCTCGATCATGAACTTGCCGGCCAGCGCCGCGTGCCAGCTCGTGCCGCAAGCGATGATCTTCACCGACTCGAACTCGCGGAACTCCCGCGGCTGTATGTCCATCTCATCCAGGAAAATGCGCCCGGATTCCTGTCCCACCCGGCCCAGGACGGTGTCCCTCACACTCCGCGGCTGCTCGTAGATTTCTTTGAGCATGAAGTGCTTGTACCCACCCTTCTCCGCCATGATGGGGTCCCACAGGATGCGCGTGACCTGCCGCTTGATGGGCCGCCCTTCAAAATCGCTCAGCTGAACGCCTTCGCGCGTCAGCACCGCGATGTCGCCGTCCGCCAGGAAGAAGACGTCCCGCGTGTGATTGAGAATCGCGGGCACGTCCGAGGCCACGAAATACTCGCCGTCCCCCAGCCCGACAACCACCGGCGGGCCGGAACGCGCCGCCACGATCTTGTACGGATCGGTGCTGGCGATCACCGCCAGCGCGAAGACTCCCTTGATTTCGTGCACCGTGTCGCGCACCGCCGCTTCCAGGTTCCCCTCGAAGTGCTTCTCCACCAGGTGGGCAATGATTTCGGTATCGGTCTCCGTGCGGAACACGTGCCCTTCCGCCTGAAGCTGGTGCTTGAGCGCGACGTAGTTCTCGACGATGCCGTTGTGCACCACTACGATCTCGCCCTTGCAGTCGCGATGCGGATGGGCGTTCTCCTCGGTCGGCCGGCCGTGCGTGGCCCAGCGCGTGTGGCCAACGCCGTAGGAGCCGTCCACCGGGCTCAGCAGGACGGCCTCTTCGAGGTTTCGCAGCTTTCCGGAAGCGCGCCGGATCTCGAGCTTTCCTTCCGAGTAGACCGCCAGGCCAGCCGAGTCGTATCCCCTGTATTCGAGGCGCCGCAGGCCGTCCAGAATGATTGGTACGGCTTTTCTCTCGCCGATATACCCTACGATTCCGCACATGAGTCCATTGTATAGGACCCCCAGCGCCGACCCGGTGGAGGCAGGAGAGGAGCGACAGCATAGGACTGGGGCAAGGGATTGACACAAAGGAGCGGGCCCATGTAGAGGATCCGCTTATCACCGGGAGTTCACGTTTGGAGTTTACGAGATACGCATCGGCGACAAGGTCCTGCGGTTTGCCGCCGGAGAGTTCTCCAATTGCATGGGGAGCTTCTACACGGCACACTGACGCCCAACTAGACGATGTCGGACCGCCCGCCTTCGCCCGCAAACGCAGCTCAGCCTCCGCAAAATGTGGTATAACTGTCATACCACTCTGTCATGCGATTCCGGTTCAGCAGAGTCAAGAGCGAGGCGCTGAGGCGCAACCCGAAACGAGGCATCGGTTTCGAGGAGGCGCAGGGAATCTTCGCGCAACCTTACTACCAGGACCAGCGCTCCGACGACCCCGAACAGCACCGGGCAATTGGCTGGGTCAAGAATCGCCTGTTTACGCTGATCTTTGAGATCAGAGCGGATCAAGTCGGCGAGTATTACCACCTCGTGACGCTCTGGCGCTCGACGCGTGAGGAGCAAGACCTATATGAAGCGAACTCGTAAAGACGTGAAGGCCCCTTCGGCCGAGTCTCTCGCCCGGATGGCCGACCGGGGCGAAAGCGTGTCGCGGTTCTTCACCAATCGCGGCAAGATGATCCAGCCTATTCAGCGGGTCAACGTGGATTTCACCGCCTCCATGTTGCAGGAGCTGGATCAAGCAGCAACGGAGTTGAACGTGAGCCGCCAGGCGGTGATCAAGGCGTTCGTTCGCCAGGCGCTCGATCAACATTATCTGGCTCGCAATGCACGGAAGGCCAGCTGATCACCCCTTCCGGCCCACAAACAAAAAGTGATCCGAGTACGCCAGCGCCTCCGGTGTTTCTCCCGCGGCGGGCCAGGAATTCCGAGTAGTGCCCCGCTCCCACCCCAACCTCGGCAACGGCGGCGCGCTCGGGCACGAAGCGGCCCAGATAGCGCAGCGCGATCGCGTATTCTATCGGGCTGTAGCGCTCCAGGCGCGCTGCCTCCGCCTCCGCGTGTTCATCGTAGTGCCGCGCGGCTGCGGCCGCATCGCCCTTCAATTCACCAGGCATCTCCTGCAATCGTAGCCGGGCCGGGCGGGCCGCCGCGCACCCGCAACTGAGTTGCATTTGCCAAGTACCGCGCCGTATAGTAAGAGGCGTCGGCCGCCCAGGCGGCCATTTCAAAGGGGGGAGCATTACATGAAACGATTGCTGACTGCATCCGTATTGGGACTCGCGCTGTTTTCCTGGAGCGCCTTCGCCGAAGACCTGACCGGAGTGTTCACCTGCAGCAAGTGCAAACACGACGATGCATCCAAGGCAGCGTGCGCCAAGCACTGCATCAAGAGCGGCGACGCGGCGCTCTTCGTCACCAGCGACGGCAAAACCCTAAAGGTTGCCAACCCCGACAAGATCGGCGATAAGGTCGTGGAGAAGGTGACGGTGAAAGGCAGCGTCGAAGGCGACACGCTGACGATCGAATCCGTCAGCTAGCGCTTTTCACGGAATTCTACCGAGATAAGTCCGCTCGCGGTTTTGTACTGCAGAGCCATGTCCTTCGGCTTGTGCTTGCCGTCGAGCGAGAAGTAGAGCAGGCCGGAGACCGGCTCCGAAGTCTTCTTCTCCGGCAGAATCTTCTCCTTGAGGAGTTTCAGCAGCGGGTCGTCCTTTGACGACGCGTCCTCGTTGACTTTTGCCTCCACGCCTTCCGACACTCCGCGTGTGTTGCCCACACCGACTTGGTTCCCCGGCAGGCGTGTCGGCATGCCCGTGCCGGGAATGCCGAACACGGGGCCGCCGCCCCGCTCGGCGCTAACGTCGCCGCCTCCCACCGGAGTCACCGCCAGCGATGCCCGGCCCGCAATCTGGCTCGGAGCGTAGGGGGCGCACTTCTGGCCGTCGTTGTAGGCCCGCAGGAGGAAGTCGTCCCGATCGATGGCCAACGGTTTCGATCCTTTGGGCGTCATCTCCACCTTCACAACGATGAAATAGCCGCCCAGGTCCGAGCCTAACAGTCCGCGCACCGCGTCCTTGCCCTGATAAAGAGTGGCGGAGATCGTCACGTTTTCGTTTCCGCCCTCTGCTGTCGGCGGCCCCTTGTCGGCCGCGGCCGCCATCAACGGCAGGCAGAGCGCCAGAATCGCCTTGCTATACATGCTTATATTATCCCGCCTCCCAGCACCAGGCGGATCACGCCGATCGCCAGGGCGATGCCGTTGGCAACCAGGGCCGCGATGGCAGCGCCGCGGTTCGCCGGCTTCGCCGTCGCCATCGCGATGATGCTCAGGATCAGCCCCACTCCGGCAAACGGGACATCGAACCAATTCAGACTGTTGAGGCACGGCAGCAACGATATCACCATGCCGAGAAATGCCAGCACCCCCCACACCAGGCTCACGATCTGCACGAGTACCCCTCCGTTCGAAGAAGTCGCGGCCGCATCCCGCCCCACGCGTACCAGAACGCCATGCACTCGTTCCAGAACAGGGCCGCGTACAACAGAATGCTGGCCCGGTTCCGGCCGACCGCGTCATTCCACCGCCCCTCCGAAATCAGAATGAAGCTGGTCGTCATGCCGCAGAGCACGCACTCGCGGCCATACCTGGTCTTCCACGCGCATCGCGGCGCGAGCGACAGGATGGTCCCGGGCGGCACAACGAAGGGGGCCGCCAGTACCGGAACAATCGCGGCGCTCACGATCAGCCAGGCGATGAGAAGCGCCTTCCTCAACTGTTCCGCGAACATGGACCGGCCGCTCCGTGCGTGCGCTGAATTGCAGTACCAGTATATGCCGACCGGTGGACGCGGGGCTTGACCGGATCCCGAATGAGGCGCAAACTAGTTGCAGGTGGGAGGCAGGCGGTGAAGCTCTCCAGAGTTGTCGCAATCGGATTCGGCAGTCTGATATTGACCGGGGTCTCGTTCGCACAGAACGCGATCTCCGCGAAGGCCGGCATGGTCAATTACGTCGAGGGAACGGTGTCGCTGGACGGCCAGCCCGTCAAGGTCAAGATCGACAACTTCCCCAGCATCCGGAACGGCTCCGAGTTGCGCACGGAGGAAGGCCGCGCCGAAGTTCTGCTCGGCCCCGGCGTGTTCATGCGCCTGGGCGAGAACAGCGCCGTGCGGATGGTCTCGAACGACATCATGAATAGCCGCCTCGAGTTCCTGGGCGGTTCGGTGATCGTCGAATCGGCCGAGCTCGAGAAGAACCAGTCCATCGGGTTCACCTACAAGGGTGCCTCCATCGATCTGCTGAGGAAGGGCGTCTACCGGTTCGACGGCGAGCCGGCCCAGATTAGCGTCTACGACGGCGAGGCCCGGGTCATGAACGACGGCCAGGCGCAGGTCGTCAAGCGAGCTCACCTGCTCCACCTGGACGGAGTCGCGGTGGCCGAGAAGTTCGACGAAAAAGCGGGGGGCGATTCCACGTACCGCTGGGCGCGGCGCAGAGCCGAGTATCTGGCGGTGGCGAACGTCTCCGCCGCCCGTTCGGCCGAGCAGTACGGGTTCTGGGGCTCCAACAATTGGATCTGGAATCCGTTCTTCGGAACCTTCACCTACCTGCCGATGGGCGGCATGTATGACAGCTTCTGGGGATATCGGTTCTGGAGCCCCCAGAGCGTCTACATGCTGTACGTGCCCCGGCAGAACTACGGGTATACGGGCGCTGCCACTACGGCTTCTCAATCCAGCACTTCGACTGTAAACGCATCCCGGTCCGCGTCCGCCGCGTCGCCCAGCAGCATGGGGGCGAGCGGCCGGTCGGCTCCCGCCGCCGCGGTGGGTGGTCGCAGCGGGATTGGCGGCCGGGGCCGCTGAACCGGCGCCGGTGACCGGTAACCTACCGTCCTAAGCGGGCGTCCTGTCTGTGGCAGAAGCCAAACAGGAGGTGGACCTCCGATGGGACGACCCTTCACGTCAACACTAGGTCTGGGGTGCCTGCTGCTGGCCGGCATGGCCAACGCCCAGGTCGCAATTTCCGCCCGATCCGGCCTCATCAACTACGTCGAGGGAACGGTCATCCTCGACGGCGCGCGTGTCACGCTGAAGCCCGGCAGCTTTCCCCAAATGCAGAACGGCTCCGAACTCTGGACCGAGCAAGGCCGCGCGGAGGTCCTGCTCGCCCCCGGCGTATTCATGCGCCTAGGAGAGAACAGCGCGGTGCGGCTGCTCTCCGGAGAGATCATGGATACCCGCGTCGAATTCCTCGGCGGCTCGGTCATTGTCGAAACTGCCGACATGGCCAAGGAACAAGGCCTCACGTTCAGCATGAACGGCGCTCTGTTCGGCCTGCTCAACCGGGGACTCTACCGCCTGGACAGCGCGCCGCCGCAGATCAGCGTTTATGACGGCGAGGCGTGGGTCACCGTCCGTGGCCAGGCGCAGATCCTCAAGCGCGGACGCCGCCTGCATCTCGATCGGGTGGGCGTGGCCGAGAGATTCGACACCAAGACCGGCGACGACTTCTTCCTGTGGGCGTCGCAAAGAGCCGGCTACCTGGCCGCGGCGAACGCTTCCGCCGCCGCCTCGGCGCAGGCGAACGGCTTCTCGGGCACGAACCTCTGGATTTGGGAACCGCTCTACGACACCTACACTTTCCTGCCGGCGTCGGGGTTCTATAACAGCTTTTGGGGATGCCGGTTCTATCCGCCATATGCAGGCACCAGGCCACCCTGGAAACCCGTGCATCCGCCCGATGGCCCGATTCACTTCAAGCCGCGCCCGCCCGGTCACCCGGGCAATGGCGGCGGGCAGATGTCCTGGCGCGCGACGAGTCGAGCGACCGCGGCCAGCTACTCCGGCGGGAGCAGCCGTTCCGCCGTGGGCGGCAACTCCGGCGGCACTGGGCGCGCGAGTGGATCGGCCTTCTCCGGCGGCAGTGGCCGCGCCAGCGGCGGTAATGCCGGTGGCAGTGCACGCGGCGGCGGCGGTAACTCCGGCGGAGGTAATTCCGGCGGCGGACGCAGCGGTGGCAGCGGCTACTCCGGGGGCAGTGCGCGCGGCGGTGGCGGCGGCAGTAGCTCCGGAGGCGGCCACAGCGGCGGAGGCGGTGGTTACTCCGGCGGTGGTGGTGGCGGCGGCCACAGCAGTGGGGGTGGTGGCGGCGGCGGCTATTCCGGCGGTGGTGGCGGCGGTGGCCACAGTGGTGGAGGTGGCGGCGGTTCCTCCAGCGGTGGTAGCAGCAGCAGCAGCGCCGGCAGCGGTCGCAGCCGCTGAGATTCAGCCGCGCCAGCGGCCGGCCAGCGGGGCCAGCGGGTCGGCAATCGACTGGAACCGGATCAGGCGGATGGTGTCCTGATTGCGGATCGAGGCCAGCGGCATCACGCCGTTCTCGAGGAGCGCTTCGGCGCCTTCCTCGGTCATGAGTACCTCGGCGCAGGGCTTGGCCCTGGACTCCCCGTCCTCCTTGTGGACGTGCAGGGGCAGGCCGTCGATCTCGCGAACCAGGCCCGGCCGCATGTCCCAACCCTCCCGCAGGAAAGCTTCACCCAGCAGAACCACGCAGGCAAAGATGGGATTGCCCCACAGATAGGACTCGTGCTCCTGGGCGGACGCGAACTCCTCGAAGTCGAACAAGTCGACCGGCGCGGTCTCCTTCCCATAGGGCAGGCGCAGGAGGAACCGCGGCAGCACCAGACCGATCCAGGGCGCCTGCGGCAGCTTGCGGATCTGGCGAAAGGCGCCGGCCCCGATATTCTCGAGCATCTGCGGACTGGTGGCGGCGAGGAACGGCGCGCCGGCCTCGCGGGCTACGGCGCCCAGCCGCGCCAGCAGTTTCAGATCGGCAGCACTCTGGCCGAAAGAGTAGTTGCCCGCCAGGACGGCCCAGGGCTGTCCGCCGGGGGTGCCGACGCTCTCTTCCACCACCATGCGCCACAGCTCGCTGCGGCGCAGGTCGTCGCGCGCCGCTTCCAGCTCCGCGGCCAGTTCGGCCTTCGACACATCCAGAAGGTACAGCCTCAACTCCGGACTGGTTTCGAGACGACGAACCAGAAAGAACACCGCCCGCCAGGCGGCCTCGAGTTCCTGGAACGCGGGTTGGTGAAGCAACGCCCGCATCGCCTCGCTGGTGGCGGCGTCTACCTTGGCGATCAGCTCCGTCTGGCGCGGGTCGATGCCCGGGACCAGGTGGGGCGCGACCAGATCATGCAGCATCGCGCTCCAGTCGTCGAGAGCGCGAGCCGTTCCGGTGGCGATGCCGTCGTTCTCGTCGAGCAGATCGTCCAGCGTGATCTTGGCCGGGGCGGCCGGCGGAGGAGCGGCCTCGACGGGCCGGAGCGCCTTGGCGGCCTCGGCGAAGGTTTCGTTGTCGCTCAGCCGCTCGCGCAATCCGCGCAAGGCCTGGAAGACATCGACCCGCTCGAAGAGCCGGTCCGGATGGAAGTCGTCGAGCTCTTTGAAGCGGACGGCCAGAGCAGGAGACGGGCTGCCCGCCAGCGGGAAAAGCAGCTCCGGCCGCAGCTTCTCGAACACGGCATCGAAAGTATCGCGATCGATCCGGACCGGGCGCCGGCTTCCGGCCCTGGTTTCCATCACGCCGCGATTGGCGCGTCCGCTGAAATCCGCCAGGATGAGGACGCGAAAAGGGGTCTCTGGCTCCACGGGCTCGCCGAGCGTCTTCGCGCCCGGGCTCGCGGCTAGCTCAACGTCTGCGAAGGAGGAAGGTTTGGACATGCTGACTCCGCGCTTCGCTGATTATATGCCGCTTCTGGCGTGGAAGCCAGGGAGAATTGGCGCACGCTGAGGCCGGCGGGTCCAGGGGGACCCGCGCGGACCAGCGGGTCGGCCCTACGGCCCTCACCCTCGACGCGAAGAGCCCGCGCGGGTGGCGCGGATTACTTCGACCGACGCGGCGTTGGCTTGAGCGGCGGCCGCGACGGGCATGGCCGTATCGACCAGTTCCGCCATGGCGTAGGCCGGCATGCCCTCGGCCTCCTTCAGAAACGTGACGCGGCCTGCCTGGGGATCGAAGTCCACGCGGATCCAGTCTCCGCCCCGCACCTGCTCGGTGGCGATCAGGTTCGACATGGGCTGCACCAGGTGGCGCTCGATGGAGCGTTTCAGGTGGCGCGCACCGTACTTCATGTCCGTGCCTTCCGCCAGAAGGAACTCGCGGGCGCCCGCGGCGACGGTGAAGATGAACGGGCTGGTGCCGGCGGACTGCATCACGCGCTGCTGCACCATGCGCAGCTCGATATCGAGGATCTTCCGCAACTCGGCCTCGCCCAGCGGCTTGAAGACCACGATCTTGTCGAGGCGGTTGATGAACTCCGGCGTGAACTTGCGGCGCGCTGCCTCGACGCCTGCTTGCGAGATCTTGCCTGTCAGCTTGTCGTCGAGCGTGACGACTTTGGGATCGGCGGGGCCCACCTGGAATCCCAGCTTCGGGCTCAGGATGTTGCTCATCTCGCCGGCTCCCAGATTGCTGGTCATGAAGATCATGGCGCGGCTGAAATCCACGCGCCGGTTGTCGCCCAGCGTCAGAGTCGCCTTATCGAGGATGCCGAGCAGCAGGTTCCACAGCGCATCGCTGGCCTTCTCGATCTCGTCGAAGAGCACGAAGCTGACCTTGACGCGTTCGGTGTGGTACTGATTGAGCACTTCCTGGCTGAGCAACGGGTGCGTTTCGCGATGCCCGAGATAGCCGGGAGGTGAACCGATCAGCTTGGCGATCTCGTGACTGTGCTGGAATTCGGCGCAATCGATTTTGATCACGGCGCGGGGGTTCCCGAGCAGCGCTTCCGCGGTCGCTTCGACGGTGCGGGTCTTGCCGGACCCGGTCGGGCCGAGGAACAGGAAGTTCCCGATAGGCCGTCCCGGAGCGGTCATCCCGGTCAGGTGCATCTGAAAAATGTTGACAATCTGACCGATCGCTTCGTCCTGGCCGACGATGTGTCTTTTCAGGTTGGCTTCCAGCGATTCGGCGTCCCTCCCGGTTTTGGTGGGATCCAGCGGTACATTCAATCGAACCATATCGTCCCCCTCGCCCCTCTCTTCCCTTGTCTGACCTTCTTCAGAGCAACTGTAATGCCAACTAAGACTCCGCCGGTCACCGGAACGAATCGCACATATTATGAGCAACTTCGCTCCCCCGAGAGAGCGCAGCGCCCCGCTGGCGTCACGTCGCTTTCACCCGCGAGTTCTACCTTTCGGTAGACCTCCGCCCCTGAAACGGTAGGCTACGTGGCCAGTTTGTTGGGTTATACGTCTTAGATGCCGCAGGGGGACGGCGGGATGCTTTCCGCGCGGGACGAGTATAGTAAGCATCAGGACGGCGATGCGAACACTGTCTGGCTTTCTGTTCTTCCTCGGGCTCCTCGCGCTCTACATCGGCCTGGGGATGTTTCTGATGCTGGAATCGGATCAGGCGGACTACAGGTTCGCGCTTCTGTTTGACAGCGGCTTGGTCTTGATTGGAGAGCTTCTGCTCTCGGCCAGCGGCTGGTGCTGGTTCAGGGCGAAGGAGACCGATCTCCGCCTGTTTGAGCCCGAGAAGGCCCTGGCACAATCGCGCCGTCAGATCAGGGCGAGCCTGAGCGTGCACGTTCTGATATGCGCGTTGGCCGGGTCTGGGCTGGTGCTCCTTGTTATCGTAGAAATCCTCAACAGGCCTGGTTGATTTCTTGTTAATTTATTGTTCGAGCCACACCTCCATGGCGCAGTGTTCGCAGTCGAACCTTAGTTCGAGGCGGCGGCCTTCGTCATCGATCAAGGTTAGGGGCTCGGCGATGCCAGATCCGCAGAGGCCTAGCTGCTCGCGGATGCAGTAGCGGGTGGTCATCACGCGGCGGCCGGCGAGGTCGAGGCCGGATTCGGCGGCGGACTCGATGCGCTCGACTCCGTGGCGGCGGTAGAAGGCTTCGGCTTTCGCGTTGAGGACGTTGCCAAGATAGGAAAGGTCGCGGGTGGGATAGGGTGTTTCATTCGGGACGATGCGGCCTTGGTGGCGCGGACGGTTCGTCTCTCGCAATGCGCTCAGGCGGGCGAGAACTTCGCGACGCAGGGCGTTCAGGGCCGCGACGGGCAGGAAAGGAATGGGATCGCAGGCGATGTCGACCCGCGTGCAGGCGAACTCGGTGTCGCCGGTCTTGGCGAGCTGGCGGCGGAGGGTTGCTAGTGCGGCTTCGGGCTTCTCAGCTACTGGCGCGGGGCCGAGCGGAGCTTCGGCGCGGTTTCCGTTTTCGTCCACGGCGGCCAAGCCCGTCGCGTCGAGCGTCATCGTGACCGCGATCCTGCGCTCGGGGCGCGCGGCGGCTACTTGGGACAGGAACGCATGGTCGTGGTTGCGGTGGATGGTGGTTCCGGGTTCGATGTCTTCGATCTTTTGCGGGAACACGGCTCGGCCGCGAACGGCGTTGACTACGGTTCCGCGCAGGTGGCCGTCGGTTCCAAAGAAGGCCAGGCCGTCGCCGGGGTGGAGTTCGATCTGGCCATCGATGGTGAAGGAATCGGGAGCGACATTTACCACGCGCCCGATCTTCTCTCCCGTCATCTTCGGCGTTTCCGGCGAGCCGACGGCTTCGGCGCGGCCGTCTAAGAAATAGGTAGTGAAGCCGCGGTTGAAGGTCTTGGCGAGGTCGGGCTCGAAGCCGGGGGAACTGGTCCCGGAAGAGCTTCGCTCGAAGCCCGTGGCGGCACGCATCGCTTCGTCGAGGCGCTCGCGGTAGAACGCCACGACGTTGGCCACATAGGTGCGGTCCTTGAGGCGTCCCTCGATCTTGAAGGATGTGACGCCGGCGGCGAGGAGGTCAGGGAGGCGGTCGGAGAGGTTGAGATCGTGCAGCGACAGCAGGTGGCTGTCACTCGCGAGCGTGCGGCCCTCGGCATCCACCAGCGTGTAGGCGCGGCGGCAGGGCTGCGCGCACTGGCCGCGATTGCCGCTGCGTCCACCAAGCGCGTAGCTGAGCAGGCACTGGCCGCTGAAGCAAACGCACAAAGCTCCGTGGACGAAGCATTCGAGCTCGATGGCGGGGGCGGCGGCGCGGATGGCCCGGATTTCGTCGAGGGTCAGCTCGCGCGCCAGGATCGCGCGGCGGAAGCCGGCGTGTTCGAGGAACGCCACGCGCTCAGGCGTGTGGTTGTGCATCTGGGTGCTGGCGATCAGGGGCATCGGAGGCAGGTCGCATTCGAGCAGACCGGCGTCCTGGATGATGAGGCCATCAACGCCGATCTCGTGAAGCTGCCAGGCGAGGCGGCGGGCGGGCTCCAGTTCGTCATCGAGGAGCAGAGTGTTGAGGGTGACGTAGACGCGCGCCCAGAATTTGTGGGCATGGCGGACCAGCGCGGCGATGTCTTCCGGAGCGTTGCCCGCCGCCGCACGGGCGCCGAAGCGGGGCGCGCCGATATAGACGGCGTCGGCGCCGCAGTCGATGGCCGCGATGCCGCATTCGAGGTCGCGGGCGGGGGCGAGCAGCTCAACGGGGGTCATTGCGGCTCCAGTCCAAGAGGCCTCGCACGATCAGGTCTGGGAGAATGCGGTTGGCCAGGCTGGGGGCGAGTTGGGTCCGGTCGTCGGCCTCGCCGAACCAGACCAACTCGCCGATCTCGGCGCTTGCGACCGGGGTGCCCACCAGCTCGCCTTGGTAGAGCTCGATGCGCACGGTCTTGGTGGGATCGCTGGCGGCGCGGTCGGTGTACGTACCCACGTGCTGGAGGCCGGTCGCCGTGACTTGGCCCAGTTCCTCGCGAAGCTCGCGCTGGAGGCACTCGATGGCCGTCTCGCCGGGTTCGAACTTGCCGCCGGGCAGGATGAGGAGCGGGGATCCGCGTTTTTTGCGGCAGAGGAGGATGCGCGTGTTGCGGAGGAGCAGGAGGCCGGCTTTTTCGATGTCTGCCATGGGGGGCCAGTCCTTCAGGGTATAACGGGCGGCCCGTCGCTGGTCGCTTGTCGCTCGTCGTGGACGCTCGTCGCTTGTCGCTCGTCGCTCGTCGCTTGTCGCAAAGGCGGAGCCCGGCGCTGGACGCCCGTTGCTGGTTGCTCGTTGCCCGTTGCAAGGCGGTCCGTCGCCAAGCGACCGGAACCGCCGTAGCCGGCGCGACAGGGCTATAATCCGAACCATGCGGAACGCGGTGCTGGTTGTGGTGGTGGCATGCATCCTTCCTCTGACGGGATGCCTCACTCTTTCGGTGTACCCGCTGTACACGGCCAAGGACGTGGTGACCGATCTGGCGATCGAAGGCAAATGGTTGGACACGGCGCACCAGGAGACGTGGGAGATTCGGAAAGGCGGCGACGTCTACATCGCCAACAACCCAGGCGACGACGAAGACGAGCCGGTGGAGATGCGGCTGGTGCGGCTGGGAGAGCGGCATTTCCTGGACCTGACCGCGAACGACACGCCGTCGCTGGCGGTCCAGGCGCACCTGTTCGCCAGGGTCTGGATGGTGGGCGACGACCTTCATATCCAGACCATGGACTCGACATGGCTCGAGAAGAAGGTGCGGGATTCGGGTGTCGCTTTTGTGGAACTGCCGGATAAGGACGTGCTGCTGACCGCGCCCACCGCCGAGCTGCAGAAGCTGGTTTTGAAGTACGCCGATGACGCGAGTGCGTTCGGTGAAGCGGTGACGTTGCACCGGGTGCGGCGGTGACGGACCGGCGGCAGGGGTGTAGAACGCGGCGAAAAGTGACGAACAAAATGTCCATTTGCGGGATTAGGACCGTCTTGCACTTTTTGCGCCCTCTTTAGATCTGTGCGGCGGCCCGCAAACGCAGGCGAGGCGGTAAAGCAGTCATTTTGCACCGGCTGCGACGATAATGGAGGGCGGCCTGAGGTCTCAGCCGGGTGCCGAGAACGGCGAAAAGTGTCGAAGGAAATGTCCGTTTTCGGGACTGGGACCGTCTTGCACTTTTTGATTTTCTGGTTTTTCGCGCGGCGGGCGGCGCTGTGAGGGAAAGTCCTCGGGCCGCTGCGATGGGCTTCGATGATGGCTGGTGGACGAGAAAGCATGGCGGCACCTGGCACGAGGGTAATGCGGGGCGGGCCGCGCGGGGACGGGCTGGGAGCCGCAAGTGATTGAGGCTTGGGCGAATGGTTTAAATCGAATTGGGGTGACTGGGATTTCGCGGGCGAGGACGGACTACGTCCGCTTGCTAACGCGCGCGGTTCGGTGCTGATGGGGAGAATAAATTTGGTATTGACCCGCGCTAATGAGAGGTATGACGCCAGCGGCAATCTTGCCACTCGGCTGGACGCCAACGCGAAGACCACGACCTACAGCTATGACGCGGCGCCGGTGAACGGGGTGTACCAGAGCACGCCGGCGGTAGAATTCAAGGGGCGGCTGACGGGGGTGATCAACAGCAACTCGTGTCCGCGTACGTGGCGCCCCGCGCACCGGCGTCTGGGACGCGCGGGACGTGGCGGGAGGGGAATGCGGGGAAGGCGGCGCGGGGAGGGGCTGGGGGCGGTCCGCTTGCTTACGCGCGCGGTTCGGTGCTGCAGGAGACGCAGCACACTAGAGAGAATACGATCCGGCACTGCTGACAAAGGGCAATGGAGCTGGCGTCCATTGCCCTCCTTGAGGAC
>CAZBQQ010000100.1:0-4660 GCA_964493965.1 uncultured Solibacteraceae bacterium
TTCTCCTCGCTTTTTGGAAGCGGTTGCCCTTCGTCTCGCTTCACGGCACCTTCTGTGTAATTCCGCAGTGCGGCGTCAAATGCGAGGTTTAAGTCGTGTTCGGCCGTCTCCAGTTGCTGGTTAGCGCATTGGGACCGTGCTGCGTTGGACTTCAGCTGTGCGCAGGAATCGCTCTGCGCGAGAATCGAGGACACGACGAACAAGGCTGAAGCAACGGGCAGAGCTCGTGACAGGAATCTCGCCATGCCTCATGATTCCAGCTGACGTCAGACGACGTCAAGACTCAAACTGGCGTGGAGGAGGTCGTGAGTTCGAATCTCACCAGGTCCACCATTGCCTGACCAATACGAAACACGGTTCTACGCCAACAACCAAGAGCACCGCCTGAACCGCCCCCTTTGAGTCCACGTGAAGTCCGCCGGGGTGTGGGCGGCGTGGTCGGCAGACAAGTTCTGATCCTGCCCACTCGGGAGGCCCGTCATTAGCCTACCTGACTTCGCTATATCCAATTGGATATAATCAGCCCATGCGGCCCGTGCGGTTTCTCGGCGACTCGCTCAAGTGCCTGCGCGAATTCCCCGAGGATGCGCGGCACGATGCGGGCTATCAGTTGGACAAGGTACAGCGCGGCCAGCAGCCTGACGACTTCAAAGCTATGCCCGCCATCGGCAAAGGGGTCGAGGAGATTCGCGTCACGGACGACAGCGGCGCGTACCGGGTGATCTACATGGCTAGACGCGCGGAGGCCGTGTACGTGTTGCACGCCTTCCAGAAGAAGACGCAAGCGACTTCACGGCGTGATATCGAAACCGCCAAGGGCCGGTTCGCGCAACTATCGAGAGGTGGGAAATGAAGAAATCCGAGAGCTACGCCAGTGTTTGGGACGCCATCGCGGACACGCCCGGGCAGGCGGCGAACCTGCGAGCGCGTGCTGAACTGATGCAGCAGATCGCGGCCTTCGTGAAACGGCGTGGCTGGACACAGTCCGAGGCGGCGAGCCACTGCGGGGTGACGCAGCCGCGGGTGAACGATCTGCTGCGCGGCCGTGTTTCGCGGTTCTCGCTGGACGCACTGGTGAACATCTCCACGGCACTCGGCTGCAGGGTGCGCGTCGATCTCGAGGCCGCCTGAGTCTGAGAGTAGCAGCCACCCGTTCGCCCGCCGGCACGCCACAGTTCGGTGGCCCGGTTTGGACCTGTCCAGGTCCCTAACCGCGTGGAAGAGGTCACCCGGTCCAAACCTGGGCCCAAATCGCCCTCCTGCAACTCGCGTGTTTTCAGTGCGGTCGCTCACACTGGATTCACCCCTGGGCCATGGCATGGAAGAGGTCGTGAGTTCGAATCTCACCAGGTCCACCATATCGTCTCAAACACTTACAGCCAAAAGCACCACCTGAAGCTTGCCCTTGGAGTCCACGTGGCTAGGCGTCAGAGTTGCTTCCGTGCGCGCGTAAACGTCGCTCGGCACGCCCGCCTCCCGGTAGCCCGCTGATCGCGCAACGTCGTTCATTGCGCTTTCAGAGCAGCCAGCCTATTGGTGTGCGCCGCACTCAGGAGCAATCAGTCATGCCTGCGTCTGCGTATGGGTCCATAACGGAGTCGGAGGGTTTCTGGGTTCTATATCGCGCCGGTGGAGGTAGATCGGAGAGGCTTTTCAGGACGTCTTGGGCGTCGGATTCGCTACTGAACGACGAGTCCTTCCAGACGCCAGTATAGGACTCGCCATTTACCGAATAGGAATACTCGACCGTCAGGCGATATACGGGATTCTTATTTGGAACCCTGTCCACTAAGCTTGATTCGATCTTGGCCTGAGTCCGGGGCCAAGACCGAGAGCGCCATTGGCGAACGGACTGGGACCTCACGCCAGCGACGCCTGCGACGACAACCGCGATGACGATGATGGCGAGCGCAAACATCTTTGCAAGCATAACATCGTGCATGACGTGTGGCTTACCAAGGTGGTGTTCGAGTCCAGGCCGCCACACTGATCGAGTTGGTGGCGGTCGAGTTCCGCAGCGGGGAGGGCGGCATCATCGTGTATAGAGGCTGGGGATTCTTCTCGGTACGAAGAAATCTAGCGAAGGCCAGTGGGAGGCCAATCAGAGGGGGTTAGGTGTGGAGTCCAGACCGTGGACACCAGGCTCTTGGCGTCCACTGGCTGAGTTCGAATCTCACCAGGTCCACCAATCCCCAAGTCCTCCCAAACCCGTTAGGTCTGCAACTTCGCTGGAGACAGCCGCGAATCTGTGGCACGATCGTGAAATGAGTCCGTCGACATTCTGGACGGTGGCCCTGGGCCTGGCGATGAGCTGGTGCCCGGCAGCGCTTTTTGGACAGGTCCGCGTGGCCCCTGACGATGCGGAGAAGCTTGCGCTCAGCAAGCTGTCCGCGCGCTACCCTCCGGAGGCGGCCGCGGGCAGAATACAGGGGCCGGTGCTGCTGGATATCACCGTCTCGGAAGCCGGTTCCGTGAGTGAAGTGAAGTTGATCTACGGCCATCCACTCCTTCGCGATGCTGCTATCAGTGGTGCAAAGAGGCGAAAATACCGACCTTATCTGGTTGAAGGCAGACCAACCGCGTTCATAACTGTGGTCGGGGATACGTTTACGATCGATGCCTCGAGACTCAGTGAGCGGGAGTTGGGCCGCCGGTACCTCGAACTTCGGAACGACTGCCTCAGGAGTACCGAGAACCATCAGGGTAGCGAGGCTGAATCGGTTTGCAGCGGAGCACTCTGGATGGCCGGTCAGATGGCGGCACCGGGCGCAAAAGTCGACGCGAACAACAACATCGGCTCGGTGTACCTGCTCCAGGGGCGTTTTGACACGGCGCGCGATTACTTGTCTCGGGCGCTTGCCGGGGTTCAGCCTGGTTCCGAAAAGGGAGACGTGAGTTATGTGTATCGGAACCTCGGCCTTGCTGCCCAGGGCTTGGGCGATCTTTCAAAGGCGCGCGAGTCTTTCGCGAAAGCCGAGGCCTTGCTCGACAGAGCATTGGCGAGCAGCACCGATCAAAAAGTCAGCGCACGGTACTCGGCGGATCTGAAATCGATCCTGAACCTTCACCTGAAGACCGCGCAGCAGGCGGGCGCCACGCAGGAGGCTGGAGAGATCGAGAATCGCCTGGCCGCGCTGCCGTGACTCGGATCCACCATTCCACAGCCTTTCTCTTCAGGAGCTTGAGGGGTCCCCCCAATCCGGTGGTGCGGCGTACCAGTACTGTCTTGATGGTCGCAGATCGCGCTTTCCTTGACGTGAATAGTTCATCCTGTTATCTTTGTTCGACCAAGGAGAGCACATTGATGAACAAGAGCATGGTGCGCGTAGCGACTTTGGCGGTTGCGATGATGGGCTCCTGCCTAAGCATGCAGGCCGGATCGCTCGCAATCCTGTGCTCGGAAGGAGGCGATCCGACTTGCTCTGGTGCGGTCTCCGCAATGCAGGCGACGGGACGGTTTTCTTCCGTAACAGGTATCGACACCACAGGCAGTACGCCCACACTCGCCGACCTCGCTGGGTTTAATGCGATCCTGGCCGAGACGGACTTCGCTCCTTCTGACCCAGCGGCTTTGGGGAATGTTCTGGCGAGCTATTACGCACTGGGCGGCAAGGAGCTGACGGTTGCCACGTATGCATTCAGCGCTCCGTGGGAGATTGACGGAACAGTAATGACCGGCGGTTACTCCGCGCTTACCAACGTCGGAACAAACGGCAGTGTTAGCGGGAACCTGGTGGCCACCGTCCCAGGGGACCCGATTTTCGATGGAGTCGACCTGAGCACTGTGACTTACTTCAACAACCCTAACTTCGCCCACCCAGGCTTGGCGCCCGGCGCGATTCTGCTGGCGACCGACGGCAGCGGCGTGAACATGATTGCGCGGAGTCCGCTGGGTGTTATTGATGTCAACCTCTATCCTGGTGACACTGGCGACAATAATGCCGAGTTCTTCGGTCTGCTGGCGAACACGCTGACGTCGACGCCGGAACCATCTGCGCTGACCTTGATGGGCGCGGGTCTTGCAGCCCTCCTGATCAGTCGCTCGCGCCGTCGCAATTCAGCAACCCGCTGACCACGGGCGTCGGCTTCCGTGTGTGGCGAAACCGGAAGAGTGCGACGAGGCCGTGCATCCGTCTTACTTGGCCGGAAGCGGCGACCAAAAGTCGATCAGGTTGCCGTCCGGATCGCGAAAGTAAATGGAACGAGTGCCCCACGGCTGATTTGTGGGAGGCTTAACCCACACCTTCACCACGTCCTTGAGCCGCGCGTACTCCGCATCTACGTCATCAACCTTGAACTCCAGGATCGCGCTCCGGTTCTTGGCCGGTTCTGCCGACCCAGGCAGGTACTTTTCCTGAGCGCTGGCCGAAAAGACCGCGAGCACGCCGGCCCCGGTGTGAAACTCCGCATAATCGGCCCCGCTGGTCTTAGGTTGAATACCTAGCACCGCCTGGTAGAACCCGACCAGGCGTGGCACATCGTTCGTGATCAGGCAGGTGTTGATCAGAACGGGTGAGCGGCCTTCCGCGGCGACAGCCATCAGTCCCACGAGCGACAAAGCAAGTAAAGACGACGACACAGTGCCTCCTTTTCCACGTCCAGAATATCCAAGGACGCCGAGGGAGTCTTGGAAGAAACGGACACGGGCGAGGCCCGAGTT
>CAZBQQ010000100.1:4760-20674 GCA_964493965.1 uncultured Solibacteraceae bacterium
GTTCCAGGCGGGCGGCAAGTAACGATATGCTAGGGAGCGGAATGTCTTCACCGCATCTGATCGAGTTGGGAGCTCTCGAAAGCGACGAGCGGGAACTGCTTCAGCGCGCCCGGGCGGCGATGTCTCGGGCGTACAATCCGTACTCGGGCTTTTATGTCGGCGCGGCGGTGCGGACGGGGAGCGGGGGGACGTTTGCCGGGGCGGCGGTGGAGAACGCCTCCTTCGGACTCACGATCTGCGCCGAGCCGGGCGCGATCATGCGCGCGTACGCCGAGGGCGGGGTGGACATCCGGGCGATCGCGGTGGTCGGCGGGGCGAGCCCGGAGGGCGCCGGCGAGATCGTGACTCCTTGCGGAAGATGCCGGCAGATGATCTATGAGGCGGGGCAGGTGTCGGGGACGGATATCGCCGTTCTGTGCGCGAACGCCGATCTATCGAGGGTCATGAAAGTCAAGATCAGCGACTTGCTTCCTTTCGCCTTTGGGCCGGCGGACCTGAACGTACGCGAAAAGCTCGACGAATTTGTCAGCCGGGCGAAAGGTGGGAGTTAGTGCAATATCATACGCACACTGGCGTTGGCGACCTGGCGCCGCTGTGCCTGATCGTCGGCGCTCCTGGCAGGGCCGAGATGATCGGCAGGGAGTTTCTGAAGGACGCCAGGCGCTTCTCGAACGATCACCGCGGGCTGGTCTCTTACACGGGGACCTACCGCGACAAGGCGGTTTCGGTCACGACGTCCGGCATGGGCGGCCCCTCCATCGGGATCGTTCTGCCGGAGGCGGTGCTGAGCGGCGCGCGGATCTTCATCCGCGTCGGCTCGTGCGGCAGCCTGATCCAGCAATCGGAGCCGGGGGACGTCATCATTCCGACGGCGGCGATCCGCTTCGGCGGCACTTCCGAAACCTGGGCTCCGAAGGAATATCCCGCTTTCGCCCACTGGCTGGTGGTGCAAGCGCTGGTCGAGGAGGCGCGTTTACAGGCGAGCGGCCACTACTATACCGGCGTGGAATGCACGACCGATGACTTCTACACCGGTCAGGGGCGGCCCAACCCGTTGTTTGGAACGGTCCCGGCGCGCATGCAGGCGCGGCACGAAGAAGTACTGCGGCTGGGCGCGGCCTGCTACTCGATGGAGGCCGCCGATCTGTTTGTCTGGTGCGCCACCGCGGGCGGAGGGCTGCCGGTCGGAGCCGTCAATGCGGTCTTCGTCAACCGCCATGAAGGCAAATTCGAGGTCAAGGGCGAGGAACTGGCGGCGCGGATCGGCCTCGACGCGCTTGTGCGGCTGTCGGACGTGCCGGAGATGGCCGGGTACGTGTCGCGCGGCTTGCCGGTCTACCAGGACCCGCTGTTCTAAGGCTGAACAGCCGTCCTCAACGTTGCCGGAGCCGGCAGGCTGTTCGCGTTCCAGCCGCCGCCGAGGGCCCGGACGAGTTGGACCGCGGCGGTCATGCGTCGCGAGAGAATGCCCACTGCGGCGATTTCGTTGCTGAGCGCGATGGTCTGGGTGGTAATCACGTTCAGGTAAGACACGGTGCCGGCTTTGTACTGATCCGTCTCGAGCTTCAACGACTCCTGCGCGCCCTTGACGGCCTCGTCCTGCTGCAAGGCTTCCTGCGACAGGATGCGCAGCGTGGACAGGTTGTCTTCCACTTCCTGGAATGCACCCAGCACGGTCTGGCGGTAGCCGGCGACGGTGGCGTCGTAGGCGGCCTCGGCGCCCTGCACCTGCGCCTTGCGGCGTCCGAAATCGAGCAGGGTCTGGGCGAGTGTTGGTCCCAGGGACCAGAAGCGGCTGGGCCAGCTCAGCCAGGTGGTGATTCGGTTGCTCTCGACGCCACCGGAGGCGCTCAAGGTGAGGGTTGGATAGAACGCGGTCTCGGCGAGGCCGATCTCGGCGTTGGCGGCGGCGACCTGGCGTTCGGCAGCGGCGATGTCGGGCCGGCGCTCCAAGAGCTCAGAGGGAACGCCGGGAGGAATCGGCGGGGGCGGACCCTGAATCTGCCCGGGCGCGATGGTCAAGGCCGAGGGAGGCTGACCGGTCAGCACGGCGACGGCATGCTCGAGCTGGGAACGGACTACGCCGAGGTCCGTCAACTGTGCCCGTGTGCTGGCGAGCTGGGTCTGGGCCTGGGCCACGTCGGCTTTGGAGGCGACTCCGCCATTGAAGCGGTCGATGGTGAGCTTGACGGCCCTTTCATAGGCGGTCAGGGTGTCGTTCAGCAGCTTCTGTTCCATGTCTAGCCCCAGCAACTGGAAATAGTCCGCGGCCAGCTCGCCCTGGATGCTGAGGCGCAGATTCTGGAGATCCGCGGCGCTGGTTTGCGCGTTGGCGGTGGCGTTCTCGACGGTCAGGCGGACGCGGCCCCAGAAATCGGGCTCCCAGGAGGCGCCGAGCGGCAGGCTGTAGTTGGTGGTGGGTCCTCGGCTGATGCCGGTAACGCCGGCGGGCGTGCGGCTGTTAGTGACGGACACCTGGCCGGTGACCGTGGGGTAGTAGTTCGCGTGGTTGAGGCGCACCAGGGCGCGGGCCTGGCGGAATTGCGCTTCGGCCTGCTTCAGGCTCTGGTTGGCGCCGGGCACCAGAGATTCGAGCTGGTTGAGCTGGGGATCGTTGAAGATCTCCCACCAGTTCGCACGCAGCGCGCCCTCGCTCGGCGTGGCGGTCTTCCACTCCGAGTTGCCGGGCATTTCCTTGTAAGCGGGCGCGGCCGGGGCGGTGGGGCGCTGATATTTGGGGCCCACCGCGCAGCCGGCGAGCAGGAGCGAGAAACCGGCGGCGGCGGCCGCCTTCGACATGAAGCCGCTTGAGATCATTTCGTCAACCTTCCGTAGCCTCGGCGCCGGCGGGGCGCATCGGGACGGCGTGCCCGCGGACCCGCGCGAACCAGAGCCGCATGCCGTCCATATAGAGATAGACCACCGGCGTGGTGAATAAGGTGAGCAGTTGGCTCACCAGCAGTCCGCCCACGATGGCGATGCCGAGCGGGCGGCGCAATTCCGCGCCCGTGCCGGTTCCGAAGGCCAGGGGGACGGCGCCCAACATGGCGGCCATGGTGGTCATCATGATGGGGCGGAAGCGCAGCAGGCAGGACTCATAGATGGCGTCGCGCGAACTCTTGCCTCCGCGGCGCTCCTGTTCCAATGCAAAATCGATCATCAGAATGGCGTTCTTCTTCACGATGCCGATGAGCAGGATGATACCGATCAAAGCGATGATGCTGAGCTCGGTTTTGAAGAGCATCAGCGCGAGCAGGGCGCCCACGCCGGCCGAGGGCAGCGTGGAGATGATCGTGATGGGGTGAATATAGCTCTCGTAGAGGATGCCGAGCACGATGTAGACCGCGGTCACCGCCAGCAGAATCAGGATCCACTCGTTGGCGAGCGAAGACTGGAAGGCCTCGGCTGTGCCGGAAAAACTTCCCTGGACGGTCACGGGCATGCCGATTTCCTGTTCCGCGGCGTCGACCGCGTCCACCGCCTGGCCCAGCGATACGGTGGGCGGCAGGTTGAACGAGAGCGTGACCGAGGGGAACTGGCCCTGGTGATTCACCGAGAGAGGCGTGGTGGAGTGCGAGAGCTTGGTGAACGCCGAGAGCGGCACCGTGTTGCCGGACGGGGTGCGCACGAAAAGTGTTCTCAGAGTGTCCGGCGCCTGCCAATACTCGGGCGCCACCTCCATCACCACGTGATATTGGTTCAGCTCGGTAAACATGGTTGAGACCTGGCGCTGGCCGAAGGCGCTGTAGAGCGCATTGTCGATTCCGCTGACCGTCAGACCCAACCGCGATGCCGTATCGCGGTCGATGGTCAGCCAGGACTCGAGGCCGTTATCCTGCTGGTCGGTGCTGAGGTCGACGATCTCAGGCAGCTTGCGCAGGCGCGCCATCACCTTCGGCGACCACTCATTGAGCTGCGCCAGGTCCTCGCTCTGGAGCGTGTACTGATAGGCCGCGCCGCTCATGCGGCCACCCACGCGGACGTCCTGCACCGGCTGCAGAAAGAGCGACGCTCCCGGTACGCCGGCGGTCTTGGCGCGGATGCGCGCCATTACTGCCCCGACGGGCACCTTGCGCACATTGAGGTCCTTGAGCGCGATGAACATGCGGCCGGTGTTGATGCCTCCGCCGCCGGTGAACGCCACGACGTTGTCTACGGCGGGGTCCGACATGACGGTGTTTACGAAACGAGTGGTCTTGTCGCGCATGGCCTGGAAGGAGATATTCTGCCGGGCCTGGATCATGCCTTGCATGCGTCCCGTGTCCTGCTCGGGGAAGAAGCCCTTGGGCACGATCACGTACAGATAGCCGTTCAGCACCACGGTGGCGATCAGCACGACGATGGTGATAGCGGGATGGCGCAGCACTACACGCAGGGCGGCGGCGTAGGAATCCAGAATGAACTGGAAAGCCTTCTCATTCCAGCGATACAGCCAGCCGTGCCGCTGGTCCTTTAGCGACTTCAGGAAGCGGGCGCACATCATCGGCGTCGTGGTGAGCGAGACCAGCAGGGAGACGCCGATGGCGATCGAGAGCGTCACGGCGAATTCGCGGAAGAGGCGGCCGACGATGCCGCCCATCAGAAGAATGGGGATGAACACCGCCACCAGCGACGTGCTCATCGAGAGGACCGTGAAACCGATTTCGTTCGATCCCGTGAGCGCCGCCTCGAGCGGGTGCAGGCCTTTTTCCAGGTAGCGGGTGATATTCTCGATCACCACGATGGCGTCGTCGACCACGAAGCCGGTCGAGATGGTAAGGGCCATCAGCGAGAGGTTGTCGAGGCTGTAATTGAGCAGGTACATCACTCCGAAGGTGCCGATCAGGGACAGCGGCACGACGACACTCGGAATGGCGGTGGCCCAGGGGCTGCGCAGGAACACGAACACCACCAGGATCACCAGGCCGATGGAAACCAGAAGGCTGTACTCGACATCGTGGATGGAGGCGCGAATGGTGGAACTGCGATCCATCCCCACGCCCAGGTGAATGGAAGGGGGAATCGAAGCCTGCAACTGCGGGAGCAGGCCGCGCACACGATCGACGGTCTCGATGATGTTGGCGCCGGGCTGGCGGAAAACGATGATGAGGACCGAAGGCTTGCCGTTCGACATCCCGGCGTTGCGCAGGTCCTCGACCGAATCGACGACCTCGCCGAGATCGGAGAGCCGCACCGCGGAGCCGTTCTGGTAGGCGACCACCAGCGGTATGTACTGGCTGGCTTTGAGCAACTGATCGGTGGTTCTGAGTTGCAGGGACGTGGCGCCGCTGGTCAGACTGCCTTTGGGACGGTTCGCATTAGCAGCCGCGAGGACCGCGGCGATCTGATTCATGCCGATGCCGTACTTGTTGACCACCGTCGGGTTCAGCTCGACGCGGACCGCGGGCAGGGAACTGCCGCCCACGAAGGCCTGCCCGACGCCATCCACCTGTGAGAGCTTCTGCTGGAGGACCGAGGACGCGATGTCGTACATCTGCGCCTGGTTGGCCACGTCGGAGACCATGGTCAGAATCAGGATGGGGGCGTCGGCCGGGTTCACTTTGCGGTAGGTCGGGTTGCGAGGCAGGTCCGCCGGCAGGTAGCCGCGGGCCGCGTTGATGGCCGCTTGCACGTCGCGCGCGGCGGCGTCGATGTTGCGGCTCAGGTCGAACTGCAAAGTGATGCTGGTGTTCCCCAGCGAGCTGCTGGAGGTCATTTCCGTGACGCCGGCGATGTGTCCGAACTGGCGCTCGAGGGGCGTGGCGACGGCGGAGGCCATGGTCTCGGGACTGGCGCCGGGCAATCCCGCCGAAACGCTGACGGTGGGGAAATCCACCTGCGGCAGCGGCGAGACGGGGAGCAGGCGGAAGGCAATGGCGCCCGATAGCGCCAGGGCCACGGTCAGCAGCGAGGTGCCGACCGGCCTGTTAATGAATGGTGCCGATAGACCCACGGTTACTCCGCCAGCGGCAACGACAGTTGCTCGCCCTCATGCCCATGACGCCGGCTTGCGATCCACTTGCCGAGCCGATCAAACCCCAGGTAAATTGCCGGGGTGGTAAACAGGGTCAGCGTCTGGCTGAGAATCAGGCCGCCCACGATGCTGATGCCGAGGGGGCGGCGCAGTTCGCTGCCGACGCCGCTGCCCAGTGCGAGGGGAATGCCGCCCAGCAGCGCCGCCATGGTGGTCATCATGATCGGCCGGAAGCGCAGCAGGCAGGCCTGGTAGATGGCCTCCTCGGCCGTCTTGCCCTCGTGGCGCTCGGCTTCCAATGCGAAGTCGATCATCATAATGGCGTTCTTCTTCACGATGCCGATCAGCAGGATGATGCCTATGATGGCCACCACCCCCAGATCTTCGTGGCATAGCATGAGCGCGATGATGGCGCCCACGCCGGCCGATGGAAGCGTCGACAGAATCGTGATGGGGTGGATGTAGCTCTCGTACAGCACGCCCAGCACGATGTAGACGGTGACGATAGCCGCCAGGATCAGCAACGCCTCGTTCGAGAGCGAGGCCTCGAAGGCCTCCGCCGTGCCCTGGAATGCCGCCTGAATGCTGGCCGGCATGTGCAGCGAGTCGGTGGCGGCGCGTATGGATTTGACGGCGCTGCCCAGCGACGCCCCCGACGCCAGGTTGAACGAGAGCGTCACGGAGGGGAATTGGCCCTGGTGGTTCACCGCCACGGGAACCGATATCGGCTCGGCGTGCGTGAAAGCGCTGAGGGGCGCCTGGCCTCCGCCGGTTGTGGGCACATAGATGTCGCGCAACGAATCGACGTTGCGCTGCCATCTGGGCTGGGCTTCGAGCACTACGTGGTACTGCGTCAACTGCGTGAAGATGGTGGACACCTGGCGCTGGCCGAACGCGTCGTAGAGCGTGTCGTCGATCATCTGGGGCGTGATGCCCAGGCGCGACGCGGTATCGCGGTCGATGCGCAGCAGCAGCCCCAGCCCGTCGTTCTGCTGGTCGCTGGCCACGTCGCGCAGGTCGGACAAGGTCTTCAGCTTGTCGACCAGCTTCGGCGCCCACGTATTCAGCACGACCGAATCGGGCGCTTCGATGGTGTATTGGTACTGCGTACGGCTGACGCGGTCTTCCACCGTGAGGTCCTGCACCGGCTGCATGTAGAGATCGATTCCCTGCACGTCGGCGAGCTTGGGCTGCAACCTGCGAATGATGTCCGAGGCGCTGACGCCGCGCTGATCGAGGGGCTTGAGGGTGATCTGGATGCGGCCGCCGTTGGGCGTGGTGTTGGTGCCATCGACGCCGATGAACGAGGAGACGGTTTCGACGGCCGGGTCCTTGAGAATCACCTTGGCCAGTTCCTGCTGCCGCTCGGACATGGCCGCGAACGACACGGACTGCGGGGCCTCGGAGATTCCCAGAATGACCCCGGTGTCCTGCACCGGGAAGAAGCCCTTGGGGATCACGATGTAGAGCACGATGGTGGCGGCCAGCGTGGCGACGGCCACCAGGATGGTCTCGGTCTGGTGCCTCAGGACGAAGCGCAGGCCGGTTCCGTATTTCTCGATCACGGCGTCGAACATCCGTTCCGACCAGCGGTAGAAGCGGCCCTGCTCGCGTTCCGGCGTGTGACGCAGGATGCGTGCGGCCATCATAGGCGTCAGCGTGAGCGACACCAGCGCCGACATGATGATGGTCACGGCCAGGGTCACGGCGAACTCGCGGAACAACCGGCCCACGATGTCCCCCATGAACAGCAAGGGAATCAGCACCGCGATCAGCGATACGGTCAGCGAAACGATGGTGAATCCGATTTCGCCCGCGCCTTTCAGCGCCGCCTGGAGAGGCGGCTCGCCCATTTCGATATAGCGCGAGATGTTCTCGATCATGACGATGGCGTCGTCCACGACGAAGCCGGTCGAGATAGTCAGCGCCATCAGCGAGAGGTTGTCCAGGCTGTAGCCCAGCAGGTACATGATCGCGAAGGTTCCCACCAGGGAGAGAGGTACGGCAATGCTGGGGATGACGGTGGCCGAGAAGCTCCGCAGGAACAGGAAGATCACCATGACCACCAAGGCGATGGTGAGCATCAGGGAGAATTCGACGTCGCGGACCGACGCGCGGATGGTGGTGGTGCGGTCCGAGATGATGGAAACCTGGATCGAGGCCGGGAGCGAGGCGCGGAGGATCGGCAGCACCTTCTCCGTCCGGTCCACCACGCTGATGATGTTGGTACCGGGCTGGCGCTGAATGTTCAGAATCACGGCCGGCGTGGTGCCCACCCAGGCGGCTTGCTTGACGTTCTCGGCGCTATCCACGACCTGGGCGACGTCGGAGAGGCGGACGGGCGATCCCTTTTTGTAAGCGATGATGATCGGGGAGTAGGCGCTGGCGCTCAGGAGTTGGTCGTTGGCGCCAATGGTCCAGGACTGCTGCGGCCCGTCGAAGTTTCCTTTGGCCTGGTCGACGTTGGCTTGGCCGAGCGAGATGCGCAGATCTTCCAGGCTCATGCCGAAGGAGGCGAGCGCCGTCGGGTTCGCCTGCACGCGCACAGCCGGGCGCTGCCCACCGCTGATGCTTACCAGTCCCACGCCCGACAACTGCGAGATCTTTTGGGCCAGCCGTGTGTCGGCCATCTCTTCCACCTGCGGGAGCGGAAGCGTGGTGGAGGTGAGAGCCAGGGTCAGGATGGGCGCGTCGGCCGGGTTGGTCTTGCTGTAGATGGGCGGATTGGGGAGGTCGGCCGGAAGATAGGTGGAGGCAGCGTTGATGGCGGCCTGCACTTCCTGCTCGGCCACGTCGATGTTCAGATCGAGCGTGAACTGAAGCGTGATGACCGAGGAGCCGAAGGAGCTGATGGAGGTCATCTGGCTCAGGCCGGGCACCTGGCCGAACTGGCGCTCGAGCGGCGCGGTGATGGAGGAGGCGATGACTTCAGGGCCGCCGCCGGGATAAAAGGTCTGCACCTGGATGGTGGGGTAATCCACCTGGGGCAGCGCGGAGACCGGGAGTTGCTTGTAGGCGACAATCCCGACCAGTACCAGGGCGCACATCAGCAGCGAGGTCGCCACCGGGCGCAGAATGAAGGCTCGCGACGGGTTCAAGCTTGCGGACCTCCCGCGGGCCTCCGGGAGCCTCCTCCGGGTCGGCCTCCGCCCGGCCCGACCGGCGCTCCGGTGGGCGTGCGAACCGAGACCTTGCTGCCGGGCTGCAACTTGTCGGCTCCGTCGACCACAACATTCTGCCCGGCTTCAAGGCCGCTCTCAATCGATGTGTTGCCGGCTTCGCTGATGCCGGTGGTGATCACTTTCACGCTGGCTGTGCTGTCGGGATTGACGGCGTATACATAAGTCCCCTGGGCGCCGCGCTGGATTGCAACCGAGGGAACGATCACCTGCTGCTTCCTGACCTCGACCAGCAGCCGCACGTTGACGAACTGTTGCGGGAACAGCATGTTGTCTTGATTTGGGAAGACCGCACGGAGCTTCAGGGTGCCGGTAGTCTGGTCGATCTGGTTGTCGGTGGTGAGCAACGTGCCCGACGCCAGCTTGCGCGACTTGTCGCGGTTATAGGCATCCACAGTGAGCCTGGCTCCGACGCGAAGCTTTTGAAGGACCGGCGGGAGGCTGTCCTCAGGGAGCGTGAAGATGACCGTGATGGGCTGCATCTGGGTGATGACCAGCAGCGGATTGGCGTCCGAGGCGTGGACGATATTGCCCGGGTCGACCAGGCGCAACCCAATGCGTCCGCTGATGGGCGCCGTGAGGTGGCAATAGGTGATCTGCAGCTTGGCGTTGTCGATGACGCCCTGGTCCGTCTTGATTGCGCCTTCGTATTGCTTCACGGTCGAGCCTTGCGTGGCGAGTTGCTGCTCCGGAATGGCGTCCTGCGCCAGCAGCGTCTTGTAGCGGGTGAGATCGACGTTGGCGTTGGCGAGCAGCGCCTGGTCGTGGGCCATCTGGCCTTCGGCCTGTTCGAGCATCACCTGGAAGGGCCGCGGGTCGATCTGGACCAGGGTGTCGCCGACGTTAACGAACTGGCCCTCTTTGAAGAACACGTTCATCAACTGGCCGTCGACGCGCGTGTGGACGCTGACGGTGTAGAACGGCGTGACGGAACCAAGTCCCTCGAGATACACAGGGATGTCGCCGCGCACGGCTGGGGCGACGGCCACCGGGATCATCATCGCGCGGCCCGTGCGCCCCCCGGCGCCGCCGGGCGCCTGCGCGTGGGTCTGCCTCGACTGGATCAGCCAAACCGCCGCCCCCGCGGCGACAAGGATCAGCAGCCATACCCAGCGGCTGTGCTTCCGGGGAACTTGTTGTTTCTGGGGAACTTGATTGCTAGTGTCCATACGCTGGCTTGCGCCTTATCCATTCTTTCTCATAGGAACCAACGACCGGACCGACTGGCGGGCCGCGCGGTCAAAGAGAGCCTCTCAAACTTAGGGACGACCGCGCATCACCAAAGGGTTACGCGCCGGACTCAGTTTTGAGATCCTGTAAAGGATTGTAAACCATCGCGGATTCCGTAACCGGGCTGGCGGTGCCGCGCGCCTAACGACTAGAGCCTCCAAATGGATCAGCGAGTGATGTGTCGGATCTGTTGCTGCACTCTATCAATCGGCATCGCGGCCGTGTCGCTACAGGCGCAGAGCGGCGTGGTGAAGTCCGGGAATCAGACGATTCCTGGGGCTACCGTCACGGCAACTCAGGGCGCCACGAAGACCGAAGCGGTAACGGACCAGGGCGGGCGGTACACGCTGCCTCCGTTGGCGGCGGGCGAGTGGACCATCGAGGTCACCATGTTTGGGTTCGCGCCGGCCAGGAAGCAGGTGACGGATCCGGAGCCGTCGCGCCAGCTGGACTTCAGCCTCAGCCTGAAGGAATCCGAGATGGCGGCGCGCATGAGCCGATTCGCGGGAGCGGGCCAGAACGGCACCCAGATCGACTCGCAGATTCAGAACGAGGTGAGCGCCAGCGAGTCTCCGCAGCAGTCGGCGCCGGGTGCGGCGGGCAGCAACGATAACTTCCTGATATCTGGCAGCTTGAGCCAGGGACTGCAATCCGGCGTGGCGCCTGACTTCGCCCTGTTCCGGGGCGGGCCGGGAGGCATGCAGGATGGGCAGACGCCGAACGCGCCGGGGTTCGGCCAGAACGGGCAGGGCGGCCAGGGTGGGCAGGGTGGGCAGGGCGGCGGCCCCCCCGGCGGCGGCTTTGGGGGCCCGGGAGGCGGAGGCGGTCCTGGCGGCGGTGGCGGATTCGGAGGTGGAGGCGGAGGGCGCGGCGGGTTCGGAGGCGGTGGTGGTGGGCGTGCCGGCGGCCGGGGACAGGGACAGGGACGACCGGGCGGTGCGCAGTTCGGCAATCGCCGGCCGCCGAACGAGATTCACGGGATGGTGTTCGGCACGCTGGCCAACTCGGCGCTCAACGCGAAGCCGTTCTCGATCACCGGTCAGGACATCGCGCAGCCTTCTTACGCACAAGCCCGGTTCGGAGTGGTTCTGGGCGGTCCGCTGGTGATTCCGAAGGTGGTGAAGGACACGTCCACGTTCTTCTTCCTCAGCTACTTCGCCACGCGCGCCAAGAATCCGTACACCTTTGTTGGAACCGTGCCGACCGCGCTCGAGCGCACAGGCAATTTTACCGAACCGCAGGCGGGGCAGCCGCTCGCGGGCACCATTCTGCCCGCCAGCAGCATCAGTCCCATCTCGCAGCAGTTGCTCAACTATTTCCCCCTTCCAAACCAGCCCGGGTTGTTGAACAACTACGCACTGCAAAACGCCGTGCCGCAGAACAGCGACAACTTCGGCCTTCGGGTCATGCGCAACATTACCAAGAAGGACCGGCTCGCCTTCCACATTGGCTACCAGCGGCGCGATGGCGACACTTCAGAGCCGTTTGGTTTCCTGGACACGAACAGCGGCAGCGGCGTTAGCACCGATCTCGGTTGGACTCGGACCTTTTCGCCCACGCTGGTCAGCAACGCGCGCGTCACTTTCAACCGCAATGTGAACCAGAGCACGCCGTTTTTCGCCAACGGCGCGGATGTGGCGGAACAGATCGGCATCCAGGGGACGTCCACCAATCCTCTGAATTTCGGCCCGCCCACTCTGAATTTCGCGGGCTCGAACTTCGCCTCGCTGTCGGACGGCAGTCCGGTGCTGACGCGCAACCAGAGCCAGAGCGGGAGCGAGAGCCTGGTGGTGGTCCACGGCACGCATACCCTCACGTTTGGCGGCCAATACACGCGCAACGACTGGAATACGACCAGCGATGCAAATGGGCGGGGGACGCTCAACTTCACCGGGCAGGCGACGAATGGGGCGAACTGCCCGCTCGGGCAGGTCTGCGGCTTCGACTTCGCCGATTTTCTGCTCGGGTTGCCGCAATCGGCCTCGATTCGCTTTGGCGAAAGCACCTATCTGCGGCAAGATTCCTGGAATGCTTATGCCATGGACGAGTGGAAGGTGGGGCCGAATCTCACGCTCAGCCTGGGGGTCCGGTACGAATTGTTCGTTCCGGTCGAGGAGAAGTTCGGGCACATCGCGAATCTGGACATCGCGCCCGGCTTCACGAGCACTTCTGTGGTGACGCCGGCTTCCGCCGGGGTTCCGACTGGTTTGATCAACACGGACTACAACAACTTCTCGCCGCGGCTGGGACTGGCATGGAAGGTTTCGAAGCTGAAGCGCTCCACGATTGTCCGGCTGGGTTATGGGATATATTACAACGGCCAGTCCTATATCGGGCTGGGGCGCAACCTGGCACAGCAGCCCCCCTTTGCGATTTCCGAGAGCGTGAACAGCACTCCAGAGAATCCCTTGGGGATCGGGACCGCATTCCTGGACACGGCGGTCCCGGGCAGCGTCAGGAATACCTATGCGGTGGACCCGAATTACCGCACGCCTTACGCGCAGACGTGGAGCGTGAGCGTCCAGCACGATCTGGGGGCGGGCTTCTTTACGGAGATCGGGTACCTGGGGACCAAGGGTACGCGGCTCGATGTCCTGACAACGCCGAACCAGGGACCGCCGGGGACCGGCTTCCGGAGCCAGGTCTATACCTACGACAGTTCCGTGGGCGATTCGATCTATCACGCGCTGCAGGCACGGCTGCAGCGGCGCTTCCGGCACGGAATCTCGATGCAGACGCTCTACACGTTTTCGAAATCGATCGACAATTCGTCGAGTTTTGGCGGGGTCGGGAACACCGTGGCCCAGAATTGGCTGGACCTGGCGGCGGAGCGCGGGCTCTCGAGCTTCGATCGCCGCCACGTCCTGACGATGAGCTGGGTGCTCACCTCGCCCTTGGGAACCGACGGCTCGCGGATCTCCCCCAGCAGCGTTGCCGGAAAGGTGTTCAAAGACTGGCAGCTCAGCGGCGGTCTGACGGCTGAAACGGGCACACCGCTGACGGCGCGGACCGGCGGCAGCAGTCTGGGCCTGGCGGCAACGGGGGGCGTCGGAAGCGGACGTGCCGAGGCTACCGGCGAGAGCATTTCTTCGGGCGCCGGCTTCTTCAACCCGGGTGCGTTTACGCTGCCGCCCGCCGGAGAGTTCGGCGACGCCGGGCGCAACACGATTCCGGGTCCCGGAATGGTTTCGTTGAACCTGGGATTTGGGCGCTCGGTGCAACTCGGCGACTCGCGCCGCCGCATCGAGCTTCGCCTGGAAGCCAACAACGTGCTCAATCACGTCAACTACACCAGCTTCTACACCACCGTCGGCGCGGTGAACTACGACACGGTGGCGGCGGCCGGCGCGATGCGGTCGGTGACCGCGGTGCTGAGGTTCCGGTTTTGAGACCACTCGCATGCATTCTCGCAATGGTTCTGGCGGCCCCGTCCGGGCTGCCTCAATCGCAATCGACGTTTTCGACGACCGCTAACGTCGTCGTCGTGAATGTGACCGTGCTCGGCAAGGACGGCCAGCCGATCGAGAACCTGAAGAAGGGTGATTTCACGGTGCTCGAGGACGGCAAGCCGCAGCACATACAGTCCTGCGAGCTGCAGCGGCTGGATACGCAGCCACTGCCGGCGATGGAGGCGCCTCCGACGAAGCGCGTCCTGCAGAACCGCGCCGAACCGTCCCCGGCCGCGGCCGAACCGACGCCGACTCCGCAGGTCCAGGACCACCGTCTGATTGTGATGCTGTTCGATTTCTCCTCGATGGCGCCGGCCGAACAGGTCCGCGCCGTGAACGCCGCAATGCAATTCCTGAGGACCAAGATGACGCCGAGCGACCTGGTATCGGTCATGGTCTTCGGGAGCAGCCTGAAGACGGTACAGGACTTTACCAGCGACCGCGACCTTCTGATCGCCACCCTTCAGCGGTTCCACATCGGAGAGGGGAGCGAGCTGGCGTCGCTCGCCGATACCGGAGCCGATTCCGAAGACCAGAGCGGCCTCTTCGTGGCCGACGAGACGGAATTCAACATATTCAACACCGACCGCAAGCTGGCGGCTCTGGAGAATGCGGCCCGGCGGCTGGCCTATTATCCGCAGAAGAAGGCGCTGGTTTACATTTCGAGCGGCGTCGAGAAGACGGGTGTCGACAACCAGTCGCAGCTTCGCGCCACGGTCAACGCGGCGGTGCGGGCGAACGTGGCGTTCTACACGATCGACGCGCGCGGCCTGTCGGCCCAGGTGCCTGGTGGAGATGCGAGCCAGGCGGGCGCGGTGGGCACGCATCTCTATAGCGGGTCGGCCCAGTCAGGGCTGCGGGACAGCTTTCACAACCAGCAGGAGACTCTCGACTCGCTGGCCGCCGATACGGGCGGAAAAGCGCTGCTCGATTCTAACGATTTGACCATTGGAATGGTGCAAGTCCAGAAGGACATTCGCAGCTACTACATGCTGACCTACGCCAGCACCAACGCGGCCGAGGATGGCCGCTACCGGCGCATACAGGTGCGCCTCGCTCCCACGTTCGCCGGCATGAAGCTGAAGCTGGATTACCGGCAGGGATACTACGGCCCTGTGGCATTCGCGCGCATGAAGGGCGAGGACAAGGAAACGCAGCTCACGAGCGCCCTCGAGAGCGACAGCGCTGTCACCGACCTCCCGATCGCGGTGGAGATCGACTATTTCCGCCTGGCAAAAGGCAAGTACTTCGTGCCTATTTCGGTGAAGATGCCGGGCTCGGCCTTGTCGTTCCACAACAAGGGACAGAAGGCGGCGACCGAGCTGGACTTCATCGCGGAGGTACGGGACGCGCGCGGGCAGCCGGCCTCGACCGTGCGCGACACCATTCCTCTCAAGCTGGACCAGGCCACCGCCGGCCAGGTGGGACGCAGCCAGGTGGAATACGACACGGGCGTGACTTTGGGGCCGGGGAAATACACCTTGAAGTTTGTCGCGCGCGAGAATGGCGAGGGACGGCTGGGCACGTTCGAGGCGCCGTTTACGGTACCGGACCTGAGTTCGGGCGGGGCGCTGCGGATGAGCTCGGTGGTTCTGAGCAACCAGACGCAGCCGCTCAGCCAGATCGCCGGCGTCCGGAACGACAAGAAGCTGCTGGCGCAGAACCCGCTGGTGACCAGCGCGGGGCAGAAGATCGTGCCTAACGTCACGCGGGTGTTTCGGCCCGGGCAGAATCTTCATGTATATTTTGAGGTTTACGACCCCACGGCGC
Organism: uncultured Solibacteraceae bacterium; assembly: GCA_964493965.1. GTDB lineage: Bacteria > Acidobacteriota > Terriglobia > Bryobacterales > Bryobacteraceae > DASWZN01. The sequence goes on from CAZBQQ010000100.1 coordinate 20,342, forward strand.
CCCCGAATCTGCCTCCGAACGTCCACCTGGCGGGGGTGACAGCCGACATGGCGCTCTACCAGGGGGGGCAGAAGATCCTGGAGACGCAGCCGGTGCGGGCCATGCGTCCCGAGGCCAAGCGCGAGGGCACGATTCCGCTCAATCTGAACGCGCAGACGTCCAGCCTGAAGCCGGGCGAATACATTTGTCAGGTGAACGTCATCGACGAGTTGGGGCGGAAGTTCGCGTTTCCGCGGACTTCGCTGGTCATTTTGCCGGCCGGGGAACCCGCGCCGGCGGCGGCACCTTAGGCGGGTCTGGAGACCCGCTGCGGGCGTGGACGCCTGCCCCACT
>CAZBQQ010000101.1:0-20529 GCA_964493965.1 uncultured Solibacteraceae bacterium
CGACCGTGAGGGAGTCCCCATGGCCCTGCGGGCCGCCCATGGCGATGAAGACGCGACCGGCGCGGCCGGGCGATGTTCGCCCGTTGTTCTCCGCGGCTTCAACGGAGCGGACTTCCCTCCCTCACCCCGTCCGCCGTCACCCCGCCGATCTCCACTTCGATAAGCCGGTTCGCTTCGCGCCGCGCGGCCAGATCCACCTTCAGGTAGTTGCCGCTCAGAGCCACGCGTTCCTGCTCGAGCGTAACCGCCGAGAGCCACCGCCCCACCATGCCTTGCCGGAATGCAAGGTTCTTCGCCGCCGCCAACTCCCGCAGCACCCGGTTTCGCTCTTTGCGGACTGGCATCGGCACCTGCACCGCCTCCGCGGCGGCCGGTGTCCCAGGCCTCTCCGAATACGTGAACACGTGCAGATAGGTGAAAGGCAGGCCGGCGATGAACTGCCGGTTCTCCTCGAATTCCGCCTCCGTCTCTCCCGGGAACCCCGTCATGACATCGGCCCCGATCGCCGCCTCCGGCATCAGCCCGCGCGCCTTCAGGATGCGGTCCGCGTAATGTCGCGGCCGGTATTTTCGGTGCATCCGCCGCAGCACGGCATCCGATCCCGTCTGTAGCGGCGCATGGACGTGTTTGGCAATGCGCGGCGAGGATGCCATCAATCCCAGCAAATCGTCCGAAAAGTCCATCGGTTCGACCGAGCTGAGCCGCAGCCGCTCGATCCCCGTCTCCGCCAGAAGACGCCGGACCAGGTCCGCCAGCCGCTCTCTTCCGCCCAGATCGCGTCCCCACCGGCCCAGGTTGATCCCGCTGAGCACCACCTCCCGATACCGCTCCGCCAGGTTGCTGACCTGCGCGACCACCCACTCCGGCTGCGCGCTCCGGCTCCGGCCCCGCACGTAGGGGATGATGCAGAACGAGCAGCGGTTGCCGCAGCCGTCCTGTATCTTCAGATTCGGGCGTGTGCGGTCCCCGGACGCGTCCTCGATCACCCCCGCCAGGAACTCCCTCTGGGCGAAGATGTCGCCCACGTGGATCTGGCCGTGATACGGCGTGTCGCTTTCGGCCACTACAATCTCGGAGATCTCCGTCTTGTGGGAGTTCCCCACCACCCACGTCACCCCGGGCAGCGCCGCCAGCTCCACGGGCGCTCGCTGGGCGTAGCAGCCGGTCACCAGGATTCGGGCCGTGGGGTTCTCGCGCCGGACACGGTTGATGGCGTGGCGCACATCCTCGTCTGCGGCCGAAGTGACGGTGCAGGTGTTTAATATCACAACATCCGCTTCGGCCCGACCGGCGGGTTGCAGGCCTTTGCCCAACAACGACGACTCAATGGCGGCCCCATCGGCCTGCGTCGCGCGGCATCCGAAGTTCTGGATGAAATAGGTCTCCACTCGCTCAATTATAGCGGCTGCCCTCGAAACGGCCTGAAGATGGAGAGCCTAAGACCCATTCGGGGCTGAATAGTACTAATAGTACTACCTAAAACCGGAGTATCGGAGTAGAAATGGATTGACTTCGATGGTCCGGTTCGACTAGGATACTGACGAGCGGTCTCTTTATGCGTGAACTCGTGTCTCGGAAGTACTCCGTGTTGTTGTATGCGGTGGCGATACTCGTGGGGACGGTCGGTGCTGCCCGTGCGGACACCTACTTCACCATGTACAACACAGGCGTGCCCGGTGGCTACTACCGCGCCGACACTCACTGGGACTACTACTCCACTACAACCGATCCGTCGGTCAATCCTGGTGTGCTGCCTGCGAACACGACTTGGGCGCCGGCCTATGTGGTCGACCCCAATGCCTGGCCGCTCGGCTCCGGCCCTTGGATGAAAGATACCGGCAGCGGGAGTGGGAGAGGAAATTGGATCGGACCGACACTGCAGTCCATGTCGTTCGGCGGCACGTGGTACCGCACCGCTGATCCCTCGACGTACTTCGTCTACCAGGAACGCTTCTACATCCCAACCAACGTGGACCTTTCGAAGGTCCTGATAACCGGCGTCCTGGCCTCGGACAACTGCAAGACAACCGTAGGGATGAACGGCACGGGGCTCGGCACCGTGATTAGCATGCCAGACTGCGTTACCAATGGTGAGTCCTTCTCCGAAGGCCACACATTCGAGATTGGCGGCATGAACGCGAAGTTTGGGTCGGCGGGCTTCGAAGCCTACTACGCCGCATTCCAGCCCGGGTGGAACACAATCCAGTTCACGGTTTACAACGACGCTACCCTTGGGTCGCCTAACCCCACCGGAATTGTTGTCTGGGACCTGCTAGGCCGCGCCCAGGAAGTTCCGGAGCCCATGACCGCGGGCCTGATGATCGCCGGGATCGCCGCCGCGTCCTGGTTGCGCAGGCGCCGCTCTCCGCGCTCCGTTTAGGACCAACCGCTCCTGAGCGGTTACCTGCCTTCAGTGCTTGATTGACGCTCGGACCGACGGGTCCGCCTCTCCTCATGCCGCCGCTCGAGTTTCGAAAAAGAGGCCCCGACCTCTGTCCCCGTATGCCGTGCGGTACGATAGGTAGTATGGGAAAACGAATGCGGCCCGATATTCGGGCTTGACAGTACGCTCGTGATCCCCGACAATCGAACTTGACCAAGCCTAAAACATTAGGCGTTATTCATGTTTTGAGCATGCGCCGTAACACACTTATCCGCATTCTTCAATTGGTAATCGCCCTGGCCGCCGTCGCCGGGATTGCCCTCGCTGCTCCGGCCGCTACGAAGCACCGGCGCAAACATACACACGCACTAGCCTCCGCGAGCAAAGCCTCCACCAGCGCGATCAAGGCCAGCATCTCTCAACGGGTGCGCCGCGGGAAGGCCGCCGCGCGACACAATAGCCCGTGGGCTGCTCCCACCTTTGCGGATTCCACTGCCGGTGACCGCGTCGATGGAGAAGACCTGACCGTGCGCCGGGCGGCGGTCGAGGCACTGGGGCCCTTCAACGGCACGGTGCTGGTCGTCGACGCCAATACCGGCCGCATCCTTACTCTTGTCAACCAGAAACTGGCGCTCACGGGCGGGTTCCAGCCCTGCTCCACCGTGAAGATCGCGGTGGCCCTGGCGGCGCTCAGCGAAGGGCTGATCGACCGCGTCACGCCGGTTCACCTCTACGGCCGGACGCGCATGGACCTCACGCAGGCGCTGGCCCACTCGAACAACTACTACTTCGCCAACCTCGGCATCAAGCTGGGCTACGATCGCTGGGCTTACTACGCCCGGCTGTTCGGCATGGGCGAGAAGGCCGGCCTGGACATCCCCGGCGAGGAGCCTGGCTTCTTCGCCTCCGAGGCCCCCTCCAGCGGCATGGGGATGATGACCAGCTTCGGCGACGGCATCCGCCAGACTCCACTCGAGCTCGCGGCCCTGGTGGCGGCGGTCTCCAATGGCGGGACGCTTTACTACCTTCAATACCCCCAGAGTGCCAAGGAGATCGAGCAGTTCGTTCCGCGCGTGAAGCGTCACCTCGATATCGCCCAGTTCATCCCGCAGCTCAAGCCCGGGATGGCAGGAGCCGTTGAGTTCGGCACCGCGCGCCGTGCGGTCTACGATTCCGAAGCGCCGGTCTGCGGCAAGACCGGGACTTGCACGGGCGGCACCGCGCACCTGGGCTGGTTCGGCTCCTTCAACGACTTCGGCCAGAACCGCCTCGTGACCGTAGTGCTGCTGACTGGCGCCCGCGGTGTCAGCGGCCCCATCGCGTCGTCGGTTGCCGGCGCCTTTTACCGCAAGATAGCCCAGCAGGGCTACCTCGGCCATAGGCCCGTTTTCTCGCCGGCCGTGCTCATTCCCCGCTAAGGCGGGTCTCCGGCCCGCGGCTTTACGCGCGCCACACCGACAGCCCTCTCTGGTCATTGCCTTTTCGCAAACAACTTCGCGGAGTGGAAATGGTACATTAAATCTGTCAGGAGGGCCTGCATGAGGGGTTTGCTGTCTCTGTTGGCGGTTCTGCTGGGCATCTGTTCCGCGCTAGCCGGCGCGGACAAAGGGCAGGACGCGCTCCGCGCCGCACAGGAACTGGAACGTAAAGGCGACGCGGTCGGCGCTCGGACGCTACTCCAGCAAGCGGCCAGGGGCGCGAACGACGACGGCGGGGCCATCCTCGCCTACGCCGACTTCCTCGCCGCTCATCATGATTCCGAAGCCCGCCCCGAGTACGCCAAGGCGCTCGCTGCGCTTGCGCCCGCCCAGAAAGAGGAGCGCCGGGAAGCCGCGCGCCGCCTGGTGCTGCTCGATCTGATCGAGGGCGACCGCACAGCCGCCGCGCAACACCTGGCGGCCTATCGCGACGCGGGTGGAGACGAGTGGGCCGCAGGACTTCTCGCCGATGCGCCCGCCTCCTCCGTCCAGACCATCGAGATTCCCGGCCCGTTGCGTTCCTTCGCTCGCATGGCGGCGCTCGCTCCCGATCTTCCTACGGAGGAGTTGCTTCCGGCCGTTGCCCGCAATATCGTCACCAACGGATACCAGTCCCTGAGCGGCGAGGTCCTCGAACCCACCGAATACCTCAAACTGGTTGTGCGCTACGTGTCGCAGGCCCGCGAACTGGCCAAGATCGCCGGCGACAAGAAGACCATCCGCATCGATAGCTGCGATTCGGCCGAAGCAGGCGAGTTGTTGCGCGTCCTCGGCTACCGTATGCGCGGCGGATGCGGCAGCGACGTCGTGCTCGAGACCGTGAACGCCAGCCGCGCTTTCGTCACCATCGATTCCGGCTTTCCCATCGCGGAACTCGAGCAGGCGCTGCGCACCAACCACAAGTTCGAGTATGCCTACGCCCCCACCCGCGTCCCGGTTCTCTACGACGCCGCCTATTGGAATCCTCCGGCCGACAAGCAGAGCGGCGAGTTCATCGACGTCCTGCTGAGCGACCCTATCCTGTGCCGGACCTATCTCGGCATGGGGAAGCTGGACCGGGAGACCGCGGACGCTCTGCGGCAGGCCGCCCCCATCGACCGGCTCAAGGCCTTCGCGCACGTGCTCGACTTTTACGGCGGGATGTTCGAAGTGCGCGGCGGCAAGGCCGTGACGCCCGGCGGCGCACGCTCCGAGCCCGTCTGGGCCGAGTTGGTCGGCGTTCCTCCCGCCCAGGGCGGCGCGTTCTTCTCGAAGCTCATCACTAAGGACGACGGCTGGATGGCCAGTTACTACGACTCCGTCGCGCGGATCAGCGGCCCGGTCCAGGACTACCTCGCCGAGCCCCAGCGCTTGAAGCGTTTCTACCAGGCCGTCCACGGCAAGGTAACCAGCCCAGGCCCCGCGCGCCCGGTATTCCGCGCCAACACCGACATGCTGCTGCTCACCGCGCGTCTGCGCCTCGATCCCGACGGACAGCCTCACGTTCCGGGCGGCCTGCCGGTCTGGAAGAACCTGTTCGCGGGACGCGTGTTCGCCAAGCTCGACCTCCGCCTGGCCCACGCCGCTCCCGGCTGGAAAGCGCCCGACGACCTCATGGAGGCTCTGTTCGGTCTCTGCCGCAAGTCCGTCGACAACGAGCCGCTCGCGGTCTTCATGACCTTGAGCGATCTGGATCGCTGGCGCGCCAAGCCGCTCGATCCCGCCACCGCGCAACGGCTCGCCACCGACTACCATACCTACGGCTCCCAGTATTCGCTCTTCAGCGAAGCTCCCCAGCTCAGCGACCAGACCATCCTGCTATACCTGGATGCGGCTCGCGCGCTGAATCACGGCAGCGACAACCAGCTGCGCGTGGATCTGACCGCCAGCATGCAGGCCCTGGTAGGAATGTGGCAGATCTTCTGCCGCCAGGGCTTCATCGCGCCCGGCGCGGCCGATGCGACCCTGGCTGGCATCGTCGCCCCGTTTCCGCAGGCGCATAGCCAGCACGATCTGTTCGACGCGGCCCGCTCCGGCGTGGGATTGCTGCTGAAGGCCACCGGCGCTCCGGATGGGGCCTCGGCCCAGGACTGGGTGCTCGGCCTCCTCGCCGGCGCCGAGACCACCAGCGACTCCGAAACCCAGGCCCGCGTCATCCAGGACATGGTCCGCATCCTCGAAGCCCAGAGGCTGGTTTCGCTCGACAATCTGTTCGCTCTGGCCGACAATCTCGACGCCGTATCGCGAGGCGAGAAGCTCAACACCGCGCTCGTAGGCCGCCTGGCCGCGCGCATCGCCGAGATCCAGCCGCCCTGGACCAGCTTCACCCTTCAGGAAAAGGGCTCCATGTCGTTGGGATATACCGTGGAGCGCCACATCGAGATCGAGCACCGCCTGAACCTCAAGTCCGCCATCGACCGCGCCCAGGGCGACGCGGCCCGCCTGCGCGAGCTGCGAGGGACTCTGGCTCCGTTGCTGCGCGACACCCTGGTGGGCCTCAACTACGTCCACTATGCCCCGCCCGGCGCCCAGGTCCTGCTGACCAACCCGACCTTCGTCCGCGGCCACGACTTCGCCGGCGCCGCCGGACACCCGCTGTATTGGGATGCCACCTGGGTAGCCTCGGGCGGCTGGCCGTCAAACTCCGGCGGGCGGCTCACCGGTTCGCTCACCGGGCTGCCGTATGCGCTCGCGGTTGCCGAGCAAAACTTCATGGTTCCCGTGCGCGAGCAGGCGCTGATCTGGGGCGACCTGGCCCCGCAGTTGATCCAGAGCTCGAAAATCCCGCGCTGGTGGAACGTCACGCCGGCCGAGCTGCACTGGGTTGGGCTGCACCTGCGCTACACCGAGTCGCTGGTGGCCGAGTCGGCTCTCGATCCCGCCGTACGCAGCCAGTTTGTCGGCCAGTTGGCGCAGGAAGCCGCTCCGGCTCGCGCCGGCAAAGTGGCGGAACTGGTGGAACGCGGCGAGGTGCAGGCGGCGCTCGACAATATCACCCCCTCCGAGTCTTTTCTGATTGCGCGGCGCATGATCTCGAGCGGTCACGGCGTGCACTCGCTGGCCGCCGACATCGACCGCATCGAGCGCGAGGCGCCGGGCCGAATCAATTATGAGGCGGTTTCCAGTGCGTTCGGAACTCCCAAACCCACGCTCACCGGCTCCTATCGGCCCCAGTTGCTCCACTTGCGCACCTTCCCGGCGCTGATGGGTTACTCCAGCCGCATCCTGGCCGAGAGCTGGGAATCGACTAACTTGTATTGGGCTGCCCTGGCGGACGAAATCCACGCCCCCCCTTCCCAGCTCAACGTGCTCATTCCCGAGTGGACCCAGCAGACGGTCGAGCAGATTTTCGCCACCCACCTGGAAGACTGGCCGGCGGTGCTTCGCTCGCTCCGGCATGTGGGAGAGGACGTCCGCGCGAAGGCGAAATTGCGCATGGATACCGAGCAGAAGGCTTCACTCCAATGACCCAGACATCACGGAGGAGATCGTGAACCGACGCGCCATCGCAGCACTCACGGCCAGGAGCCTGTTCGCGGCAAGGAGCTTGTTCGCAACACGGAGCCTCCTCGCCGCCACCAGCCTCTTCGCGGCCATGACCCTGCTCATGGCGGCAAGCCTGCTGCCTCCCCTTCTCGCTCAGGAGAAGCCGGGCACCGTGTTCCGCGTGAAGGTGGACATGGTGGTGCTGAGCTTCACCGTCACCGATAGCAAGGGCCGCTATATTAACGGGCTCAAGCCGAGCGACTTCCGCATCTTCGAGGACGGCATCGCGCAGAAGGTCTCCACCTTCGCCGAAGGCAGCAAGCCCGCCCTGCAGGTTATGGAGGACGGCACCACCAGGCCCATGCTGGCCGCGGAGAAACCCGCCGGCGCGGAAGAGGCCGACAACCGCGTCGATCCCTACGCCGGCACCAACGTCTTCGTGCTGTTCGATACCAGCAACTACATGTACCGCGGCTTTGTCTACGCCTCGGACGCCATCGCCGACTTCGTGCGCGGCCTCGATCGCGCCGATTCGGTGGCGGTCTACACCTTCAGCCGCAACCTGAACCGCGCCGCCCCCATCACCCGCGATCGCAACGAGGCGGTCTTCGGGCTGCGCAAGGCCGTCGCCGGCGACGACGCAGCGCTCTATAACGCGCTCCTGCTCACTTTGCGCGACGCCGCCAAGATTCCCGGCCGCAAGGTGGTCATCGTGTTTTCGAACGGACCCGACAATGCCAGCATGGTGGCGCCCGACGATGTGCGCGCCGTGGCCGAGGACGAAGGCATCCCCATCTACGTCATCTCCACCAGCGAAGTGAACAAGGATTCCGTATCCGCCACGGTCTTTCACAGAATCGCTCAGCACACGGGCGGGCAGGCCTATTTCGCCCGCACCTGGCAGAAGCAGGTGGAGGCCTTCGAATCCGTCCGCGAGGCGCTCGGCAATTCCTACGGCATCACCTACTACCCCGCGCCCAACCCCAATGAGAGCTTTCGAAAGATCTCCATCGAAATCCCCTCCGACGTCGGCCACAAGTATAGGATCCGCGCCCGCCCCGGCTACCGCCCTCGCGGCGGGTTCTAGTGGGGCAGGCGTCCACGCCTGCAGCGGGTCTCCAGACCCGCCGTGTTTCTTTCTGCCTGACAAATCCCGCCCCGGCTATCGCCGGCGGGTTTTAAAGCCAAGGGCAATCGCGAGAATCTTCCGCATCTCCACGCACCTCAATCAAAGTGAGAGCGACTATAGGGACGCCAGCGCTCTGGCAGAGCAGCTTGGGCGGCGGCGCAGTCCCGGCGGACGCCGGATTCACCGGGCAGCACCCGGGCTTGTGGACGCCACCTTGCGCTCACGGAGAGCCTTGCTATAATCCGGAACGCGGCAAAGCGCAGGTGGCTGCCAGCGTCTCCAGGGGTCTGTAGACGAGAACGTGGGCTTACCGAAACCGCCGCCCGAAAGGGTTTCGCTGCATGAAGGTCGCTTCCGACCTGATGACTGAAGGAGCGCCCCTGGCGGTCGAGGTGGCGAAACCGCCCTCGCGCGTGGCGGTCTTTCTCTATGCATTTGCGGCGGCCACCTTTTTCGGGGCCATCAACGCGGTCCAGATCATCAGCGTCGACAACGCGCAGCAGAGCTGGAGCGAGGCCTTTGCTCATGCGCTCCTGCTCTGGTATCTGTTTCTGCCGATCGTTCCCCTGGCCATCGCGCTGGCGCAGACGCTGCCGGCGGCTCCGGGGCACAGGCTGCGTAACCTCTGCATTCACTCCCTCATCGCTCTTGCCGTGGGAGCCGCCCATCCCTACGCCTACGTGCTGGTTTACTCGCTGGCTATGCAGCCGCGTTGGGCGATCGCCACGGCCAGGTCTTTGCTGCCCTTCCTGCACTACTGGTATATGCAAGACCTGCTGATAGCGGTGCTCGCTTACGCCATGACCGTGGCCGCCACGCACGCTTTCCTTTACTACCGGAGCTTTCAGCAGGGTCAGTTGAGAACCGCGCAACTTCAGGCGCAACTGGCCAACGCCAATCTGACCGCGCTCAAGATGCAGCTTCACCCTCACTTTCTGTTTAACGCACTGCATTCCATCTCGGCTCTGCAGATGATCGACCGTGAGGCCGCGCAAAAGATGACGGTATTGCTGGCCGATTTTCTGCGCATGACGCTACGCGATCTCAACCGGCAGGAAGTTCCGCTCCGCCAGGAATTCGAGTTCCTGGAGAGCTACCTGGCCATTGAGCAGATGCGCTTCGGCAGCCGCCTGCGCTTCAGCGTGGAAGCGGCGCCCGAGATTCTGGATGCCGCCGTGCCGCAGCTCATCCTGCAGCCGATTGTTGAGAATGCCGTGCGTCATGGCATCGCTCCCTACGGCTGCGGCGGAGAGATTGCCGTGCGCGCCGCGCGCGATACCGATCGCCTGCTGCTGACCGTGCAGGATAGCGGCCCGGGGATTCTGGACGACCAGCTCCACACTCCCTCGCCCTCCGGCCTCGGCCTGACGAACACTCGCGCTCGCCTCAGCCAGCTCTATCGAACAGCGCAGCATTTGGTGCTGGAAAACGTTGCCGGCGGCGGATTCCGCGTTCAAATCGAGATTCCATTCCACATCCCGGACGGAAACGAGGGGCGCCGTTCATGATCCGCCATCGCATACGCACGCTGATTGTTGACGACGAACCGCTCGCTCGGGCCATGCTGCGCAGCTTTCTGGCTGAAGACGCCGAGATGGACGTGATCGGCGAGTGCGGAGACGGCTACAGCGCCATCGAGATGATTGAATCTGCCGCGCCCGAGCTGGTTTTTCTCGACATTCAGATGCCGGACCTGGATGGCTTTGGCGTGTTGCGGGCCCTGACGCCGGCTGCGATTCCCAACATTGTCTTTGTTACCGCGTACGACCAGTTCGCGTTGAAGGCCTTCGATGTTCACGCCATCGATTATCTGTTGAAGCCTTTCGACCGCGAACGGCTCGGACGGACGCTGGCGCGTGCCAAGCAGCAGGTAGCTCTCGAGAAGCGCGAGGATGCGAATGAAGCCCTGCTGCGCATTCTCAACGAGCAGAGCGCCCGCCCTCAGCCTGTCAAGCGCATTCTGGTCAAGTCGGGCGGAAGGGCCATCTTTGTGCGCCCCGACGAAATATCGTGGATCGAAGCGCAAGGCAACTATGTTGCGCTGCATGTCGGCGCGCAGTCCCTGCTTCTGCGGCAGACCATCAACACCCTGGAGAAACAACTCGATCCTGGCAAGTTCCAGCGCATACAGCGCTCGGTGATCGTCAACCTGGACGCCATCCGCGAGATGCATCCCGCTGGACGCGGAGAATACGAGATTGTCCTCAAGGATGGCGTCGCGCTCAAGCTCAACCTCACCTATCGCGAATCCTTCCTGCGGTTCGCCTCCGGCGCGCTGTAACTCGATATCATGGTCCGCACGGGCGTCTTCGTCCCTGCGCCATGCGCCTTCGTCACAAACTTCGGTAAAAGCGCTCCCTGCGCATGGATAATTGTTTTCTGCGTGCCGGCGGCATCTCCGCCGGCGAGGGCTTGTCCATGAGAAAGTCTTTCGGATTCGTCATCACTCTGTTTCTTGTCGGCACGATGGGCTGCGGCGGCGGGAAACGCGCGGCAGGGGGCGACCAGTCGGGCGGTTCGTCGCAGGTTCCGGCCGCGCCCACCGCTCTCGCGGCCTCGGGCGGCAATATGCAGGTTGCGCTCAGTTGGGGCGCCAGCGCCAATGCCAGCGGCTACCACGTGAAGCGCGGCCAGGCCAGCGGAGGGCCGTACACGCTGCTGGCCGATAGTTCTACGACCTCGTACACGGACAGCGCGGTCACCAGTGGGACCACGTACTATTACGTTGTCTCGGCCTATAACAGCGCCGGCGAGAGCGGCAATTCGAATGAGGTAAAGGCAGTCGTGGTGCACAGTGCAACGACGTACTACGTCTCGCCCACCGGCAGTGACTCTTCGCCGGGAACGCAGGCGCAGCCCTTCGCCACGGTCCAGAAGGGGGCAAATCAGCTCCTGGCGGGTGACACGCTCGTCCTGCGTGCGGGCGAGTATCACGAGACGGTCACGGTCTCCAGTTCGGGCACCGCGAATGCCCCGATCACCATCCAGGCCTATCCGGGCGAGTGCCCGCTCCTGATCGGCGCCACTCCCGTAACCGGTTGGTCCGGTTCCTCCGGAGCGATCTACACCGCTTCGTGGCCCACCCAGCCCGTGCAGGTTTTTGGGGCAGGGCAACTGCTCAATGAAGCCCGCTGGCCCAACACCGCGGTCGAGGACTACGCGGGCATGACTTACGCGCTAGCCGATTCCGGCACTCAGGACTACATCACATCCTCCGCCCTCCCCGACGTCGATCTGACAGGCGCCTGGGTTCACGTCATGGCAGGGCAGTCCTGGGTCGTCTACGACCGCCAGGTGACCGCCCATGACCGAGCCTCCGGAAAGCTGACCTTCTCCTCTCCCATCAACGCCATAGCCGAGTTGGTGCCGCGTCGCGGCAACCACTTCATCGTATTTGGGAAACTTGAACTCCTGGATTCGCCCGGAGAGTGGTGGTGGGACCCTGGCACGCAGCGACTCTACGTCTGGATGCCCGACGGCGGATCGCCGGAAGGCCGCGTCGAGGCAGGATCCGCCCCCGCGGTGCTCAGCCTCGCGGGGCAGTCCTACGTGACCGTCTCGGGCCTATCGGCGCGGGGCGGCTGGTTCAATCTTCAGCGCAGCACCAATTGCACAGTCCGGCAATTTCACCTAAAGGCTCCGACCTGGAGTCGCATCGTGGATGGGTTCGCGGTCCAGCCGGAGTATTTGGGTGGAGTGGACCTGTCGGGCAGCGGGAACCTGGTCGACGGAGGGCTGGTGCAACTCGCCGGCCGCAGTTCGATCCATGACGCCGGAACGGGCAACACCGTGCAGCAGGTGACGGTCGAGGACTCCGGCTGGAACTGGGGCGCCGAGGGCGCCATCGACCTCTCGGGAGCGCGGCAGGCGCTCGTTCAGAACAACACCTCGCGCCGCACGACGGACGAAGGCGTCTACCTGGCGCCCCAGTCGAGCATCCTGAACAACCTCGTCGAGGACCCCTGCCTGTTCGTCGGCGATTGCGGCGACCTCTATGTCTTCAGCATGGACGGCCAGCAGACCGAGATCGCCTACAACGTCCTTCGGAGCAACAGCGCCCGTTGGAGCGCCGGCATCTACCTGGATGCCGGAAGCAAGAACTTCCGGGCGCACGACAATCTGGTAGAGGGCATAAGCTGGAGCGGCGTGAACCTCACGGACGTGAACGACGTCGAGAACAACACATTCCTCGACCTGGGGCACCAGAGCGCCAATTATGTTCCGGGCGCACCTGCGGTCGGCGCGGACTGGTCGGCGGGACGCTTCCTGCACAACCAGACCGATGACCCGTTTCCTCTGGCCGTGATGCTGACGCAGCCGGCGTCGATCATCACCGACTACACCTGGTATACGGCGTATGCGACGCTCGCGCCGCAACCCGGCCCGCGCCGCGTGGAGGTGGACTGGTCGCAAATGGCCCAGGGAGCCTGGAGCCAGAACCAGGTTCCGCTGGATTTATCCGCCGCCAACGGCATCATGTTCGGGTTCGACTACCCGGTGGCGAGTTTCCATTACACCATCAGCAACCTGCGGCTTCTGCCGGTCGGAGGCAGCGGCGACGTGGGGGCCGTTCCGGTTACGGGAACCACCTGGACGGCGTCCGCGTCGGGCGGTTCCACCTGCACTCTCACGTCCTCCGGACCGGCTGCCTGGGGCGCTTCGGGCACCAGCGTGTTCAACGGTCAGAATGCCCTGACCGCGCCGCTGCCGCCCAACCTGACCAATCTCTCCGCCTACCGGGGCTTTGCATTCGAATTGGCCGGAACGGCTTCGCGAGCCTTCGATTTTCAAGGCTACCAGGCCGCTGACAACGGCCCGGATCAGGTTGCCGGCCGCGGCGCCACGCTGCCCGCATCCGTCGGAGCGGACCCCACGTATATCACCACCGGCTGTCTGGCCAACTCGGCGACGGCTCCTAAGCCTGCCACCCGCATCCGGCCGCGCAGCGCCTCCTGGAGCGCGCGCTAGGCTGCACTCGAAGTCTGGAGCGTTCGCGTCCAGACCAGTGTCTTGTCCCTGTGGCTTCGTGTTCATTCGTGGCCAATGTTTTTGCCTTACGAATTCCATCCTCGTTCGTATAGTTCTATATGAGCAGCCTCACGCCGGACGTCCGTTTCGCTTTTCGAGCGATCCGCCGCAGCCCGCTGTTCGCCTCGGTGGCGATCCTGTCTTTGGCTCTCGGGATCGGCGCCAACACCGCCATCTTCACCCTGATGGACCAGCTCATGCTGCGCCAGTTGCCGGTGAAGGACCCGGACCGGTTGGTCATGCTCTACCAGAAGGGTCCCCACAACGGCAGCAACATGGGCGACCGCATGCACTCCTACCCCATCTACCAGGACTTCCAGAAGAAGGGCGCGCCCTTGGCCGAGATCCTGTGCCGCCGCCTTATAAACAGCTCGGTCAGCATCGACAACCAGACCGAGCGTGTCGATGCCGAAATGGTCTCCGGGAACTACTTCACCCTGCTCGGAGTCAAGCCCGCCGCCGGCCGTCTGTTCAACTCCCGCGAGGACGACCAGGTGTTCATGGGCCACCCCGTCGTGGTGCTCAGCTACGACTATTGGGCCAACCGCTTCGCTCGCGACCCCAAGGTGGTGGGCCGCAAGATCCTCGTCAGCAACTATCCCATGACCATCGTCGGCGTCTCGGGCCCGGGCTTCGCCGGCCTCGACCCGGCCAAGTCCCCTCAAATTCGCGTACCGATTCTGATGGAACCCGTCCTGGCTCCGGATTGGAACTGGTTCTCCCCGGGCGACCGCCGGGTGCGCTGGGTCCAGGTGTTCGCCCGCTTGAGGCCGGGCTACACCACCGAGTCCGCCCGATCCCAACTTCAGGTGCTGTTCCACCAGATCCGCGAATACGAAACCACCCTTCCCTCCGCGAAGGACTGGACCCCTTACGACCGCGCCCAGTTCATGCGGGGGACCATCAACGTGGACCGGGCCGCCACCGGCTACTCGGATCTGCGCAACGGCGCTTCGACGGCGCTGATTGTCCTGATGTCGATGGTGGGCCTGGTGCTGCTGATCGCCTGCGCCAATGTCGCCAATCTCCTCATCGCCCGCGCCTTCGCCCGGCAGAAGGAGATCGCGGTGCGGCTGTCGCTCGGGGCCTCGCGCGGCCAGCTCGTGCGCCAGTTGCTGATCGAGAGTCTGGTGCTGTCCTCCGCTGGAGGGTTGGTCGGGATTGGCCTGGCCATGGCCATGACCCGCGGCCTGCTCTCCCTGATCCCCTCCGAGGGGAATCCGCTGCTGATCAGCCCGAAACCCGACCTGCGGATTCTGTTGTTTGCCCTGGGCCTGACCCTCGTCACCAGCCTTATGTTCGGGCTGCTGCCCGCGCTGCGCGCCAGCCGCCCGGACCTGTTCACGACGCTCAAGGACGTGGCCGGATCGGTGGTCGGACGAGGCGGCTCGTTGCTTTTGCGAAAAGGCCTGGTCGCCGCTCAGGTGGCGCTGAGTTTTCTTCTCCTGTTCGGAGCGGGCCTGTTCGTCCGGAGTCTTCAAAACCTCGAGGCGGCCGACACAGGATTCCGAAACCTGGACAACCTGGTCACCTTCCAGTTGGCGCCCGCGCTCAACGGTTATGACGACCCGCGCACGATGCATTTCTACCAGGAGTTGCAGGCGCGCCTCAATGCCATTCCTGGAGTGAAGGGGGCTTCTATGGCCGTCGTCCCCGTGCTATCCGGCGACGAGTGGGACAGCACAACCTCGGTGGAGGGCCACCAGGCCAAGGATGGCGAGGACATGCAGGCCTTCATGAACGCGCTCCTGCCGGGCTACTTCGAGACCATGGGCACCCCCATCCTTCAAGGCCGGGACTTCGACCGCCGTGACATCAAGGAGCACTCCAAAGTTGCCATCGTCAACGAACGGTTCGCGCGCCATTACTTTGGGAACGGCAGCGCCGTCGGCCGCCATCTCGGACGCGGCGGCGGCCCGGGAACCAAACTCGATACCGAGATTATTGGCGTCGTAGGCGACTGCCTCTATGAAGGCCCGCGGGAAGGCGTGCACCGGCAGGTGTTCGTACCGGACTGGGGCAATACCAGCGTGGCGTTCTACGTACGCGGGGCGTTGAGCTCGCACGCCCTGTACGCCGCGGTTCGAAGCGAGGTAAAGAACCTCGACCCGGCAATGCCTGTCTATGCGCTGAAGACAGTGGCCGGTCAACTGGACGAAACCCTGCTGGCCGAGCGGTTCATCGCCCTTCTCTCGGCCGGCTTTGGACTGCTGGCCACGCTGCTCGCGACTGTCGGCCTTTACGGCGTGATGGCTTTCGCGGTGGGCCGCCGTACCCGCGAGCTGGGCTTGCGTATGGCGCTCGGCGCGCGGCCCGGCTCGGTGATCTGGATGGTCATGCGCGAGGTGCTGGTGCTGCTCGCGATCGGCCTGGCGGTCGGCGTTCCCGCCGCCATCGCCCTCGGCCGCCTGGTATCGGCCCAGCTCTACGGCATCAAAGGCACCGACCCGGCGATCGCCGTCGCCTGCACGGCCCTGCTGATCGTGGTGACGGCCGTGGCGGGCTGGATCCCGGCCCAGCGCGCCAGCCGCATCGACCCGATTCTGGCCTTGCGGTACGAGTGAGTCTCCAGACCCGCCACCATTTGAGTTGTCCGGCAGAATCCCGTACAATACGAACATGCCCCAGCAGGCGGACCGCACGGCCAGGATCGAAGCCCGCATCGCTCCCGACGCGCTTCGCATTGTCAAACGCGCCGCCCAGATCCAGGGCCGGAGCGTCAGCGATTTTGTGGTCACCGCCGCCCAGGAGGCTGCGCACAAGGCCATCGACGAAGCCCGGCTCATCCGTTTGTCGGTGGAAGACCAGCAACGCTTCGTCGATCTCCTGCTGCACCCGCCCGCGCTTGCGCCCGCCCTCCGCCGCGCCAGGAAGGCCCACGCTCGATTGATCGCGCCTACGCGATGAAGGGCTCGTTCATCGTTGAGCCGCTCGCGCCGGGTCACGATCGCGCCGCCTTCGCCTGCGGGGTTGACGCGCTGGATCGCTATTTCAAGCACCAGGCCGGACAGGATGTGCGCCGCCGCGTCACCGCGTGCTTCGTGGCCCGCGACATAGCCACCGGCAGCATTGCCGGATACAACACGCTGGCCGCGGGCAGCGTTCTCCTTTCCGAGATGCCGGCTCCCCTCGCCAGTCGTCTGCCCCGGTACCCCGCCGTTCCGGTTGCTCTCCTGGGACGCCTGGCCGTCGCTCTCGACTGGCGCGGCCTCAGTCTGGGGGGCGCCCTCTTATGGGATGCGATGGAGCGCGCCTCCCGGTCCGAAATCGCCGCCTACGCCCTCGTCGTCGATGCCAAGGACGAGCAGGCAGCGAACTTCTACCGGCATCACGGGTTTATTGCCTTCGCCAGCCTGCCGGACCGCCTCATCCTGCCTTTTCCAAAGCGGTCCCTCTAGGAGCGGGCGGACCCGGTGCGGCTCCCGCAAGGCCCCTCCCCGCCCGATCGTCGTTCGGAGTATGTTGGCTGGTAGGCCGAAGGAGGTCGCGTCAACCATGACACCAGCACTGGGACGATCCATTCTGTTCCTGGCAATCGCGCTGCCAGGCATCCTGCTAGCCGCGCAGGGGCCGGGCGGCGCGCCGCCCAACCTCTACAACACCGCCAAGCAGAAGATCCTCGAAGGCAAGCAGGTCTTCAGCTTCACCCAATGGAAGATGGACGTCGAAGCCTATTGCGAGGCGGCCAGGCACTACGACTACGCGTGGTTCGAAATGCAGCACAGCACGCTGGAGTTCCGCGACGTCGAGAAGATGATCGCCGCCTGCCCGCACGCCGGAGCGATTCCCATGATCCGGCTTCCGGACGCGCAGGAATGGCACATCCAGCACGCCACCGACATCGGCGCCCTCGGCGTCATCATCCCTACGGTGGACGACGCGGACCGCGCCCGCGAGGCCGCCAAGTGGGCGCGCTTCCCACCCGTCGGCCGCCGCAGTTCGGGCCAGGGCCAAGCCCCGAGAATCTGGGGCATCAACGGCATCGACTATCACCAGACCGTGAATGACAACATGCTGGTAGTGGTGATGATCGAAACTCCCACCGGAGTTGCCAACGCCTACGACATCGCTTCGGTGCCCGGAGTGGACGTTATCATCGTGGGCAACAACGACTTGGTCTATTTCTCAGGATTCGCCCAGACCGACGAGCGGTATCAACAGATGATCACCAAGATCCACGACGACACCTTGCGCGCCGGAAAGATCTTCGGTCAGGCCAACGCCAAATACGCCACCGGCCATCCCCTCAGCCACGACGCGAAGTTTTTCCAGAACGGTCCGTCCAACGACGGCTGGAAGCCGCCCACCGCCGGCAACGTCAATGCGCCGCCGCCCGGAGAGCGCTAGGGCTCTCGTTCCAGGGCTGAAAGCTGACAGCTGATAGCTGACAGCTGTCTTTCAGTATCCCCGCTGCTTGTCCACCACGTTCACGAGCGGCAACCCGCTAGAGTAGCGCCTGACGTTTTCGGCCAGCAGTCCCACCAGCCGCAGCCGGCGTTCGGGCGAGAATCCAGCGGTGTGGCAGGTCAGGATCAGGTTCGGGCAATCCCAGAACGGATGGTCCGCCGGCAGCGGCTCCTGCCGCGTGACATCGAGGCCGGCGCCCGCGATCCAGCCTTCCTTCAGCGCCCGCACCAGCGCCGGCTCGTCCACCAGCGCGCCCCGCGAGATGTTGATGAAGTACGCCGTCTTCTTCATCGCCCGGAACACCCGCTCGTTGAACATCCCCTGCGTCTCTTTGGTGGATGGCGCGGCGCTCACCAGCACGTCCACCTGCGGAAGCATCTCCATCAACCACCCCGGCTCGCGCAGCGTGTCCACGAAGATCGGCTTCGCCATGGGCTTGGCATCGGTGGCCAGGATTCGCATGTTGAATCCGTAGTGCGCGCGCATCGCGGTGAACGACCCCAGGCCGCCCATGCCGGCGATCCCCATGGTCATGCCATCGACTTCCACCAGCCCCCGCTCGGGCTTCCAGGTCCGCTTCTCGAACTGCGGCACGTAGTATTTGGCGAGGCCGCGCGTCAGGCTCAACAGCATCCCGATGGCGGTCTCCGAAATCGCCGGAGCGAACATGCGCGCCATGTTCGTCACCACCACGTCGCTCTTGACGAGTTCCGGGAACAGCAGCTTCTCCATGCCGGCCTCGGTGGCCTGCAGCCAGCGCAGGTTCCTCGCCTTTGCCAGCATCTCCGCATTGATCGATCCGAAGATCACGTCGACATCGGGTAGCAGCCGGTCCAGTTCATCGGCGCTGGTGGCCACCGTCATCTGCACGCTCTTGCCCTGCGACACGATCTGCTGGATTTCCTGCGCCGAATACTGCGGCGGAGGCACCACGAACGAGGTCGCCGCCGTCACGATCCGCACGCGCTCGGGCGGAGGAATGAATTCCACCACGCGATCCGAAACCGCCAAAACCGGCGCCGCCGCAGCCGACGACAGAAACAGCCGCCGGGATACCGAAGGATCCGTCATGTTCCCTCCCTACCTATGCCAGTATAGGTCTGAGAGGAGCGAATCATGTGGAAGCAGATTCTCTTTTCCTGCACGTCGATCCTGGCCCTCGCCGCAGCCCCTGAAGCGAAACGGGAGGTCTTCTATGCCGGAGACCTCGGGCCCGCCAGCATCACCCCGACTTTCGAGAACGGCTACCTGGCCGTATACGATGTCGACTCGTCCGCGCTGATCTATGCGCCGGACGGATCTCTGGCATTTCGGTTCGTGCCACCCCGCGGTTCCGTGCACAACGTCGCCGTGGACGTTGACGGCGTCACCGCATTCGCTCTGGCGAACCTGGGCCACGTTGATCATGGAGCCATATCGATCGTGGACGCCCGCGGGACTGAGACTCAATGGATCGATACGGGCGACTATGTGCCGTCCGGCCTCTCGTTCGCGCCGGACCATTCGCTGTGGGCGATCGGGTGGAAGCGGGAGTTGTCGTCCGATACGGAATTGCCCCAATACGAAATCCTGCGGCATTACGCGCGCGACGGCCGGGAGCTCGGACGATATTTCCCGAGATCGTCGTTCGCGGCGGAGTTCGCTGCGGGAGGCCCGCACCCTCCGGCAATGGGCGCGACCGGCGGTTGGGATCTGCGCGTGGCCGGCGGCCGCATCGGAGTGTGGCTTAACGTGAGCAACAAGAGCCTATGGGTCGAAGCGGACATGTCGGGGAAAGAGCTCGGCCGCTGGCTCCTGGACGGGAATCCGTCCGCGATTATCGCCGACGGCACGGTATATGCCGGCACGGCGAAGGGGATTCTGGCGCTCGATCGGGGATCGGGACAATGGAGGCCCACCGCGTTGCACGTGCCTGAAGGGATCCTGCTCGGCGCGCAAGGAGCGCAGTTGGTCTTCGCCATCCGCGGAGCGAAACGGCTCCTGTGGGTGCCCGCTAAGCAGTAAGCGCCTACACCCACGGGTTCACGGTCGCAACACCGGTCCCCGCCACGCCGGCACTGTCCCTGGTGACGAGCGTGAGGTTGTGGTGCAGCGCGGTCGCGGCAACGAGGCCGTCTACAACAGGCACCGGTTTGCCCTTGGCTGCGGCACGCGCCGAGATCGTTCCCCACCGGTCTGCAATGGCCTCGTCGATCGGCAGCACGCGACCTTGAAAGCGCGTCCGAAGGTCCACCTGCAGCCATGATTCGAGGCGACCCCGGCGCGCCCCATGGCCGAGGCGCGCGATGCCGTTTCTGATCTCCCCCAGCGTGAGCACGCTCAGGAACAGGATCGATTCGTCCGTCTCCTCAACCCACCGCAGCACGTTGCCATCGGGCTTCGGCTTGATCAACTCTGAGAGGACGTTGGTGTCGAGCAGGAAACCGCTCATAGCTCAACGCTTCTTCCGTAGTCGCGCTTGCGCTCGAGACGAATGCTCGAACCAGCCAGAGGTGAATCCGCGAAGAACCGGGCGAGACTTCCTTTTCGCGCCTTCGCGTTCGAAAGCCGCTCATATTCCGCCGCGGCAAGCACCACGACGGCTGTTCTTCCGTGCTTCGTCACGCGCTGCGGTCCCCGCTCCTGCGCCAGCCGAAACA
>CAZBQQ010000102.1:0-4042 GCA_964493965.1 uncultured Solibacteraceae bacterium
CGGTAGCTGAAGCCCGACTCCACCACGCGCCCCGCGCCGTCTACGATGGCCGACGCCACGAAGCCAGGGCGCACCGGCGTTCCGAAACGCAGATCCGTCACCTCCACCAGGATGCCGTTCTGGGGCTTGTCGAGATCCGAGAAGCGCCAGTACGGATACTGGGAGAAATCCAGGAACGCGCGGAACGCCGCGGTATTGCGTGCCGCGGCCGCGGCCGCGGTCTGGCGCGGGTCCGGCTCCGGCTTGTAGAAGATGCGCCCACCCGCGGGATCGAACTCCTGGAGCAGGTTCACGTCGAAGACTTCGTAGAACGGCGCGGTTTCCACGATCCCTCTCCATTGAAGCGGGTTCAGCGGTCCGGGCTCCGCCGCCACGCGCAGCGGCTCCAAACCGCCGTACATCCGCGCCTCCAGTTCGGCCAAGGCCCGATCGTGCAGCATGGTGCGCCCGGCGCCGTAAAGCACCATGAAGCACAGCGCCGTAATCGCCCACCCGCGGCCGGTTCCCGAGCGCGCGCCAATCTCCGACATCACCAACCTCGAGAACCAAGGCACGACCGCGGCCAGCAGCAGCATCCCCAGGATCCAGTAATCCGGCAGGCTCAGAATGCTCAGCGCATACCATTTGCCCGAGAAGGGCAGCAACAGCCGGATCCCGTAGGCATTCATCCAATCGAGCAGGGGATGCGTAGCGGCGCCCACCAGCGCCACCGCGTACGCGAGCTTCCAGTCGAAGTGTTTGCGCGCGAACGGCCACACCACCAGCACGGCCAGCAGCGCCATCGCCGGAATCATCACCAGCCCGTGCGTGATGTGCCGGTGAAAGTGCAGGTAGGCGACCGAGCCCCACGGCGCCGTAACGATATCGCAGTCCGGCGCGTTGGCTGCCAGACACAGGACCGGAGTAGCGTACGGGCTCACGCGGTTCAGACCCGCGCGGCTGAGCGCCAGCCCGGTCAGTGTGTGAGTGATCGGATCCATGGGGTCAGGCGCGCCGGGCGTACTCCGGAGGGACCAGCAGCGTCAGCGCGGCCGGCTCCATTTCGACGGTAGCCGGCAGCCGTCCGGCATACTCGCCATCCACCTGAATGTAGACGCGCCGGTCCGCGGGGCCGGAGAATCGCACGCATTGCGACCGCACGAAAGACATCCCTTTCACGTTGTCCGTCCGGCCCGCCAGCACGGCGGCCAGATACTTCAAATAATAGCGGAGCGCCGAGTTGCCCTCGAACAGCACCGTCTCGAACTCCGACTGGGGCAGCGAGACGCGCCGGGCGATGCTCAGATAGCCCGCGTAGTTCCGAACGCGGCTCGCGAGAGCGAAGGAACAGGTGAACGATTCGCCGTTGGCCTCCACCTGAAACTCGTCCAGCCGGCGAACAAATTCGCGCAGCGAGCCGATCCAGTAGGCCAGTTGCCCCATCTTCGCCTTCAGCGGCAGGTTCAGGCGGTAGACGATGTGCGCATCGAAGCCCACGCCCGCCATCAACAGGAAATACCTCGGCTCTGCCTCCGCCTCGCATCTCAGCACGCCGAGGGGAACGCGCACCGGGACGCACTCCTGCAAGCGCCGCGCGGCCTTCAGCGCACTCACGCCCAGGCCGAGCTCGCGCGAGAGTACGTTGGCCGTGCCGCCGGGAATCACGGCCAGCGGCACCTCCGTATGGGCGACACCGGGCAGCAGTTCGTTCAGCGTTCCGTCTCCGCCCAGAGCGAGGATCAGGTCCGCGCCCTCCTCGATCCGCCGGCGCGCGATGGTTCCCGCGGTGCCCGGCCCTTCGGTTTCGATCACGGATACCCCGTGTCCGGCCGCGGTCAGCGCGGCCTCCACCTGGCGCGGCAGTCCGCGGCGCCAGCGCATGGCCCCGGCGTTCGGGTTCCAGATCAGGCTGATATTTCGGTAAGTGGTTATGGCGAGACCCTTTGAAAGTGTTCATTATAGTAGACAGCGCATGGCTCATGACGGAACAGTGGTCCCCTCCGACGGGCCCGAGGCCGAAGTAGCGTCTCTCCGCGAGACCCTGAGGCGCCACGAGCACCTCTACTACGTCCTCGACCGCCCCGAAATCTCCGATGCCGAGTACGACCTCCTGACGCAGAAGCTGCGCGAAGTGGAGGCCGCGCATCCGGAGCTCATCACGCCCGATTCGCCCACTCAGCGCGTGGGCGGCAAGCCGCGGGAAGGCTTCGTCAAGGTGCGGCACTCTTCCGCGATGCTCAGCCTCGACAACGTCTTCAACGAAGGCGAGCTGCACGACTTCGATCGCCGCGTGCGCCAGCTGCTGGGCGCCGCGTCCTATCGCTATGTGGCCGAGCTGAAGCTCGACGGGCTCTCCATGGCGGTCCAGTACGAGCGCGGACTCCTGCGCCAGGCGGTGACTCGCGGCGACGGCCAGGTGGGCGAGGACGTCACCGAGAACGCCCGCACCATTCGTTCGCTCCCCCTGCGCGTCGCGACCGAACTGGCGCAACTGGAAGTGCGCGGCGAAGTGATGATGAACCGCAGGGCCTTCGACCGGCTCAACGCAGAGCGCGACGAACTCGGCCTTTCCCGTTTCGCCAACCCGCGCAATGCGGCCGCCGGCTCGGTTCGGATTCTGGAGCCACAGATCGTGGCGGCCCGCCGCCTGGAGTACTTCGCCTACTTCCTCCTCTCGGGCGGCCAACCTCACTACGACAGCCATTGGGAGTCGCTCGAGTCCCTGGTCAAGATGGGATTCAAGGTCAATCCGCACCGCCGCCTTTGCGCGGACGTGGAGGAGTTGATCGATTACTACCGGGAGTGGGAGGCCAAGCGCGAGTCCCTGCCCTACGAAATCGACGGCGTGGTCGCCAAGGTCGATTCCGTTGCCCAGCAGAACGAGCTGGGCTGGACTGCCAAGGCGCCGCGCTGGGCCATCGCCTTCAAATACGCGGCCCGCCAGGCCGAAACCGTGGTCGAGGACATCGACGTCCAGGTGGGCCGCACGGGCGCGCTCACGCCGGTCGCGTATCTTGCGCCGGTCGAGGTGAGCGGAGTTACGGTCTCGCGTGCCACGCTGCACAACGAGGACGAGATCGAGCGCCTGGGCCTCGAGATCGGCGATTCGGTCCTGATCGAGCGCAGCGGCGACGTCATACCCAAGGTGGTGCGCGTCACCTCCCACGGCTCCGGCCGCCGGCCCTTCCGCATGCCGGCGCAGTGCCCGGTGTGCGGCGGCAAGATCGTTCGCGAAGAGGGTGAGGTCGCCAGCCGCTGCATCAACACCGATTGCCCCGCGCGCCTGAAGGAATCCATCCTGCACTTCGCCTCCCGCGGCGTGATGGACATTGACGGCATGGGCGAGGTGCTGGTCAACCAGCTCGTCGCTCGCGGCCTGCTCAAGAGCGTGGTGGATATCTACGGCCTGACGGTGGAGCGGTTGATGGAGCTCGACCGGATGGGCAAGAAGTCGGCGGAAAAGCTGCTTGCCAACATCAACCGGTCGCGCCAGTTGCCGCTGCCCCGCGTGCTGACGGCGCTCGGCATCCGCTTCGTGGGCGAGCGCACGGCCCAACTCCTGACCGAACATTTCGGCAGCCTCGACAGCATCGCGACGGCCAGCCTTGAGGAACTCGAAGCGGCCGAGGAAGTGGGCCCCAAGGTGGCCGAGAGCATCTACCAGTTCTTTCGCGAAGAGCGCAATCGCAGGCTCGTGCAGGGACTCCGCGAGGGCGGCCTGCAATTCGAACATCAACGCAAGCGCAAGAAAGCCGGCCTGCTCGATGGCCTCACCTTCGTGCTCACCGGAGCGCTTCCCAGCCTCACCCGGGAAGAGGCGGCCTCGCGCATCACGGCGGCCGGCGGGAAGGTGACCGATTCGGTCAGCCGCAAAACCAATTACGTCGTTGCGGGCGACAAGGCGGGCTCCAAGCTCGACAAGGCGCGCTCTCTAGGCGTGAAGGTCATCGACGAGCCCGTCCTGCTGCAAATGCTCGGCTGGCTGCCGTAGGGTACGCATGTGGGGCAGGCTGGCAGCCTGCGGCGGGTTGGCAACCCGCCTTCAGCGCCGGTTGCCAACCGG
>CAZBQQ010000102.1:4142-16256 GCA_964493965.1 uncultured Solibacteraceae bacterium
GGCTGGCAGCCTGCGGCGGGTTGGCAACCCGCCTTCAGCGCCGGTTGCCAACCGGTTGCCAACCGGCGCGCAGCTTCACAAGCTGCCCCACATGCCAAAGAACAACTTCACACGGTCGAAGACTATACGGCCGCCGCCTCCGGCACCGCGCCAAAGCGGCGCTGACGCCCGTGGTAATCCCGCACGGCCGCCTCCAGGTCCGAAGCCTGGAATTCCGGCCACATGCGGTGGATGAAGTGCAGTTCGGCGTAGGCGGCCTCCCAGAGCAGGAAGTCGCTCAGCCTCTGCTCTCCCCCGGTGCGAATCAGCAGGTCGACATCGGGCGACGGGGCGGGCGCGTTGCAGGCTTCCGCGAGCAGGCGTCCAAACTCCTCGCGGCCGACATCGCCTGCGGGAAGATGGCTGGCTGCCCGCAGGATTGCGTCGCGGGCGGAGTAATCAACGGCGATCCTGAGGTGGAGCCGCCGGCCGTGGGCCGTGGCGCGTTCGGCCGCTTCCACGCTCTCGGAGAGCGGCCGGGACAGGCGGTCTCGGCGCCCGATCAGGTTTATCCGCACGCCGTTCTCGATACACTCGTCGGTCTCCTTGCGCAGGTACTCCAACAGGAGGCGCATCAGCGCGGAGACTTCCTCGGGGGGACGCCGCCAGTTGTCGGAGGAGAACGCATAGAGCGTCAGGGTGCGGATCCCCAGCCCGGGAGCCGCTTCGACGGCCCGGCGCACGGCCAGCGCTCCGTGGCGGTGCCCGGCGATACGCGGCAGACCCCGGGCTACCGCCCAGCGGCCATTGCCGTCCATGATGATGGCGACGTGAAGGCCCGCGGAGCCTTCCGCTTCCTGCAAATAACTTTTCTTCATAAAGTCAATGCGCCAAAAAAAATGCGGATCAGCGGTCCCGGGTAGCCCGGATGAGCGCCTCCATGTGATCCAGGTAGCGCTCCAGCGCCTGCCGCCCCGGGTCGGTCAGGCGAAACTCGGTCTTGGGCAGCCGGCCTTCAAAGAACTTAGTGCAGGCGATGTAGCCGGCCTCTTCAAGTTTCCGGGCGTGAACGCTCAGGTTGCCGTCGGTTGTAGCGAGCAGCTTCTTCAGGTCGTTAAACGTGAGGCTCTCGTTGACCGCCAGCGCGGACACGATGCCCAGCCGCATGCGCTCGTGAATGAGGCGATCGAGGGCCTGCGCACCGCCCACGGCGTGGCCGGAGATCTCGCCGAGCGAGCCCGTCTCCACCGCTTCCGCCACCGGCTTGTGCCGCGCTGCCCCGCTCTTAGCCACCGAACCTCCTGGCGATAATGAATCCGAATACGACATGAAACCCGCCGAACGCGGCCGCCATCAGCCCGTCGCGCCACGCCCACGGCAGGAACAGCGCGACCGCGCCTTCGGCCATGAAGCACAGCCCCATCACCGGCACGATCCGCACGGAGAAGGCGCCTCCGGTCACGATGGCCGTGCCGTAGAGGAGCATCCACATGCCGGGAATCGCACCCGGTAATCCCATTCGCTGAAGCGCCACGGTCAGCAGGGCGCCCACCACCATGGGCGGCGCGAAACTGAGAGCGAATCGCTTGCCGGGCATGGAGAGAACCGACTGCCGGGAGGCGCGCGCCTTGCGGATCGTCGCGCCACCGGCGATGGCAAACGACAGTAGCGCTTCGCCCATCCAGATCGCCAACCAGGCCTCCGCGCTTGTCTGCCGGCTGGCCAGGACGGCGGCCAGAAGGGCCGTCAGGCCCACGATCACCACTCCCCAGCCGGAGATGGCGGTGAAAGCCGTCGCACCTTCCATCGTCTGGCGGATGAACCGCAGATTGTCCATCGCCCGTGCGTGTATCGCGGCTGGTTCGGCCATCAGTGGTAGCTTACGCTGCGGTTTCGGCTCTGTCAAGTACTTTTCGATACAAAGTGAAGCGGGGAGGCGAGACAATTCAGTCATCGCTCACACTACTTTGATAACGCGATGTCCTCCATGGGCGCCCGCAGTGTGGCGCCCCCTTTTTTTGAGCGGCGCCGGCAGCAGCGCGGCCCTAGGAGCCGGGCGGCGCGTCGGATGTCCGGTCGCCTTTCGCGATACCCGCCAGCGTCGTGGTTTCCAGGAACTCTATATAGGCTGCCCGGATGTCGCGCCATGACTCGTGCGCCGGGCACGGATCCTCGTCGGTGCAGGATTTGCCCCCCAGAAGGCACGCAGGCTTCGCCCGTGCCCCGTCGAACAGTTCCACGATATCCAGCAACCGGATTGTTTCCGGAGACTTACGCAGTCGGTATCCACCCCCCGTTCCTCTCGCCGTAGTAAGAAGGCCTGCATTCCGCAGGGTTAACAGGATCTTGGAGAGGTAGTTGGCGGGGATTTGTGCGCTCAAGGCCAGGTCGCGTCCCAGCAGCGCGTCTCCATTGGAGACTCGCGCCAGACCCACCAAGGCGCGGAGAGCATACTCACAGGTCGTAGAAAACATGATTTTCCTCGCGTCGTGCGCGTTTGCGAGCCAGATTCCCTAGCCCCCTCTACACTACAGGCGAACACGATATAGCGCTCTCAGTCAATTTACGTCTCTTAATATGTACTGCTAAACTTGACCCAGGCGGACTATAAGCCGATTCAACACAGGACCTTGCGGACTACATTAAAAACCTCCGCCGCACCGCCCTTCGCCAAGCCGCCGCACCTCCGCTAAAATAGCTTTCGGTGACTCCGGCGGAATTCGACAAGCTTGTCGAGAAGGCTATGACCGTCGTTCCGGCGCGGTTTCGGCGCAGGCTGCACAATGTGGCCTTCATCGTTGAGGCGGAACCCCCGCGTCCGGGGTTACTCGGTCTTTATCAGGGCCGGCCATTACCGCGCCGCAGCACCTCGGACAGCTTCACCCTTCCCGACCGCATCACGCTCTACCAGGGGCCACACGAGCGCCTCGCCCGCGACCGCCAGGACCTGGTGCGGCTGGTCCGCGAAACCATCTGGCACGAGGTGGCGCACTATTTCGGCATGGACGAACGCCAGGTCCGGCTGGCAGAGCTCCGCCGGTCGCGAAGGGAGCAGGGCGGACGCACAGAACCGCGCGGGTGAGCGAGCGGACCGCTCCCTGGCGGTCGCGGCTCGGTAAAGGCGGTTCGTCGGGGACACTGCCTAGTTGGGATTCGACGTTCCGGGCTGGGTGCCAGGCTGCTGGGTTCCGGGCTGGCCTCCCAGGGGCGTTCCCATCGGTTGTTGAGCGACGCCGGGCGACCCGGACAGGCCGGTCGTATCCGTCGGGTTCTGAGGTAGTGCTCCGCCGAGCGCCAGGACCTCGTCCCGGGGATCGTAGATGAACTCCCACTCGTTGTACTTCCCGTGGTCCTTGTAGATCTTGATTCCCGTTGCTTCGTACTTGCTGGCAACACCCGCGATCCCGGCGCCGCCTCCCCCCATCATGCCGAACCCGCCGCCGGACGAACTCGAGTTGGACGAAGGGGAGGAGCCGCTGCTCTGGCCGCTGCCTGTCGCCGCGGTCCCACCAGACTGATTCCCGAAGCCTCCGGTTGGCATCCCGGGCAGCGGCACATTCGGATACAGCGGCTGGTTCGGATTGCCATACGCCTGCCCTCCCGGCTGGTAGAGACGCCCGCCGCCCGGCTGACCGGGCTGATATCCGGGCTGGCCGGGCTGGACCGGTTGGCCGGGCTGGACCTGTCCAGGCGTGTAGCCGGGATCGCCCGGCTGAAGCGGGCCGCCGCCGGGTGGGATATAGACTGGCTGCCCGGGCACAGCCTGCAGCTGCGAATCGTCAGGCGGGGCGTCGGGGTTTCCGGAAGACGCGTCCGTGGTCTGAGGACG
The DNA here is from genome assembly GCA_964493965.1 of uncultured Solibacteraceae bacterium. Taxonomy (GTDB): domain Bacteria; phylum Acidobacteriota; class Terriglobia; order Bryobacterales; family Bryobacteraceae; genus DASWZN01. The sequence continues at coordinate 7,951 of CAZBQQ010000102.1, forward strand.
CCGTAGCTGCCAACGCTGCGGGGACTGCTGCGACGGATCGGTAGAGCTGCTGGCGTCTCCGGAGCTGGTCGATCCGGAGCTCGCCGATCCGGAGCTGGCAGCCGCCATGTCGCTGGCGGACATAGTGCCCGCGATCTTGGGGGCTTTCTTTGTCAGCGAGTCGGTGAACATGCCCGGTCCGCCGGCGTGGATGAAGCGCCAGTCGTCTTTTCCGGTCATGGGATCTTTGAAACGCCGGCGCAGGAACCGTATGTTGTTGGTGTTCTCCAGGGCGTCGATCGAGGGCGGGTACCGGCCGAACTGCCGGTAGAAGAGCTTGATGGCGCGCTTGTACTGTTCGCCATGGGAGATGAGGTCGGCCTCTTTGAGGCGCTGGCCTTCGAACGCCACCTGCGGCATCTGCGAATACAGGAAGATCGCGATCATGGCCGCAGCGAGCAGCACGAACAGCAGCGCAAAGCCGGATTCCTGCCCCTTCCGCCGCCTGCTCATCCGGTTTGCCCCGGCTTCTCTTCCTCGAGCGGCAGCGTCTGCTGGTGTTTGAACTGCATGTCTTCGAGCACTACCGAGTTGATGCCCACGCGCACCAGTTTGTAGCGGCTTTTCACCAGCTGTCCCTCGACGGCCACGATGATGTCCTCGTTGTCCAACAGGAAAACGCGCTTGGCGCCGGAGGGCGCCGGCGTCGCGTAGCCGTAAAACTTCAGCGGGATCGGCGGAGGCGGCGGCGTAGGCGGTGGTCCGGGCGGCGGGGTGTTCACCGGGGCGGGGGGAGCCTCGAGCGTGATTCTCGGGTCCTTTGTCTTCGGCAGGGGCGACGCGCCAAACTGGAACAGGTTCCTGACGCCGCCAGCCATGCTCACCGCCTGCACCCTGGCCAGGAGATCCAGCCGCAGTGTCGGATCGATCGAGCTCGGGTCCGGCTGCTTGTCGCCAATCCCCAGCTTGAATTGCTGCTTGACCCTGCCGCGCCCGGGCTTCTGCAACGACCGCTGGCGCGTCTCCGCGGGCGGGTTGAGCACGCTGGCGCCAAAGTCCGGACTGGCGGCCGGAACCGCGCTTTGGGCCGCCCTGGGCTGCGGCGCGGGGGCGCTGTCCGAGGAGCTCCCCATATTCATATAGACAACCACCGCCAGGACCACCACCGCTGCTCCCAACATGGCGAGCTTCTTCGGCTCCGCGCCCAATCCCTTCATCTGGAGGTTCATTGGGCCCTCCCCGGGAGCTCAGCCGAGGCTTGCTCACCAACGGCTCCCGGCGCCGCGTCCTCGCGCACAAAGGTGTTCAACTTGATGGTGACCTCGAGCACCCCTCCGGTAGGCTGTGGCGTGGCCCCCAGGCTGTCGATGATCAGAAGCCGCGGGGAATGATCCAGCAGGTTGAGGAACAGCGTCAGGTCCTTGTACTGGCCTTCGTAGTTGGCGGTGATCTCCGCGTGGGTCAGCGCGTCGGTGCCCTCCACCGGCTCGAAGGCGAAGGTCACTTCCTTCTGCCTGACGCCGGCCTTTTTGGCCATCTGATCGAGCTCGTCGAGCAGGGTGGAGGAAACCGTCCGGCGATCCAGCAGGTAGGAAGACATGAACGTGTCGCCATCGCCGCGCGCCGTCTGCACCTTGCTCACGATCCCGCGCATCCGCTTTACCACGGCCTGCTTCTGATCCAGCTCCTTGCGCAACGAGGAGACGCGCTCCTCGAGAGAACCCGAGCCCTCCCAGGGCTTGAGCACCACGGCCGCCGCGACCAGGTTCAACACCACCAGGACGGCCAGGACGAGACGGGCGATCGAGCGCGGATTCCGGCCCGATCCCAGCGCCGCAGCCAGCCGCTGGCGAACGCTCGCGATGCTAATGCGGGTCATGGGGTACGCCTCCCGGCCCCGGCCACTTCCTGAAGCTTCTGCACATAGTTCACACTCACGCGGTACCTCAGCAGCGGCTCGGATTGCGTCGGCGGCCAGCGGTTGTGAATCAGGGTCGCGCCGAAGACCGGCGAGCCCTCCAGGCGCGTCAGCAACTGCACCACGGGCTCGGCCGACTCCGCGCCCACCACCATGTCGAGCTGGATCTCGCCCGGCCCGCCGGCCTGCGGACGGATCGAGATCAACCGCACGTTGAAGGGCATCACCTTTTCCAGGTCGTCGAACAAGCGGGTCCAGCTGATGCCCTTGGCATACAGCAGGTTGTTCAGGAACAGGCTGCGCGCCAGCACCTCGGCATTCTCGGGCTGTCGCAATGTGGCTTCGAGACGCGTCTGCTCGGCACTCAGAGTGCGCCGCCGGGCTTCGAGTTTGGCGATGGTCTGCCGCAGCTCGGCGGCCTGCCCGCGCTCAGTCACCGACAACGCCACCAGCACCGCCAGCAGGAGGACGAGAAAGAACGCCGTGACCGCCGACGCCACCAGCATCGGTCTGGTCCGTTCAAACGGCTCGCTGGCCAGATTGACCGCTACCTTAGGGGTCATTGGATAGTCTCCAGACACTCCAGGTATCCCAGCAGCCCCGCATTGAGCTGGTCGGGCAAGCCGTACCGGGAGCGCAACGGGACGCAGGGTTGCCCGAGTTCAGCCGCCAGGTCGTCACTCGAACGGCCGAAGCCGCAGGTCAGGACTTCTTCCGGCCGGCTGCCGAGTTGATCCTCCATGTAGGCGAAAGTGGGATGGAGGTGCGAGGCGACCTCGGCCACCCCGCCATCCGAGAGCTCGATCGACCGCAGCAGCTTGAGCACGCCGCCATCGAGCACGGCGAGCGTCAACGCTCGGCTGCTCCGCTTAGCTACCACCGCCACTCCCGTCCCCTTCACCATCTCGAGCGCGCACAGTGTCGAAGTCGTGACCAGGCCGAGGTGGAAGCCAGCGGCGCGGAACGGCATCTCGTAGCGGGTCAGAACTTCCAGAGGCGCCGCCGCCACCACTACGTCCACGCGCTGGCCGTTGGGCTGCGCGTAATAGCTGATGGCGGCTGCGTCGATGTCGAAAGGCAGGCTCTTCTTCAGCCGGAAGCGAACCAGCGGGAGCTGCTGCTTGGGATCGTCCGGAAAGGCGTCGAAATCGAGCACCGAGACGCGTACGCTGTGGTCCGGCAGGATGAGCGCCGCGCGCACGCGCTTTTTCTCGCCTCTCGGCGCCAGCGCGCGCACCTGCTGGGTGAGCGCCTCCATGCGTTGCACGTTGTCGTGCACCGGGGAAACGGCGATGACGTCCGCGTCGAGCGGCTGGAAGCCGATCTCGGGTGGAGAGGCGATGCGGGCCGCCGCAATCCCGCTCTCGGAGATTTCGAAGGCGAACCGCGGCGGCGGGTCGCTCATCAGTTTTTTCAGGAAGCTCGGCGCCGTCATGCTTAGCCCTCGATGAAAGTCACCTTGTTGATTTCCTTGAGCGTGGTCACGCCCGACCTCACTCTCTCCACCGCGCACTCGCGCAGGAACGTCATGCCCTCTTCGCGGGCCATGCGCCGGATCTCAGAGGTCGGCCGCTTGTCCAGAATCATCTCGCGGATGCGCTCGCTCAGGTCCAGCAGTTCCGTGATCGCGGTTCGGCCGCGAAAGCCGGTACCGCCGCACTCGAAGCAGCCTGCGCCCTCGTAAATGGGGAGGTCGCGCCACTCGGCGGGATCGAGGCCGCTCTCGGTCAGGTACGCATCCGTGGCGTGCACCTGATGCTTGCAGTGGGGGCAGATGATGCGCACCAGCCGCTGCGCCAGGATGCAGTTCAGCGCCGAAACGAAGTTGTAGGGCTCGACGCCCATGTTGAGGAAGCGGCCCAGCACATCGAATACGTTGTTGGCGTGCACCGTGGTGAACACCAGGTGGCCGGTGAGTGCAGCGTTGATGGCGATCTGCGCCGTCTCCTGATCGCGGATCTCGCCCACCATGACCTTGTCGGGATCGTGGCGCAAAATCGAACGGAGGCCGCGGGCGAACGTCAGTCCCTTCTTCTCGTTCACCGGGATCTGCGTGATGCCCTTGACCTGGTACTCGACGGGATCCTCGATGGTGATGATCTTATCCTCGTCGTTCTTGATCTCGCTCAGCGCCGCGTACAGCGTGGTGGTCTTGCCGGAGCCGGTGGGGCCGGTCACCAGCACCATGCCGTAGGGCTCCTTGATGTAGCGGCGGAATTTCACCAGGTCGTATTCCGGGAACCCCACTACGTCGAGCGAGAGCTGGGAGAACTTCTCGCTCATCGATTCCTTGTCGAGCACGCGGAGCACGGCGTCTTCGCCGTAGATGGTGGGCATGATCGAGACGCGGAAGTCGATGAGGCGCGTCTTGTAGCGCACGCGGAAGCGGCCGTCCTGCGGGATGCGCCGCTCGGCGATGTCGAGCTCGCTCATGACCTTGATACGCGAAAGGATGGTGGAGTGCCAGTCCTTGGCGATGGGCGGCATGGCGTAGTGCAGGACGCCGTCAATGCGGTACTTGATGGCCACCTCGGCATCGCGCGTCTCGATGTGTATGTCGCTCGCCCGCCGTTCGAGCGCGTTGAAGATGGTGGTGTCGACCAGGCGGATGACCGGGGCGATGTCGCTTTCGCCAGCCGACAGCCGGTCGATCGAGAGGGTCTCGTCGGTGTTGTCTTCCTCGGCGACAACGTCGAGCGCGAACCCTTCAGTGACCTCTTCGAGGACGCGCTGGGACTGTTCGGTTTTCTTCAACAGGTCGGCGATCTGGGAGAGCGAGGCGACCCGCACCTTCAGCTTCTTCTGCAGCAGGACGGTCAGCTCATCCACCAGATTCAGGTTGCGCGGGTCCGACAGCGCGATCTCGAGCGTCCCGTTCTCCGCCTGGATGGGCACGAAGTTGTAGCGGAACATCAGGTCGACCGGGACGGAACGGAACAGGTCGTGGTCGATGTGCGCGACGGTGAGGTCGACGAACTCGTAGTGGTACCGCCGCGCCAGTTCCTGCGCCTCGGCGGTTTGCTCGGCCGGATCGGCCAGCTTGCTGCGATCGGTGGCCATAATTTACATCGCCTCCGAGAGAGAGAAGATTGGCAGATACAGCGACACCAGCACGAACGCGACGAAAATGCCCATCACGATCATGATGATGGGCTCGATCAGCGCCAGGCTGGCGGCCATCTTCGTATTGACGTCTTCTTCGTAGAATTCGGCCACGCTGCCCAACATGGCGGGCAGCGCGCCGGTGGATTCACCGACTTCGATCATGTCGATGGCCAGCGGAGGAACCAGCTTGGTGGTGGCCAGTCCTGACGACAACGACTGACCCTCCTTGACCTGTTTCTGGGCCTTCCCGAGCGCCGAGCGCAGCAGCCGCGAGTTCAGCGATTGGGCCGCGGTGTCGAGCGCCTGCACCAGCGGGATGCCGCCAATCAGCAGCGTGCCCAGGATGCGCGCAAACTGGGCCACCTGGTATTTAACCCAGATGTCTCCCAAGGCGGGCGTGGCCATCTTGATTTTGTCGAGCCTGATCTGGGCCGACTCGCGCCGCGCCCAGGCGCGCAGCGCAAACACTGCCACCACCAGCCCAGCGAAGCCCACCAGGATGTAGTTGCGCGCGGTGGTACCGACGGCGATCAGGAGTTCCGTCATGGCGGGGAGCTTCGCATCCATGCTTCGGTAGAGCTGAGCGAAGTTGGGCACCACGTAGGTGACCAGGAACACCACCAGGATGATTACCAGCGAGAACAGCACGGCCGGATAGATCAGGGAGACGAGCAACTTCTTTCGCATCGTCTGGGAGAGCTTTTGGTAGGCGATGTAGCGGTCGAGCACCTCGGCCAGGCTGCCGCTCTTCTCGCCGGCCATCACCGACGTCACGTAGATCGGCGGGAACACTCCCTGGGCGCGGAAGGCGTCCGAGAGCAGGGCGCCGTTCTTGACGTCGTCGCGGACCGCGCGGATGAATCCGCCCAGCTTGGGGTCGGTGAGGCGGTCGGCCAGCAGATCGAGCCCCTTCAGGATGGGCAGTCCGGCTCGAACCAGCGTGACAAACTGCTGGTTGAAGATGAGGAACCGCTCCATGTTGAGCTTCGGCTTGCGGCCTGAGAGAGCGGGGGTCAGTACGCCGATGCCCCCCTTGGGCCGGACGGAGTAGACCAGATAGCCCTGATCTGTGAAGCGCTCGCGCAATTCGTCGGCGCTGGTGGCCTGCGCAGTCTCCCGATGCACCTCGCCGCGCGCATCCGCGTACTTCAGAAGGAACTCAGCCATGGTGCGTCGCCTTCCTCATTCCGCAGCCTCCACAACCTCGGCGCCCGCCGGCGGCTGGAACCGGAACAGGTTCGCGGCCAGCGTGGGGTTGAGCTTCTCCTGGTCGAAGCGGAACTCCATCGTGGAGCCACCCTCTTCGGCCACGATCAGCTGGCGGATTTCGTATGCCGGGGTCACCAGGAATTCCACCCTGGTGAAGGGCGCCTTGGCGGAGCGCGGCTCGCCGGCCACCCAGGTTCCGCCATCGCCGGGATGGTAGGTGAAGCGCTTGAAATCCCGCTCGAAGTTTAATTTGCCCAGTAGGAAGGCGAGGGGGGCACGCATATCGTCGCTTTCCTTCACCTTCGTCCTCTCCACGCGGTTGTTGGCGGGGGTGTAGAGATAGACGAACTTACCGTCGCTGACGAACAGCTTGCCGGCCGGCTGGGAGTACCGCCAGTGCATGCGGCCCGGCTTGCGCAGGAACAGCTCTCCCGTTTCGGTCCTGGGGGCGCGCTGGGGAGCCTCGTAAGTCTGCTCGAAATGGACCTGGAGGGTCTGCGCCCGGTTATAGCGGTCCTCGACGCCCTTGAGCAGGGTGGTGAGGTCCGTGCTGGCGTACGCCACGGCCGAGGCGAAGAGAAGACAAACCCAGGGCAAGAAACGGCTCACATATTGGTGACGCGTAAGGGTTCGCAAGCGTGGAGGGGAAAACGGCGGGCCTAAGCGCCTGCCCGCTTCAGGTTAGCTTCATTTTGCGGTGCTCTTTGAGGATGCAGCGGTCCATGACCACGGTGAGTCCCGTCGCGCGGGCCCGCTCGGCCGCCTCTTCGTGCACCACTTCTTCCTGCATCCAGACCGCCTTGGCCCCGATCCGGATGGCGGCCTCGACCACCTCCGGCACGAACTCCGACCTGCGGAAGACGTCCACGATGTCCACCGGAACCGGCACGGAATCCAGGTCCGGGTAGGCCTTCTCGCCGAGCACTTCGGTCTCCTGTGGATTCACGGGAATGATGCGGTAGCCGGCGCTTTGCATGTACTCCGAGACGCTGTAGCTGGGGCGCGCGCGGCGGCTCGAAAGGCCGACCACAGCGATCGTTTTGGCGCTCGTCAGCAACTCCGCGATCGTCATCCCAGCCCCAGCGCCTTGCGCAGGCGCTCGATCTCGATCCCGGTGAGTTGGCGGTAGTGCCCCGGCTTCAGCGCTCCCAATTCCACGAAGCCGATCTTGACCCGTCGCAGCTTCTCGACCAGCACACCCAAGGACTTGAACATCTCGCGAATCTGGTGGTGGCGCCCCTCGATCAGCCGCACTTCATACCACGGATTCTCGGCCTTCCGCACCAGCCGCAACCCGGCCGGAGCGGTGCGCCGCCCATGCAGTGGAATGCCCTCGCGAAACTGGACTTCCTGCTGCGGGGTGAGCAGCCCGTTGACCTTCACCAAGTAGGTCTTGGGAAGGTGCTTGGACGCGGACATGATGGCGTTGGCCATTTCGCCGTCGTTGGTCAGCAGCAGCAGGCCCTCGCTCGCATAATCCAGCCGCCCCACCGGGAACACGCGTTCCTTAATGTTGACGAATTGCATCACGGTGGGCCGCCCCTCGGGATCCGAGACCGTAGTCATGACGCCCTTGGGCTTGTTGAGCGCCAGGCACACCGTGTGACTGGGCTGCTTGATCAGCTTGCCGTCGACCTTGATGTGGTCGCGCTCGGCGTCGGCCTTGGTGCCCAGTTCCACCACCACTTGGCCATTGACCGTAACGCGGCCTTCGACGATCAGCTCTTCGGACTTGCGGCGGCTGGCAACTCCCCCGCGCGCGAGGATCTTCTGGAGACGCTCCTCAGGCATCCTGGCCCTCCGTCGCCTTTGGCGCCGCATCGGCTTCCGGCTGGGCGGCCTCGGCTTCGGGCTGCGGAACGGCGTCGGCGTCCGGAGGCGCGGCTTCCGCCTCTGGCTGCCCGGCTGCCGGCTCCACGGCTACGGCGGCCTCTGGCTCGGGGCCCACTGGCCGGACCTCGGCCTCGACTTCGGACTCCACGCTCGTCGTTTCCGGCTCCACGCCCGCGCCTTCCGGTACCAGGCCCGCAGCCCCGGGCGCCGCGTTTTCCGGCTCGTCACCGGCCGCCAAACGCCTCAGTTCCTCGAACTCCTT
>CAZBQQ010000102.1:16356-20390 GCA_964493965.1 uncultured Solibacteraceae bacterium
CCGCGTTTTCCGGCTCGTCACCGGCCGCCAAACGCCTCAGTTCCTCGAACTCCTTCAACGTCGGCAGCTCGCTCAAGTCCTTGAGCCCGAACTGCATCAGGAATTCTTTGGAGGTCCGGTAGAGGATCGGCCGGCCCACCACGTTCTTGCGTCCGGCCGTCTGGATGAGCTTGCGATCAAGCAGCGTCTTGAGCACGCCCGCGCCCTGGACGCCACGGATCTCCATGATCTCCGGCGCCGTTACTGGCTGCTTATAGGCGATGGTCGCCAGCGTTTCGAGCGCCGCCAGCGAAAGCTTCAACGCGGGCTTGAGGCTCTTGGCGAAGGCGCGCACGGCTTCGTGGTGCTCGGGCTTGGTGGCCATCTTGTAGCCGCCCGCGACTTCGCGCACCATCAGCCCGTGCGCCGGCGCGGCGAACTCGGCCACCAGTTCCGCCAGCAGGACTTCGATTCGCTCCTGCGGTTGCTGGAGCGCGGTCGCGATCTGCGCCGCGGTTGCCGGGTCCTCGCACACGTAGACGATCGCCTCGATGGCCGCCCTCAGGCCGGTTTCGTCGATCGGCGCCGCCAGCGGCAACTGCTCCTCGACTGCCTCCGGTTCCTGCTCGGCGACGGCCTCCCGCTGCTGCTCGGCGACCGCCTCCGGTGGCTGGTCGGCGATCGCCTCCGGCTCGGCGGCTTCTTCGGTTTCCAGCTTCTGGTCTTCTATCTCCATCCGGTCCTACTGATAGTCCTTCTCAATGCTGTCTAGCGCGCCGTCGGCTGCGAAAACCTCGTCGAAGCGCTTGTGCGCCCTCAATGCGATTTCGCCGAATGCGTCCTTCTGAACCAGCACGATGGCCTGCATCCTGACCATCTCCAGCATAGCGAGGAACAGGCAGATCATCGCGCGCCGGCTGCGTTGCTCCTCGAACAACCCGGCCACTCCGAACTTCTCTCCGCGCGGCTTGCCCTGTAGCAGCGACTTCAGGTACTGGATCATGTCGGGCACGCTGACGTCGTCCTGGTTGACCTGAAACACGGGGCGGCTCTTGGCCCGGCCGAGCACCTGCTCGAAGGTCTTCACCAGGTCGATGAGCGACACCGCCAGTTCCGGCTCGTCCTGGTTCCCCAGGAACTGGTTGATCTGCGCGGGTGACCAGACGTTCTCCTCGATCATCCGCTTCTGCTGGAGCATCTCGGCCGCGTTTTTGTAGCGCTCGTGCTCGATCAGCCGCTCCACCAGCTCGCGCCGCGGGTCGTCCTCGGGCGCCAGCTTTTCGAGCTCCGGGTCCCTCGGCAGCAGCAGGCGCGATTTGATGTGGATCAGCGTGGCCGCCATGAAGATGAACTCCGAGCTCAGCTCCATGTCGAGGCCGGCGGCCTTGTCCAGATACTCCAGGTACTGTGAGGTGATCTTGGCGATCGGGATGTCCCAGATATCGATCTGCTGCTTGCGGATCAGATCCAGGAGGAGGTCAAGCGGCCCGTCGTACTTCTCCAGGTGAATGTTCAAAGGTGACTGCGACACAGACTCTTCACGATAGCAGGAGCGGAGAGCCAGGCGAAACCGGGCGACGGGCTGGCGGACACGGGGTCGCCGCGCTCCAGGCGAAACCGGGCGCCGGGGTGCCGCGCTGCGGGCGGGGCTTCTCGGGCTTGGGAGGCGCGCCCTTGAAGGTCAGGGTCACGTCGACGGTCCGCTTCTGGTCGTCGGCCTTCACCACCGCGTTGGTCTCGCCCAGGTTTTCGAGGTCGTCCCGAACCGAGTTGAGGAAGTTCTGCGGGTATTCGAAGTTGAAGGGATCGCCCGCTTTGAGCGCCCACATCTTGCGGATCGCCGGCTCGGTGAGGATGTCCAGGCCCTGGATGGTGAGCTCGCCAAAGAGGTATTGCGGGCCAGGGGTCACGCGGAAGATCAGGTCCACCTTTTTCGCCGTGTCGTTGATCCGCCGCTCCACCTGGGTCTGGACGTGCAGGCGGCCGTCGCGCTTCTGGCGCTGCTGCAGCTTGGTCACAACGGCATCGACCGCGACCTGGTTGAAAACCTCGCCCGCCTTGAAGCCCGCGATCTTGTCCAGTTCCTGCCGGGTCAGGCTCGCGCCCACCATCTGGACCGTGCCGAACGTGTAGACAGGGCCTTCGTCAACCTTGACCGCGATCACCAGGCCCTTGACGTCCTTTTCCGGTTCGATCTCGATCCCCGTGAACGCCACCCGCACGTGCCCGCGCACGTCGTAGAGCGGCCGGACCTGCGAATCGAGCACCCGGCGGAAACGCTCGTCGCGGTACGGCATGCCCACCGCTACCTCGTTCATCGCGTTCTCGAGCGCCGTGGAAGGCACCACGGAATTGCCCGTGAAGTGGACCCGCGCCACCCTGGGCCGCGAAGCCGGCTCGAAGACCACCCACAACTCTCCGCTGTCACCCGGGGCCAGCCTTCCGGCGACGGTCACGGTCGATTTCTTCGCCGTCAGCACATCCTGCACGATTTTCGAATACCGCGATAGCAGCGGCTCGGTGGCGGGGATCTTCGGCCCGTAGAACGGATCGTTGCGGGCCAGCGCTGCGCGCAACTCGTCAGCCGGCACGTCCAGGTCTTCGAAGGCGACCGCGAATTTCGGCTCGACCTCGGCAAGCTCGAAGGTCACGATATAGCCTTTGCCGCCGGGCGATGGACCGAAGCGAAAGCCGGCGTTGGAGAAGGCGCCAGTGGCAATCAGGCGATCCCGAGCGGCCTGGAAATCCTTGGCCGCCGCCATCTGGCCCACCTTGAGATTCAGTGCGGCGAGCACCTTGTCGCGCGTGTAGTCGTGCAGGCCCTCGATCCGGATCTCTTCGACCGGCCATGCGGACGGAGCGGGCGGACGGGCCTTAGGGCCGCCCTTCTGTGCTTCCGCGGCGCCGCCGGCCCACACCGCCACGAGCAGCACCAGGATGGGACGCATCATAACGTAATTGTAGACGCGCGCCGCCGCCGATCGGCTTCAGGGGAGGTTTCCGGCTATGATTGTCTGAGCATGACCCCCAGACGATTTGTGCTGCTCGATCGCGACGGCACCATCAACGTCGAGAAGGAGTACCTGAGCTCGGTCGAGGGCCTCGAACTGCTGCCGAACACGCTGGCGGGCCTGCGCGCCATGCGCGAACTAGGACTGGGACTGGTTGTGCTCACCAATCAATCCGGCATCGCCCGGGGCTACTTCGGCGCGGAGGCGGTGGAGCGCATCCATGGCGCGCTGGCCGGACTACTGGCGGCCGGCGGCGTCTCGCTCGACGGCATCTACGTCTGCCCGCACGGTCCCGAGGAAGGCTGCCCGTGCCGCAAGCCGGCGCCTGGCCTCGCCGAGCAGGCCGCGCGGGAGCTGGGATTCCGCCTGGCGGATTCGTTCGTCATCGGAGACAAGGCCGCCGATATCGAACTGGGGCGCCGGGTGGGCGCCACCACGATTCTTGTGCGCACCGGGTACGGGCGCGAGGTCGAAGCGAACGGAGTGGCCCAGCCGGACTATGTCGCCGACGACCTCGCCGACGCCGCCCGCTTTATCGCAGGAATCCTATAATCGAAGTAGAATGTTCTTCCGCAGAAAGCAGCCTACCGAGCCCACTTTCGACGACCGCCTCGCCGCCGTTGGCCAGGCGGGGTTTGAGATCGCCCGCCAACCGGACGGCCGCCTTCGGGTCGCCAAGCATGGTTGCGCGGCGATGATCTCGCCGGGGCCTCCGCCGTGCATCGATCGGGCAGGTTGGCTCGTCGGCGATCGCATCGGACAACTGGTTGACGAGGGCTACCAGAAGTTCTGGGATTCGGGAGAGCGGCAGATTCCGGCGCTGGCCAGCCAGCTTCACGCGCTGCACGAGTTCGAAGAGGATCTGCGCGCGGCGCTGGGGCTGGATAGCCTCTACAACACGTCGCTGGGGACGATCAACGACGTGCACAACTACGACCGGGTCGAGGGCCGCTGACATCCAGCGTAGTGCGTCTAAAATGTCGAGCAGTGTAGCTGACAGAGGACCAATGGTGGGACACTGGCACGAATTTCGCAACGGCGGCG
>CAZBQQ010000103.1:0-13718 GCA_964493965.1 uncultured Solibacteraceae bacterium
GAAGAGTAGTCAATAACAAACCGCTTCTCAATGCTCAGCCCGGCGGCGCGGGCCACGCGCGCAAACTCAGCCTGGGTGAAGACGTGTCCGCTTGTGACGCATGGGCTGCCCTTGATGTCCCACGTAACCGTGACATCGCCGTTGCGGTCTCCCGGCGCCACGCGGTCGCGGAGGAAACGCACTGCCGTCGCCGCCGCCCCGTAATGACGGGCGTTGTAGCGGTGATTCACGTCGATGAAGATCCTACCAGCCGGAGCCGCCAGCCGGCCAAACTGGCGCAGCACTTCAACCCTGGCCGCCCGTGGGAAGATATGACCCAGGACGTTCCAGAGGCAAGTGATGACATCGAAGCTGCCCTGCCGGCTGTGGAGATCTTCGGCCCGCATGGCCCAGACAGTCGCCTCCGCGGGACAGTGGCTCCGCATGGCCGCGCTCGGCTCGAGCAGAACCAAGTCCTGCATGCCCGTGGCTCGCGCAATGTGGAATGAGCGCGCTCCGTCCCCCGCGCCGACATCCAGCAGGGAACGGCTGCCCGGCGGCACTTCGGCGACAATCACCCGCTCGACGGCATCCAGATACGCCCTGCGCTCATCCGCCACCCGCGCGTAAACGGGCGCCAGTCGATCGTAGGCAGTGACGGGATCGAGCAAGGCCGCCCTACCCCTGGAATCGCGACAGCCGCCCGGCCACGTCGGACCGGAACTTATCGATGAAGCCGCACACGTACTGCGCGGGCTCGATCGAAGCATCGCGAACCAGCGGCATCAGGTCCATGGCGAAGCTCAGCGCGGTCTCGGTGTCGGTGGCGTGCGAGGCGTAGTAAGTCGCGTTGGCCACGCGGCGGCCTTCGGCGGCCAGGTCGTAGCGCTTCCCGCCGCCGACCTGGGAATCGAAGACGCCCACCAGCGCCGCGGCGATGTTGGGGCGCGCCGAGACTGGCAGGCACTGCTTGTCTTCGTCCGCCAGCCAATCCAGGTCGCGCCAGACCTCGCAGCCGTAAACCTTGCCCGGCCGCAGAGCCGGATCGAGCCGGCGCAGCGCCGCCAACGCACGCAGGCACACGCTGACGTGCGTATCGTGCTTGTCCGCGAGGTTGTGCAGATACACCACCTCCGGACGCGCGGCCTCGAGAATCCGCGCCAGGTCCTCGATGACAGCCGTCGCCGGCGGATTCTTCACCTCGCCGCTCGAGTAGCCCAACTGGAGCTGGCACGCGTACTCGCCCACGTAAGCGGCCTTGCGCTGCTCGCGCAACCGGACCTGCTGCATTTCCTCGTCCGTGTATTGCGCGTAGATCCCAGAGCGCGGGCTGCCCGCTCCGTTGGTGACCACCACGCCCGTGAACCAGCGGTCCGCCCGGCCGAAGCACTCGGCCGCTCCGTGGTACGCCATCAGCTCGATGTCATCCTGGTGCGCGGCGATCGACATGTGCGTCGTGCGAGCCAGCGCGCCCCGCTCCTCCATCCCATCCGGTACGTAGAAGTCGGCATTCGGCTTGTTCAGTTTCATTTGCCTCCAATGCTGGGGAGCGTCGCCGCCGCCACGGCCTGACCGAGACGTTTCTCCTTCTCGCCGGGCACGTGCAGCCGCAGACTCTCCTCCACTTCGGGGAATTCCTTTTTCAAGACCCGGCGCGCGGTCGAAAGGATCACTTCGCCTCCCTCGCCCGTCATCACCCGGCCCAGCACCAGCACGTGGCGAAGCTCGTAGAACCCGGCGTACTGAGCGATCGCATAGCCCAGATACACCCCGATGGATTCGTAAATCTTCCGCGCCCGCCCGTCGCCGGCTGCCATCAATTTCTGCGTCGCGGCCAGTTTCTCGGCCAGCGGCATACCGGCGTCGAGCGCGATGCCCGCAGCCGGCAGCAGCCGGTTGACTGCCTGCTGGGAAAAGTATTGCGACCCCACCCCGCCGTCTCCCGACCACTCGTCCAGCGGAGCGTTCTCCCGGTAGTCCACCGGCGCGAACGCCATCTCATTCAGCCAGTCCGTGATATTGCCCTGCGGCGTGACGTATCCGGCGGCCTGGCTGGTGCCCATTGAGAGGCCCAGGACGGCCGTGTCGTCGAGCGCCATCGATGCCGCCAGCGCCGTCACCTCGCCATCGTTGACCACTACGAACGGCACTCCGTTCCACGCCTGCTGCAATTCGAAAAAGATACGCCGCACGCGCCGCTCGAACAGGTCGGGAGGCACGCCGCGGAACAGCGACGCCACCCGCACTTCGTTATCCACGTAGATGCCCGCCGCGCTGCCGCCGATGGCGTCCACGCGAGGCAGTTTGGCCGCCGCCCGTTTCAGGGAGTCGTTGATCTCCGCAAAGTGATATGCAGGGTCCGTCTTGAAATAGGGATCCCACACGACCTCTTCGCTGTGCACCACCTCGCCGTCCATCACCGCCGCGCATTTGCGGTCGCTTCCGCCCAGGTCAAACCCGATGCGGCAGCCATCCTGGTGGCGTCCGAGCGCAAGGCCAACCTCTTTCGCCTCGGGAGCCCGCTCATAGAGCACGCTCTCGATCTCCATCGGGCGCCCATACACGCGGCTGCCCATGAAATCGAAGTCGAACGCGCGCGGGCCCGTCGACGAATAGACGCCCTGGATGTGCGCCGCCATGTCCGGATCGCCGGCGACGGTCACCTTCCACCCGCCCTTCTGCCACAGCAGAAACTTGACCAGGCGTTCGACGTAAACCTCGTTGGCCGCGTTCGGGCTGCCCAGGATTTCGGTATGGAACACGGAGCGCGAGCCGTCCTGCCGCTCCAGAGCGATGGCGAGCTTGCGGGCGCGTCCGCTCGCGCGCACGCGGGCCTGAAAGTCGCGATTCCACAGCGAGGCGGGGACAAATCCTGGGTCGAGCGGCGGTTTTTCTGGCATCAGACGGTTTTGGTGACCTTCGAAAGAGTGCGAGGCTGGTCCGGATTGAGGCCCTTGCTTCTCGCCAGGTGGGCGGTGAACAACTGCGCCGGCACAATGTACGGGATCGGCGTCAAGAACTCGATTGGCAACGCCGTTTGCTCCGCCACCTCGGCTTCAACCACCACGGTGTCTCCCGCCAGCGCCGCCGCCTCCGGATTGGAGCGGTCGGTGATGGTGAAGATCCGCGCCCCGAGCCGGCCCAGGCTCTCAATCATGTCGCGCGTGCCGGGCCAGGTGGGACCGGGAGGAGCGAAGACGAACACCGGGAACGTCTTCTCCACCAGGGCGATCGGCCCGTGCAGGAAATCGGCGCCCGAGAATCGCTCCGCCACCACGTAGCAGGCCTCCATGAGCTTCAGGCCGAACTCGAGCGCGTTCGCATAGTCCAGCCCCCGCCCAACAATGATAGCGTGCTCGATGGAAGTGTACTCCGCGGCCAAAGCGGCGACGCGCGGCTCCAGGTCGAGCGCCTTTTGAGTCCACTCCGGCAATCGTTCCAGGTCCTCCAGCCGGATTGGCGCTCCCAGCGCGTGCGCCAGCAGATACATCGCCAGCAGCTGGCCGGTGTAGGTCTTCGTGGCGGGTACGCTGGTCTCACGGCCGGCCGCCAGCACGAAGCTGTGCCTCGCCAGGTGCGCGAGCGTGCTGGCGCCCTCGTTCGTCACGCCAACCGTAAGAGCGCCTTCGTCGCGGGCCGATTCGAGGAACATGTTGATGTCCGTCGATTCGCCCGATTGCGAAATCCCAACCACCAGCGCGTTTTCGAGACGCAGCTTGGCGCCGTACAACGTGGTCACCGACGGCGCCGCCAGGGACACCGGAATTCCGGTCGTGATCTCGAGCAGGTAGCGCCCGAACTGGGCGGCGTTATCGGAGGTGCCGCGCGCGGCCAGCACGATCAGCGGCGGCTTGCGCCGGCTCAGATAGCCGCGCAGTTCTCCGATGGCCTCCCGCGCCCCTTGCAGCGTCCGCTCCAATGCGGACGGCTGCTGGCGGATCTCCTCAAGCATTCGACAGGCGTTCGGCTCGGGCACCTCACCATGTTGGATGCGGGAGGGGTCGCAAGTCCAGTTCCCAACGGTTGTGGAGCCGTTACGGCACGTTCGATACCGAGCGAACATCCCGAATATCAGTGAGTTGGGGCGACTGGCAGCGGCTCTTCCACCTTCAGAAACCGGTCGGCGGAGACGTCCTTCAGGGTCTGGATAGCGCCTCGCGGCCACCGGATCTCGATCGACGCGATCCCCTTCTCGCCGCCCAGCCCGAAGTGCACGCGCTTATCGCTCGAGGACATGAACCCCACGCTGACCGAAACGTGATCGTAAAGCACGCGTCCCGAGGCCGTGGTCAACTTCACCTTCGCCCCGATCGCGTCGCGGTTGCTGGTGCGGCCCACCAGCGCCAGCGTCAGCCAGTGATTCCCGTTGTCCGCCGAGTTGAGCAGAATGCGCGGCCGCTCCATGAGCGAAGTCACCACCAGGTCTTCGAAGCCGTCGTTGTTGAGATCGCCGATTGCCGATCCGCGCTGATAGCCGGTGCGCAGGAAGCCCGCGCCCATTTGCTCGGATACGTCGACGAACTGCTTCCCGCCCAGGTTGCGGAACATGGTGTCGTGCTGGCGCGCGTTCGGCTTCACGTTGTCGACGTCGCCGTTGGCGGAGTACAGGTCCTTCCAGCCGTCGTTGTCGAAGTCGACGAACGCTGTGCTCCAGCCCGAGAGCGGTGAGCTGAGCCGTTCCAGCCCGACCTGGTCCGGGACATAGCGGAAGAAGTCGCCCCGGTTGCGGAACAGCTGCCAGATCTGCCCCATCAGGTTGTTCGCGAAGATGTCCACGCGGCCGTCGTTGTCGTAGTCCTTGGCGTCGCTGCCCATCGAGGAGACGGCTTTCGCGTCGTCGTTGTAGGCCACGCCGAGCGGCAGGCCGCGTTCTTCGAAGGTGCCGTCGCCCTTATTGATGAACAGAGAGTTCGGGTCGGTGTCGTTGGCGATGAAAACGTCCTGGTAGCCGTCGTCGTTGTAATCAGCGATGGAGATCCCCATGCCCTTGCCCGGCGCGGCCGCGAAGCCGGATTTCTCGGTCACGTCCTCGAACCGGCCATGGCCCAGGTTGTGATACAGCCGGTGCGCGGCGGGCGGATAGAACGTCGGACTGCAGTAGTATTCCGTGCCGTTGACGCTGCACCGCCGGTCGGTTTGCGGAGTCCAGGTGGTGTAGTTGGACACCACCAGGTCGAGCAGGCCGTCGTTGTCGTAGTCGAACCACGCCGCGCCCACGCTCAATATCCCTGGAGGCTTCTTGCCGATGCCCGACTGGTCTGTGACATCGGTGAAGGTCCCGTCGCTGTTGTTGTGATACAGCGTGTTCCGCGCGGCGCCGCAGAGGAAGATGTCCTCGAAGCCGTCATTGTCGTAATCGCCCACGGCCACGCCCAGGTTGTAGTCGAGGTGTTCGCCTCGGAGCCCGGCCTTCGCGGTGACGTCCTCGAACGTGCCGTCTCCTTTGTTGTGGAGCAGGCAATTGTAAAACGCGGGGCTGGTCTTCTTCAGCTCCGGCAACTTCGCGCCGTTGGTGAAGAAGATATCCATCTTGCCGTCGTTGTCGTAGTCGAAAATGGCGACGCCGCCGGCCATCGGCTGCACGAAATACTTGCGCGGCGAGAGATCGTTGTTGCTGATGTAGGAGAACTTCGAGCGAGCGGTGATGTCGATGAAGTGCGGCAGCGCCGGTTGGAACGCGACGGTTGCGGCCACAAAAGCGCATGCCGCGCCCGCCGCCAGTAGCGCCGGTTTCACTTGCCGTTATCCGGCGCCGGCACGCCCGAGACATTCCGCTTCACCGTCTCGGTGTTCTGCTGGATCTTCGCGGAAGTGCTCTTCTGCAGCGCGAATTCGCGCGCGGCATCTTCCTTGCGTCCCAGTTCCTGGTAGGCGTGCGCGAGGGTGAAGTGGACCGTCGGATTCGCGGGCGCGAGGCGCGCCGCCGTCTCGAGCGGCTCCACCGCGTCCGCCGCGCGGTCGGAATCGAGCAGGCACCGGCCCAGGCCGAAGTATGGTTCCGGCAGACCCGGATTGAGCTTCGTCGCGTTCCTGAAATGCTCGATGGCCTGCGGCAAGTGGCCGCTCTTGCGGTCCATCTCGCCCAGGAAGTATTCCGCTCCTGCGTTCTGCGGATAGACCTTCAGCTCCTGTTCGAATTCCTTGCGGGCCTCGTCGTTGGACGTTGCCGTGGCAGGCATCGCCAGGATGATCTGGCCGATGCGGTTGTGAATCCCCGGCATTCGCGGTTCGCGTCCCAGCAGCACGCGGTATTCCGCGATGGCCTTCTTCCACTCGCCCTGCTTCTCGAACTTCTCGGCGTTGATCTCCACCACCAGCGGCGAATTGGGAGCGGCGTCCATCAGCTCCTGCGACGTCCGCGCCGCCAGGTCCGAGTAGACGTGCGTGGCCATGAACAGGATTTCGGGGTCGTTCGGAAACTCCTGTTCGAGCCAGGCCAGCAACAAAGTGGCGGCGCCCTGGTGGTTCAGCGTCATCGCGCAGCGCACGCCGGCGGCGCCCATGCGGCGCTTGAGATCGCGGTCCTGTATCTGGGCCACCTGTTCCAGCGCGTCGTGGATCAGCGGCATGGCCTCGGCGCAGTTCCCTTGCTCGGCGAGCGCGGTGCCGCGCTCGGCGGCCGATTGCTCGGGCGCCGCGAGGCCAACGCCGGGGATGAACGCCACGGACAGAATCACCAAGAGGGCCGTACGACGCATGGGAAACTCGCTTCCACCATTGGAACATACGCGGCTGGCCAGGACATCGCGGGGATACGCAGTACCGAGCCGCGACCGCGAGGGAGCGGACCCGCACCAACCCGCCTGCCCGCTTGCCGACGGCCCCCACCGTTCAGCGCCGTGCCCCGTCAGTGGCCGGCCTCGGACGCTTCCTGCTCGATCACGGCGAGTTGCTTACGCCCCAGGGCAATCTCGGTGGGGTTCTTCTCCAGGGCCAGATACGCCGTCAGATGGCTTCTCGCGCCCGCGTAGTCTTTCTCGTTCGCCAGCGCCAGCCCCAGCATCTGCTCCGCCTTCGGAAATTTGTGATCCGTGTCCGTGCGAAGCGCCTCGCGCGCACTCCGTTCGGCCGCATCGAACTTCAATAGCTGCAGGTTCGCCACCGAGTTGTAAAGATACGCTTCGGGAAAGTGCTGCGGATCGAGGTGGATCACTTTACCGGTGGCGTCCGCCGCCTCCTCCCACTTACTGTCGTTCAATTCCACAGCGGCGAGTTGCACGTACGGCTCGGGATATTTCGGGTCGGCGTCGATGGACCGTCGATACGCGGCGGCGGCGTCGCCGGGCCTATTCTGTGACCCCAGGCACACACCGAGGCTGTACCAGGCTGCGGCGAACTTAGGATAGATTTCGACGGCCTTCTGCAGGTTCTTCTGCGCTTCCGGCCATTTTTGTTTGTTGTACGCCCGGATACCCTTGTCGTAAGCCGAGCGTGCCTCCGGAGGCGCGGCGAGCGTCGTCACGCTGACGGTCTCACCGGCGGCTTTCGGGACCGTGGCTGCGCTAGCGGGCCCCGAGTCCGCCATCCCGTTCTTTCTCGGGTCCTGCATAGGATCGTAAACGCCCCGCACAGGAGTAGGCGCCGGGCTGGCGGGCGGTGTGGTGCCTTTTTGGGCCAAAGCCGGCAGTGCGGCGCCCAGCAGCAGGATCGCCAGCACGGAACCGCGCGCGTGAGCAAGCGGGCGAGACGGGCCGCCGGGTCGCTGGCCTATGTTGTTAGGGGTTTGACGGATCATAGCCTATAAAAAGCGCGCGGCCCGGCACCACAGGGGCACCGGGCCGCGCTCATGAACCATGCGAACCTAGAACACGAACTTCAACCCAAGTTGCAGGTTGCGAGCGCCTTGCGACGTATTGACGACCCCCGCCTGCGAGCCGCCGAAAACATCGATCGAATACCCGTTAACAACCAGAACCGGGGTGTTAAACGCGTTGATAGCCTCGGCGCGGAACTCCAGATAGCGGCCTTCCTTGCCCGGAACGTTGAACTGCTTCCCGAGACTCAGGTCGACCTGCTTCAGGCCAGGGCCCCTCTCCGTGCTGACGCCGCAATTCCCGAAATTGCCGGGCGCCGGATCGGACATGTTGGCCGTGCTGAACCACACGTAGCCGCCCCCGTTGGCGGTCGGATTGTTCTTGTAAGGAGTCGGAATCGAAGGCCCGTTGCAGTTCGGTCTGCCCTGCGCCGAACCCGTGCCCGCGTCCCCGCCCCAGTCGAGCATCGAGATCGGGAATCCACCATGGAAGGTGTAGATCGCGTTCACTTCCCAACCGCCGAGCACCGCATCCATAACCGGGCTGGCGCTCTTGCCGTACATGCGGTTCTTGCCGTAGGGCAACTGGTAGGTGGCGTAACCGTTGAATACGTTGACCACGTCGTGGTCGCACAGACCGTAATCAAGGTTCATATTGTAGGCGTTCAACTGGAAAGCGATGTCGGCGCTGGCCTGACTTGCCGCCGCGTCGCCATACCTTCCGTAGTAACCGAAGTTATTCGTGAGGCACTTCGACCAGGTATAGTTCGCCTGGAATGACAGCCCGTGGCTGAGCCGTTGCTGGAACGCAATCTGCAGAGCGTTGTAGTTCTGCACGCCCCAGCTTGCGTTGAGCCGCACCTGGCCCGTGCCATCCGCCAGAAAGGCCGGATTGCCGGAAAGGTACGGGCTGGGCCCGACGACGCCCGGCGATTCGAGGAATTTCTGCCCGGCGAAGATGATCGACGCCAGGTGATCGGTATGCTGTCCCACATAGGCAGCCTGAAGGGTGGTCGAGTTGCCGAGTTGCTGCTGAATGGAGACGTTCCACTGGTTGGAGACGGCCGGGCGATAATCCGGAGTCGTCATGTGGATTCTGACCCCCGCGAAGCAAGCCGCGGGAGCGGACGTCACGTTCGCGACCGTGCAGCCGGCGCCGGCGGAGCCCAGGCCCGTGAAGCCCTGATCGAGAGTGACCTGGTTAGCAGGGATCACACCGTTGGTGCCGCCACCCCACTGCCCGACCAGATCGATGTTCCAGGGAGCATTCGTAGCCAGGCGGTTGTACTCGCCCGTGCCTTCCTGGAAGCTGGAGCGGCTGAACGCCGAGCGAATCACCGTGTTCTTAAACGGGGTCCATGCCACGCCGGCGCGCGGCAGGAAGTTGGCGATACCGTTGTACTGGTTGTAAAGAGCACGGCTGTTGCCGTTGACTCCGGCGAGCTCAACTTGTCCCGTGTACAAGCCGAAGTTCGTCATGCGGTTGCCGACTTCGTAGATCGGCGTGAACACCTGCCACCGGATACCGAGGTTTACGGTCAGGTTCGGAAGCACTTTCCAGTCGTCCTGGAAGTAGCCCCCGTAGGCGCTGTTGCGCTGTCCGACCGTTCCGTTGTAACCCTTGCCATAGCCCATGTAGAACGGCAGGCCGACCAGGAAGTCGGTTTCCGCGTTCCCCGTGTAGCTGCCATTGAAGCCGATCTGTCCCGCCGCGCCGTCGCTGCTCGTGGCCGGGACGTAGTCGTTGCGATAACGGATGAACTGGGCCCCGAATTTCATGCTGTGCGCGCCGTGGATCAGGATCGCCGTATCTTCGAGCAGGATCGAGGTCTGATGGAAGATCTCCGGCGCGTCCACCGTTCCGAACGCGAACGGGCCGTTCTGGCCGCCGCCGACCGGCGCCCCAGAGAAGAACAAACCCGGCAGGTAGTTCGTCGGCTCGCCCGGAACCAGCGCGCCCAGGTTGGTGGACGTGGCCGGTTGCGTGTTGCCCTCGGCGGGGAAGTAGTTCACGCCGATGCGGAACGCATTGATGAGGTTCGGCTTCAGAGTCCGGGTGTAGTTGATGACCCCGTTCCAGAGCGGAAGGTTCTCGTTGCCGCTGGTGCTGTAAAGAGCCGCCGTGCTGTTCACGAACTGCTGCACCACGTGCTGCTGCGAGTACCGAACCGACAGCCGGTCGCGGTCGTTCGGCGCCCAGTCGACCTTTGCGTCACCCTGATCGCCGTTGATGAAATCATGCTCCGAGTTGGGCACGTTGTTGGTGGTCGCGCTGCCGCTGGCCTGCGGAAGCGCCTTCATGATGTTCAGCGCAGTCGCACTGAGGGTGATGCAAGGATCCACACCCATCTTCTGCCCCGCGCCGCACTTGGTCGCGTTGTTGAGGTTCGACGGCATGGGTACGTTCGTGCCCGGATAGTGCAGCGCGACTCCCAGATCCGTGAAGTTCAGGCCGTTTTCGGCGGACGTAAAGGTATTGAGGGTGCCGACCGTTGTCGGGTGATCGAAGCGCGAACCTTGGTAGTCGCCGAAGAAGAACAGCTTGTTCTTCTGGATCGGGCCGCCAATGGTTCCGCCAAATTCGTTCCAGCGCAGTTTCTGCGGGCTGCCGCTGACGTTGGGATCGGTGCTGAAGTTCCGCGACCACTCGTTGGCGTTCAACGCATCGTTGCGGAAGAATTCAAACAGATCGCCGTGATAGGAGTTGGTTCCCGACTTGGTGACCACGCTGATCACGCCGCCGAGGAACTGCCCGTAGTCCGCCGAGGGATTGTTCGTCACCACGTTGAACTCCTCGATGGCGTCCACATTGGGTGAGTAGGCAACATTGTTATCGACGAATTCCACGTTCTCCATGCCGTCCAGCAGGTAGTAGTTCGCCTGTTCACGATTGCCGTTGATGTAGGGGCGGCCTGAGTTGAATGTCGCCTGGCCGGTATTGAAGGCGCCCGGGCTGGTCGTAACCGCGCCGGGCATCAGCAGTGCGAGTTGGTTGTAGTTTCGTGTTTCTAGCGGCAGGCTGGTGATCGCGGCCGACTGCATCACCGTGCCGAGCGTTGTCGTCTCGGTCTGCAGGATCGGAGCCGCGGAGGTCACCTCCACCGTTTCCGTGACATTTCCAACCTTGAGTTGGAAATCGATTTTGGCCACCTGGTTGATTACCAGTTCCACCTTCGGCTGAACCTCGGTCTGGAATCCCGGGCTGGCCACTTTCACCTGATAGTTGCCCACGGGCAGCCGGACCAGGTTGTAGGCCCCGGCACTGTCGGTGGTGGTGGTGAAGGTCGTGCCCCGCTCCAGATCGCTGGCGGTCACGCTGACGCCCGCCATCACCGCTCCGGTAGAATCGGTGATCGCGCCGGTGATGGACGCCGTGACGTCCTGCGCCCGCGCCGGAATGGCCGAGATTAGCGCCGCCGCGAGGCACAGCGCCAGAATCCAAACTGTCGAGTAGCGCTTCAGTTGCATCTAAAGCTCCTTTTGCTCAATCGCCTTTCGGTTAGGAGCGCCCTGTTCTGCCGGTGCGTCGCTACGCCAGCTACGCAAAACGTGCCCTGCGGCTATTGACCCCAGCCGCCGGGCCTCCGACCGTAGACCCCCGAGGCGCTGCACACGCAATCCTGTGCCGACCACAAGGGCATGTCCAGTTCCAAACCGTTGCCGGGTTGTTCAGAACATGTTCGTTACGCCCGGACCACGCGCGGACCCAAAATGCCGGGCACGTAAGTCATTGCCTGCTTTGAGAAATTGGCTCTGCAGCCGGACAAGCTCGTGGTTGTGACCTCAAGGAGGCCTGGGCCGCCGGAGGCGGCGCTGGAGAGGGATCGGCAGCGCCTGAACGTAGGCTCTTCACGAAATGGAATCGCTCTGAGAGGCGTCTACTTCAAGCCGTCCGCGAGGGCGGTCAGGAGCGTGCCGGAAGCGTCGTCGTTGCTCAATTCCCACGACATCGCGCCGGCCAGCCCCTTGCTCTTGATATAGTTCGCCTTGTTGACTAACGAAGCAGGATCGTCGTATGACCAGAACACGCCCGCGGCCGCGCTATAGACCCAATATGCCTGCGCCACCGGATCGCGAAATCCCGGGTAGCCCAGATCTTTGAGCACGCGATAGCCGCCGCTGCCGGCCTCGTTGCCGGCCTTCGCGGGCCCGGCGGCCGGCTGATACAACCCGTTGTTCACGTTGGGCACGCCCTTCCACCCATGACCGTAAAACGGCACGCCCAGCACCAGTTTCCCCGGTGGAACGCCTGCCGCCAGGTAGTCCGTCACCGCGCGGTCTATGTTCCGGTTCGCGGCTTCGGCCGGCTCCGCCGGATTGGCGTACAGCGCCGCATTGTGGTTGGTGGTCTTCTCCCACGCCCCATGCAAATCATACGCCATCAGGTTGATGTAGTTGAGGTACGGATGAATCGCCTTGAGATCGAGGAGCGAGTACTGCTCATGGCCCGCCGGCGTCGCGGCCGTGAGGAGATAGCGCTTGTCGAGCTGATCGAGCTGACGCCGGAACTCCGCCAGCAGTGCCGTGAAGTTCTGCGGATCGGCAGCCGAAAAGGCGCACGTGTTTCCGCAAGCGCCCGGGTATTCCCAATCGACGTCGATGCCGTCGAACAGGCCCGCAATCGACCGCCCGCCCCCCAGGTCCCCTTTGATGAACAGCCCGACGCAGGAGGCCACGAAGGCCTGGCGCGAAGCCGCGGTCGAGGCTGCCTCCGAGAAATGGGAGGAGAGCGTCCAGCCGCCCAGCGAGATGAGCACCTTCAGCCGCGGGTACGCCGCCTTCAACTTCAGCAATTGACCGAAGTTGCCGCGCACGGCGTGTGAATCCGCGCTGTCGGCCTTCGCATCCACGCTGTCCGCGGCGTCATACCGTTTTTCATAGTCGGCTTGGCGGTCCGAAACGGCACAGCCGGTCGCCGTGGGCTTGCCGAATGCGTACATCAGGTGCGTGATGCGGGCCGCCGCCCCGCTGGTGGCGATGTTCTTCGGAGAGTAGCCATCGTCTCCGTTGTAGAAATACGCCATGTTGACCCGCTGCGCGTTTGCCATCAGTGCAAAGAGGAACAGCAACCCAGCGAGCTTGCCGCAGCAGTGGGGCAGGCGTCCACGCCTGCGCGGGACGTCCACCTCCCGCCGCTTCCAAATGATCATCCCATCACCACGCTGACTCGATTCACCGAACCCACCGGCTGAGCCGGTATCGCGCCCTCGACCGTCTCACCATTCAGCGTAAGCGACCGCACGCCCTTCTGCACTCCGGTGGGATTCTTCACCGTGATCTCGAACCGGGCGCCACGCCACTCTCGCGTCACTTGGAAACCTTTCCACGCAGCCGGAATGCACGGATCGACGATCATTCCGCCAAAGCTCAGCCGCACTCCCAGGATCCAGCGCGTCGCCGCGGTGTAGTTCCATCCGCCGCTGCCGGTGAGCCACGGATGCCGCGCCCGACCGAACGCCGTGTGGTCCTGCCCCATCACGAACTGGCAATAGGAGTACGGCTCCGCCTCGCGGATCTCGATCATGTCGTTCTGATTCGCCGGCAGCAGCGAATCGTAGAACTTCATCGCTCGCTCGCCGCGTCCGAGCTTGCACTCGGCGATGACGGCCCAGGGATTGGGATGGCTGAAGATGGCCGCGTTCTCCTTGATGCCCTTGTAGACGCGGGTCACGAAACCGATATCGTCATCCGGCTTCGAGAACGCCGGCCACAGCAGGTGTATGCCGTAC
The DNA here is from genome assembly GCA_964493965.1 of uncultured Solibacteraceae bacterium. Taxonomy (GTDB): domain Bacteria; phylum Acidobacteriota; class Terriglobia; order Bryobacterales; family Bryobacteraceae; genus DASWZN01. The sequence goes on from CAZBQQ010000103.1 coordinate 13,462, forward strand.
GGAGAGTAGAGGTGCTGGTCCACAGCGTCCATCGCCATCCGCGCGCGCTCCGGCGAGGCGGCATCGGAGAGCACGGCCCAGGTGTTGCTTTCGATGAAGACCTTGCCTTCCGCGCTCTCCCGCGTGCCGATCTTGACGCCCTTGGCCGTAAACCCGCGCAGGTACCACTCGCCATCCCACAGCTCTCTCTCGCACGCCGCTTTGACCTTGTCCGCCAGCACGCAATATTCGTGGGCGTCCTGCTCGCAGCCCAGGTG
>CAZBQQ010000103.1:13818-20380 GCA_964493965.1 uncultured Solibacteraceae bacterium
TGACCTTGTCCGCCAGCACGCAATATTCGTGGGCGTCCTGCTCGCAGCCCAGGTGCTCCGCCGCTTCGACGAAAGCGCGCAGCGCCCAGTGATGCATGAAGGACACCATCGCGCTTTCCCCGCCGCCCAGGTTCAGGCAATCGTTCCAGTCCGCGCGCAACCCCTTGCAAATGCCGTTGGCGCCGACCTGTCGCGCCGAGAAATCGAGCGCACGCTTGAGGTGGTGGTAGACGGTGGCCTCGTCCTGATCCGCGAACGGAACCACCTCCCCGAACAGCGCCTCGTCGCCGGTCTCTTTCACATACTCGCAGACCGTCACCACCAGCCACAGCGCGTCGTCCGAGCACACGTCTTCGAGACCGTGAATCAGGCTCTTGCGCTCCGGCGTCCGCGTCACCGTTGGCGATTTGAATGTGGGCGCCTTCTGCTTTTCCGGATCGAACCAGTCCGGGTCGAACAGGTGCAGCCCGTAGCCCTGGCTCACCTGCCCTTTCAACAGTTCGATGATCCGCTGCCGGCACTTTCCGGGGTTGGTGTGCACCACGCTCATGACGTCCTGCGACGTGTCGCGATAACCGAGGCCGGTGCGGCCGCCCACCTCGATGAACGATGCGAATCGCGACCAGACCACGCACGTCTCGGCCTGGTACAGCGTCCACGTGTTGATCATGGTGTCGAGAGCCGGATGCGGAGTCTTGCACTGGAACGCCGCCAGCTTCTTGTCCCAATACGACCCCAGCGCCGCGAACGCGCGGTCCACTTCCGCCAGGTCCGAGTACTTGGCCTTGACCTCGCGCCCCTTCGCGCGCGGACCCACGCCCAGCAGGAGAACAAGCCGCGTCTCTTCCCCGGGCGCAAGCGTCAGCCGCTTGTGCAGCGCGCCGCAGTGGTTGCCGCCCAGTTCGGAGCTGCCGCCGCACTCCCCGCGCTCGACCGCCACCGGATTCGTCTCCGTCCGATAGCTCCCCAGAAAGCGGTCGCGCACGCAGTCGAAGCCGTCCGGCTCGAAGCTCGACGCGAAGTAGTGGAACGTCCACGGCTCGTAAAAGAAATCGTATTCGATGATGCCGTCTTCACAGTTCGCCCCCGCCGCATAGAGGCTCATCTGCAAATTCTGGTTGTCGATTTCGATGTGGTGGAACGAAAATTCCACGTACGAGAACACGCTGATGTGGCGCTCGCGCGAGCCCGTGTTGCCGATCCGCACATCCCACAGCTCGGCATCGTCGTCGATCGGGATGAAGACCGTCTGCTCCGCGTGCAGATCCTGATAGTCGCAGGAGAACTTCGAGTAGGAGAGACCGTGCCGGCACTGGTAGCGCGCCTTCGCCAGGTCCTTGCCCACGGGCTGCCAGGAGACCGACCAATACTCGCCCGTGTCGTCGTCGCGCAGGTAGACGTAGCGCCCCGGACGGTCCAGCGGAACGCCGTTGGCGCGGAAGCGCGTGACCCGCTTGTGCTCGGCATTCTGGTAGAAGGAATATCCGCCCGCGTTGTGCGAGATCACGGTGCACAGGTCCCGCACGCCCAGGTAATTCGTCCAGGAGACCGGGACATCCGGCCGCTCGATCACATACTCTCTGTTCTCGTTATCGAAGTACCCGTAGCGCAAGTCTCACCTCACACCGACACGAACTGCCTCAGCCAGCGCAGCAGTTCCTGCGCCTTCACCGGCGTATCGGCTTCCACCGCGAGCCGCAGCACCGGCTCTGTCCCGGAGAACCGAAGCAGCGCCCAGTTGTCGTTCTCGAGCGTCAGTTTCGTGCCGTCCATGTGCGAGATCCCGATCACCGGGTACGGTCCGATATGCCCGCACGGCGCTTCCTTCAGCCGCCGCGGAACCACGATCCGCATCTCCGGCGTGGCCGGCATGCTCTCCTCGAAATCATAGAGCCGCCCCGTGATTTCCCGCACGCGTTCGAGCAGCGGAGAGATCTTCTGGCCCGTGCGCGCCAGCATTTCCACCACCAGCGCGGAGGCGAAGATGCCGTCTTTGCCCAGGATGTGCCCGCGTATGGTCAGCCCGCCCGAGGACTCGCCGCCCAGCAGCGCGTTGTGCTCCTCCATCGCCGCCGTGATGTGCTTGAAGCCCACCGGAACCTCGTAGCATTTCTCGCCCAGTTTGGCCGCCAGCCGGTCCAGCAGATGCGTGGTCGCGAGGTTTCTCACCACGCCGCCCCGCTCGCCGCGCACCTCGTGCAGATACCAATAGAGCAGCACCAGAACGTCGTTGATGGGGATGTATTCGCCGCGCTCGTCCACGATCGCGATGCGGTCCGCGTCCCCGTCCATCGCCAGGCCGAGGTCGTACTTGTAGTCCAGCATGTTGGACGTCAGCAGCCGCAGCGCCTCCAGGTTGGGAGCGGGGGAGCGCCCCCCGAACAGCGGATTGTGCCGGTCGTTGATGAAGGTAACGCGGCAGCGGGCCTCCGTGAGCACCGTGCCCAGCGTGAGCTGGCCCACGCCGTACATGGGGTCCACGATCACGTTCAGCCCGGCCTCGCGGATCGCGTTCAGGTCGATCAGCTTCTCCACCGCGTCCACGTACTCGTTCGTGAAGTCGTGCCGCTCGACGATGCCGGCCTCGAGCGCCAGATCCAGTTCCAGCTTGATGACATGGTCGAGATCGAGCGCGTTGGTCTCGTTCTCGATCGCGCGCGTTTCATCGTCGAGCAGCAGCGATCCATCGCCGTGAAACACCTTCAGTCCGTTCCACTCGGGAGGATTATGGCTGGCCGTGAACGCCAACCCGTACGCCGATCCACGCTTGGCCGTGGCGTAAGTGATCAAAGGCGTGGGGGCATCCTCGCTGAGCAGGATGGTGGGAATGTTGTTGCCGGCAAACACCTCGGCCGCGGCCTCGGCGGCCTGTTTCGAAAGAAAGCGCCGGTCGAACCCGACGATGACCCCGCGTTTCTCCTCGCCCTTCCGCGTGATCCCGTTCGCGAGCGCCTGGCTGAGCCGGCGCACGTTGTGCATCGTGAAACCTTCGCCAATGATGGCCCGCCAGCCGCCGGTGCCGAACGTGACCAGGTTCGCTTCCTCCTGTCGCCGCGGCCGGAACAGCCGCTTCTCGAGAATGAACTCGGCCCGGGCCAGGTCCGCCGCCGTGTTGATTCCCTGCACTTCGTCCTGGTCGTAGAGCCGGTAGCTTTCAACGCGCCGGCCCGACCGGATCAACTCGTGAACCCAATCCGTCAGCCGGTTTGCCGGCGAGATGGCGCCGGCATCGACGACGTAAGCGCCCACGTTCACTTCGCGAATCTCGCGCACCGAAGCCGACGCCTCGGTGTCCTCGATGATATCGACAATGTCGCCCGCGGTATCGCGCACGATGCGCCCGTAGGGCAGCGACCGATCAACCACCGCCGTCAGCAGCGTCAGGTCCGCCTTTTTCAGGCGGTGCCGGTTGAGCAATCCGCGAATCGTGGCCGGGCGGAACAGAGGAGTGTCGCCGTAGAGAATCAAAAGGCTCCCGTGGAAATCCCGCAGCAACTGCAAAGCCTGCAACGCCGCGTGCCCCGTGCCCAAAGGCTCCTCCTGGCACACATAGTGGACTTTGTCGCCCAGGTGGGCCCGCACTTCCTCCTGCCTGTACCCGACCACAACGTAAACGTCGCCGGGCCCAACCACCCCGAGCGCGTTCTCCAAAACGCAATCCAGGATCGTGCGGTCGCCCAGCGGTTGTAGCACTAACGGCCGTCCATCCGCCGCGAGCGTATGCTTCCCCGCCGCCAGGATGACGGCCTTAGTCTCCGCAACGGCGGACGGCGTCTCGACAATCTCACTCAAAGTCTGTGCCACGAATGCTCCAAACAAGAAAACAACTTAGGCCACGAATGAACACGCATGCACACGAATAAGAACTCTTGCTGTTCCCCATTCGTGTTCATTCGTGGCCAATGTTTTTTACCGTGTCTCCACTTGCGCCGGCTGCTCCACAGGCGCTAGGGGTGTCGGGCTCGCGCCCCCCCGGATAGGAATCAGCCTGGACAGAATCAAGGCCGGGATCGCGGAAAGCAGCGCCCACACAAAGAAGTTCCGGTAGCCCACCGCCACCTGGATCTTGCCGCTCACCGTACCCGGAATCAGCAGCCCCAGGTTCATCAGCGAATTGGCGAAGGCGTAGTGCGCCGTCTGGTATTTGCCCGGCGCAATCTCCTGCATCATGAGCAGGATCACGCCCACAAAGCCAAAGCCGTACCCGAACATCTCCACGCACAGCGCCCCCGTGATTTGCAGGTGGCTGGTGGGCAGCGACGTGCTCAGGTACACGTAGGCCAGGTTGGGGAAATTCATGGCGCAGACCAGCGGCAGCAGCGCGCGCTTCAGGCCCAGCCAGGAAGTGAAGTAGCCACCCAGGATGCTCCCCACCACGAAGGCCACTGTCCCGAACGTGCCGTATATGGTTCCGAACTGGTCCGTGGTCAGTCCCAGGCCGCCCACCGAACGGTGATCCACAAGAAAGAGCGGCCCGATCTTGACGATCTGGCCCTCGCCGGCGCGGTAGAGCAGGATGAAGAGCAGCAGCAGCAGAATGTTCGGTTTCTTGAAGAAGCTGACCACCACTTCCCGGAAGGTGGCGGCCATCTCCCTGGCGCTTTCCGACCGCCTCTCCGCTCCGCCCCGTGGCAGTACCTGCGAGTGGTAAATGCTCAGCGCCATGAGGATCAGTCCCATGGCCGCAAAGATCGTCATCCACGCGCGCGGCACACCCAGCCGGACCTCGAGGTATCCGGCCAGGATGATCAGCCCGCCCTGCGAAAAGAAGCGCGCCGCATTGTAGAAGCCACCCTGCCATCCCGTGTAGGCCGCCTGCTCCTTGGGCGACAGGCTGGCGATATAGACGCCATCGGCGGCGATGTCGTGGGTCGAAGAACAGAACGCGACCACGGCCAGCAGCGCCAGCGAGTACCCGAAATAGCCCGGTAGCGGCAGGCACAACGCCACCAGCGCCAGGCTCAGACCGCCCGCAAGCTCCAGGCAGACCACGAAGAACTTCTTGGTCTTGAACATCTCGATGAGCGGACTCCACAGCGGCTTGAGCGACCACGGCAGTAGTAGAAAGCTGGTATAGAACGTGATGACGTCGTTGCGCAGGCCGAGCCGCTTGTAGAGGATCCCTGCGATCAGCGCCACCGCGAAGAAGGGCACGCCCTCCGCGAAGTACAGCGTCGGCACCCAACGGGCGGGGTGGGTGCGGCCGGGCTTCGTGGCGCTTGCCATTGTGTCGTCCGGTCAGGGACATACGCGGCCTGACCGCTCCTAGCGATGGTGGCTTGGGATCGGCGGCCTGTCCAGTTCACAACGGTTGTGGAAACGTTATGCTCCGTTTGTTACGCCCACCGAACATACGTAGGGTCTTTACTTTCGGAAGATTGGGCGCGTGCTAAGATCGGATAGGTTTTCGGGTGGAGAGGCAGTCTTCCATGGGTGAAGGGCAGACCCCCGGCGCGTCTCACGCCAAGGGGACGGAGGAGTTTCGCCCCGGCGTCACGCCTGAGTCGGTCCGCGAGGAACTCGAACGTGTGCTTGCCAGCCACGAGTTCCGCTCCAGCAAGCGCAGCCAGGAATTCCTCCGCTACGTCATCGAGAACACCCTCGGCGGCCACGGCGACCTGCTCAAAGAACGCACCATCGGGATCGACGTCTTCGGCCGGACGGCCGACTACGATCCCAGCGACGACGCCACCGTACGGGTGAAGGCGGGCGAGGTCCGTAAGAGGCTGGGCCTGTACTACTCCAGCGAGGGCGCCCAGGACCCTCTGCGAATCGAGCTGCCCTTCGGAACCTACGTGCCGGAATTCCGGCCCGCGCCCACCGGTGCCGCCGTGGCAACCCCGGAGGCGCCGCAGCCAGTGCCGGTCCCCGCACCGCAGCCCGAGGCGACCCGCACTCATCCCCCATGGCTGCGCTGGATGCTTGGCGCGGCCCTTCTGGTCGCGCTCGCCGCCCTGGCCCTCTCCTGGTTCGGCCGCGCGGGCAATCCCACGCTCGACCAGTTCTGGGCGCCCGTCCTGAACGACAAGGCGCCCGTGCTCATCTGCGCCGCGTTCGTTCCGGTCTGGAACCTGAATCGAGACCCCAACATCACGCAGCCGCCCCGCGCCGAGGACTTCGTACAGTTGACGGACCAGTTCGTCGGCGGCGGCGATCTGATCGCCACGTCGCGCCTGGTCGCCATGCTCACCCGTATGGAGCGTCCCTTCCGCGTGCGCGTAGGCAACACCGTCACCTTCTCGGACCTGCGCGGGGCGCCGGCCATCTTCGTCGGTTACTCGCTGACGCGCTGGCGCGAGATCAGCAGCCAGATGCGTTTCTTCATCGATGCTTCCCGCCTGCCCGTGGTGATCACCGACAACGGCACCCCGACGAAGTGGTCCTTGCCGAATCTGCCGCCCGACCGCAGAACCACCGAAGATTACGCCCTGCTGACCCGCGTCTTCCACCCGGACACCCACGCCATGCTGGTGGAGATTTCGGGCATCACGCAATACGGCACCGACGCGGCCGGCGAGCTGGTAACGAATCCCGACCTGCTGAGAGACGCCCTCCACGGCGC